>CALDNT010000230.1 GCA_937915145.1 uncultured Reyranella sp.
ACGATGCGTTGGCCGCCTCCTCGAACAAGTGCCTCGAAGGCGTGCCGGGCCTGGTCTTCGTGGTCTGCCGCAACACGGCACTCGCCGAGTGCAAGGGCAATGCCACCACCCTGGTGCTCGACCTGTTCGACCAGGCCGAGGCGTTTGCGAAGACCGGCCAGTACCGCTTCACGCCGCCCATCCATGTCATCGTGGCGCTGGGCAAGGCGATCGAGGAGCATGCAGCCGAGGGCGGCGTCGCGGGACGCGGCAAGCGTTATCGCGACAATGCCAGGGTCCTGATCGACGGCATGCGCGCCATGGGCTTCCGCACGTTGCTGCCCAATGAGCTGCAGGCGCCGATCATCGTCACCTTCCACATGCCGACCGACCCGAAGTTCGTCTTCCAGCGTTTCTACGACGGGCTGAAGGACCGCGGCTACGTCATCTATCCCGGCAAACTCACGGTGGCCGATTCCTTCCGCATGGGCTGTATCGGCCGGCTGTACCCCGAGCACATGAAGGGTGCCCTGGCGGCTGTCCGCGATGTGCTCGACGAGCTGCGGGTCAGCAACGGCGGCCCAGCCCTGGCAGCGGAGTAGGACATGGACACGATCAGCACCATCGGCGACCTCGCGGTCAACGGCCGAACCTATCGCTTGCCCAAGCAGCCTGTCGTGGTGGTCTGCATCGACGGCTCGGAGCCCGGCTACATCGAGCAGGCGGTCGAGGCGGGGCGGGCGCCGTGGTTCGCCAAGGTGCTCAAGCAGGGGACCAACCTGCTCGCCGATTGCGTCGTTCCCTCCTTCACCAATCCCAACAATCTTTCCATCGTCACCGGCCAGCCGCCTGAAGTGCATGGCATTTGCGGCAACTACTTCCTCGATCCCGACAGCGGGAAAGAGGTGATGATGAACGACCCCAAGTTCCTGCGGGTCGAGACTCTGTTTCCGGCCTTCCAGAGGGCCGGCCTGCGCATCGCCGTGGTCACCGCCAAGGACAAGCTGCGCGGCCTCCTGGGCAAGGGCCTGGAGCTCGGTGCCGGCAAGGCCTGCGCCTTCTCCTCGGAGAAGTCCGACAAGGCGACGCTGGCCGACAACGGCATCGAGAACGTCAACGCCTTCGTCGGCATGGCCGTGCCCGACGTTTACAGCGCCGGGCTCTCGGAGTTCGTCTTCGCCGCGGGCGTGAAACTGATGGAACGCGACCGGCCGGAGATCATGTATCTGTCGACCACCGACTATATCCAGCACAAGCACGCGCCCGGCACGCCGGTGGCCAACGACTTCTACGCCATGATGGACGGCTATATGGCCAAACTCGACGCCATGGGCTGCACCATCGTGCTGACCGCCGACCACGGCATGAACGCCAAGTTCGGCGCCGACGGCCAGCCCGACGTCATGTACCTGCAGGACCTGTTCGATAAATGGCTGGGCACCGACAAGGCCCGCGTCATCCTGCCGATCACCGATCCCTACGTCGTCCACCATGGCGCCCTCGGTTCATTTGCCGCCGTCTACCTGCCGGCCGGCGCCTCGCCCGCGGAGTGGGCGGCCAAGGTGAAGGCGCTCCCCGGCATCGAAGCCGCTCTGACCAAGAACGAGGCCGCCCAGCGCTTCGAGCTGCCGGCCGACCGGCTTGGCGATCTCATCGTCGTGTCGACCAAGCACAAGGTGCTGGGCACCTCGGCGAGCCGACACGATCTCTCGGGTCTCACCGAACCGCTGCGCAGCCACGGCGGCATCTCCGAGCAGAAGGTGCCGCTCCTCTGCAACCGCAAGCTCGCCAACGGCACCGCCTCCCGTCACTGGCGCAATTTCGACGCCTTCGACCTCGCTCTCAATCTGGTGACCTGAATGGATACGATGATTCGCAGTGACGTGCGCAACGAGTACCTGCGCATCGCCGGCCGGAAGGTCGAGACCAAGGCGCGCCTCGAAGTGCGCTTCCCCTGGGACAACCGCCTGGTCGGCACCGTGCCGCGCGCCACGCCCGAACTGGTCGCCGAAGCCTTCCGGATCGCCCACGACTACAAGCCCAAGCTGACGCGCTACCAGCGCCAGCAGATCCTGCTCAAGACCGCGGACCTCCTGGTCGCCCGCAAGGAAGAACTCTCCCAACTGATCACCCTCGAATCGGGTCTTTGCCTAAAAGACTCGCTATACGAGGTCGGCCGCGCCTACGACGTCTTCACCTTCGCCGGCCAGCTCTGCCTGTTCGACGACGGCCAGACCTTCTCCTGCGATCTCACGCCGCACGGCAAGCCGCGCAAGATCTTCACCCTGCGCCAGCCGCTCAATGCCATCAGTGCCATCACCCCCTTCAACCATCCGCTCAACATGGTGGCCCACAAGCTGGCGCCGGCCTTTGCCACCAACAACTGCGTCGTCCTGAAGCCCACCGAACTGACGCCGCTCACCGCGCTGTTCCTGGCCGACACGCTCTACGAGGCCGGCCTGCCGCCGGAAATGCTGTCGGTCATCACCGGCAACCCGTCGGACATCGGCGATGCCATGATCACCGACCCGCACGCCGATCTTGTCACCTTCACGGGCTCGGTCCGGGTCGGCAAGTATATCGCCGACAAGGCCGGCTATAAGCGCATCGTCCTCGAACTCGGCGGCAATGACCCGCTGATCGTCATGGAGGACGCCGACCTCGATCATGCCGCCGACCTGGCCGTTGCCGGCGCCACCAAGAACTCCGGCCAGCGCTGCACTGCGGTGAAGCGTATCCTTGTCGTCGACAAGATCGCCGACGCCTTCGTCGAACGCGTGCTGGCCAAGGCCAGGAAACTGAAGGCCGGCAATCCGCTCGATCCCGAGACCGACGTCGGCACCGTGATCCACGAACGCGCCGCCACCCTGTTCCAGAACCGGGTCAGCGAGGCGGTGGCCAACCACGGCGCCAGGCTGCTGCACGGCAACGATCGCAAGGGTGCGCTGTTTCCGCCCACCGTGGTCGACCATGTCGACCCCGCCTGCGAGTTGGTGCGCGAGGAGACTTTCGGCCCGGCGATCCCGATCATCCGGGTGAGGGACATCGACCACGCCATAAAGGTCTCCAACGGCACCGCCTACGGCCTCTCGTCGGGGGTCTGTACCGACCGGCTGGATTACATCACCCGCTTCGTCGACGAATTGCAGGTCGGCACCGTGAATATCTGGGAAGTGCCGGGCTATCGCATCGAAATGTCGCCCTTCGGCGGCATCAAGGATTCGGGGCTGGGCTACAAGGAAGGCGTGCTGGAGGCGATGAAGAGTTTTACCAATGTAAAGACCTGGTCTCTTCCCTGGCCGGGCTAGGCACCTCCACGACCCGTGGAGGTCGGATGTCCGCCGCTTCGC
>CALDNT010000231.1 GCA_937915145.1 uncultured Reyranella sp.
TACGCGGTAAGAATCTTAACGACACAGTAAAGGTGCAGCCGACCGTTTCACTCCAGACGTTCGACTACTTGAATCAGCTTGTCGCGATCGGGAACTACGGCAACACGCCGACGAATGCTGCTGGATATCTGATCCAGCGTGGCATTGACGACATGCTGCGAGCCAAGCTTCTCGACAAGATAAAAAAACGTCCTAAACGTCGTTAGGTTAGTCCAGCGATGTAGCCACCAATCGTGATGGCCGGCACGTCACCGTCTCCGCCGCTATCGTCCAAATAGCAGACGAGCACCGCCGCACCTTTCTGGAAGTATCAACTGCTCGCCTTGCTCGCTGCTGAATAGCGGGCACGCACTTTGGAAAGGACGAATTCCGCCGAAAGCTCGCGCTCGGGATTTGTCCTTTTCGCGTAATAAACAGGCGCCACCTCTCCCTGCAGCCAGCGTTTGACTGCGGCATCTTGAGGATCACGCCGCATCGGCCGCCCGCTCGGCTGCGAGCGCTCGTGCGGTACTGCGGGCCATGATTTCATCGCGCGTGATTCGTCCGGCGATGAAGTCCTCGCAATCGGCGAGGAATTCAGGTGTGGGGACATGCCCTTCGAGTCGCGTGCTGGCGAGCGCCTGGTCGAGGCTGGCGCGGCGCCCGGCGGCGGTATCGGCCGTATCCTGAGGCGTGGCGACGGTGTCGGGCATGGCTCTCTCCCGGGGGCTTTCGAAGGACGCTCGAGTATATCAAGCCCTGGTGTTGAAGGCACGCCGCGGCCGGCTACCGCTGCCGGCGGTTACTCGGCAGCCAGCGGCATCCTTGCCAGCAGCCCGAGCGGGCTCTTCGCCGTCTGCAGCTTCTCGCCATAGGCCGCGAGCCAGTCGAGCCTGGCCGACGCCACGAACGAGCCGCCGCGCGCGCCGCGATAGATGTCGGGATTGTCGACGGTGGCCGGCACCTTCTTGTCGTTCATCAGTTCCTGTGCCGCGCTCAGCAGGTGCTTGCGCGTGAGGGCGATCATGCGGTCTGAGGGCGCCAGATGCTCGAGCGAGCGGTCGACGATCTCGCCCATGCATTCGATCGCCGCCTGGTCCTGGCGGCCGATGCCCTGGATGCCGGTGTAGTTCACCGTGCGCTGCATATCGCGATCGATGAAGTAGTCGTTTTCGCGGTTGGCGACCAGACGATGGCGGCCGTACCAGTCGTTGGTGTCGGGCAGGAACTGCATGTCCGGCTCCAGGCCCGGGATCCAGTCGCCGTTCTTCAGCGTCTCCAGCGGCCGGGTCTTCTTCTTCCAGGCGAGGTTGTAGGTCATGGTGTGGGTGTCATCCATCGGCACGTTCAGCGTGCACGCCACCTGATCCTCGAACGATCCGTTCGGCGTCAGGGTGATGAACGGCATCAGGAAATGGGCGAAGCGGTAGTAGTAGCTGCCGGGTTCGGCTTCGCGGTAGGCGGCATACATCGTGCCCCAGTCGGTCTCCGTCGCCTTGTAGTCGGGCGCGCGGTCCATGACGCCCCAGCGGTGGATGGTCGTCGGATCGACATCCTCCATCTTGAGGCCGCCGACATGCAGGAAACCGAAATGCGAGGTGTCGATGTCGCCTTCGAGCGACTGGAACCAGTTGCACTCGCGCTGGTGGACACGCGTGAAGCGGTCTTCCTCGGGTAGCATCATCACTTCGATGCTGGGCAGCGGCGGCGCCTCGGCGCGCGGGCCCATGTAGGTCCAGACGAAGCCGGCGCGTTCCACCACCTTGTAGGCCTTCGCCTTGATGCGGTGCTTGAAGTCCTGCTCCGGTTTCACGTTCGGCATGTCGACGCAGTTGCCTTCGACGTCGAACTTCCAGCCGTGATAGACGCAGCGCAGGCCGCCTTCCTCGTTGCGCCCGAAGAACAGCGAGGCGCAGCGATGCGGGCAGCGATGTTCCATGATGCCGATCCGGCCGTCGCTGTCGCGAAAGGCGATGAGCCGCTCGCCGAGCAACAGCAGCCGCATCGGCTCGCCATCGGCCTTCAGTTCCGACGACAGGCAGGCGGGAATCCAGTATTCCCGCATCAGGTTTCCCATGGGTGTGTCGGGCCCAACGCGCGTCAACATCTCGTTGTTCGCTGCAGTCAGCATGGTTCCCTCCAGGCTCGACCGTTTACCGGACGTTGAAATAATTGTACCGAACGCCGGAAAACCCCGCAACAAAACTTGTCTGCACCGAGCTGCTCGACTTCCCTGGGGGTCAATGGCCAGACCGGCAACGGCTAGCCGCGCATCCCCGTCCAGTTCTGACCACCGTAGTAGAGGAGAAGAACCGTCACTTCGGTCGTGGAGACGGTGAAGGCGATCGTCACTCGTCGTTCGAAACCGACGACACGCAAGCCGGCGCGTATGTCGTCGCGTCGTTGGCCGCGTTCGCCGGAGGTCTCGAACCCGGCGCAATAGTCTTCAAGACGTTCGATGTAGTTCAACGCGACAGCGACGCCCGCGCGTTCGGCGATCCAGTCACCCAGACGAATGAGATCGCTTCGCGCTTCCGGCGCGAAAGCAACGGTACGACGCCTCAACGACGCGCCTTGCGTCTTGCCGTGTAGCGGGCGCGCACTTCGGAAAAGACGGATTTTGCCGAAAGCTTGCGCTCCGGATTTGCCCTCATTGCGTCATGGACAGGGGCCACCTCGTCCTGCAGCCAGCGTTCGATCGCGGCGTCGCGCTCCTGCAGGGCGCGAAGGCCTTCTCTGATGACCTCGGAGCTTGAAACGTAAGCCCCTGATTCGACCTTCGCGTCGATATACGCCGCCTGCTCCGCTGGCAGGCTGAAGGTGCGCTTGGAGACCTTGGGCATGACCGTTCCTCTGGTATGACAGCATCATACCAGATTTTCGGAGCCTGACGGCAATGGTGCGCCGCCCGTCAGGTCCCGCCCATCAGCCCTCGAAGGTGCGGCGATAACTCTTCGTCATCAGCTCATCGAAGCGCGTGCCCGGCTCGAAGTCGGACATGCCGTCGGGCCTTGTGAGGCCGGGGATCTGGCGTTCGCACTCGGACGGCTCGCCCAGTACCTGGGTGATCGGATAGAGCGCCGACCAGGCCGGCACGCCGGCGTAATCCTCTTCCTCGTCGGCGACATGCTTGTCGCGGATCTTGGCCGACGCGGTCTCGATCTCCATGCCGATCATGGTGGTCGCCTTGAATTCCTGCTTGTTGGGCTGGCGGATCAGCTTCGAGCGGCCGGGGTAGATGCGGTCGATGAAATTGTCCATCAGCCGGAGCTTGGTCTCGGCATCGTCGATAACATGCGCCTTTCCGAAGGCCATTACGGCGCGATAGTTCACCGAATGGTGGAAGCCCGAGCGCGCCATCACCAGCGAGTCGAAATGCGTGACGGTGAGGCAGACGTCGACGCCCTCCTTCTGGCTGCGGATCATCCGGCTGGCCGAGGAGCCGTGCCAGTACAGATGCTCGCCCTCGCGCCAGAAGCCGGTCGGCGTGCAGAAGGGGCGACCGTCGATCACGTAGGCGATGTGGCACACCAGGGCGGCATCCAGGATCGCGTGCACGGTCGCCTTGTCGTAGCGGCCGCGCTCGTGGACGCGCTTCACCTTGTTGACCGGTGTGACGGGATAGCTGGCGTCGGAGTTGGTTACTGAATCGGGAGGGCTTGTCATGGCTTACCTGGATGGGGTTGCTTGCAGCCAGACCATCGTCGCGATACGGATCAGGTGAAAGGGCCGGTTTACCGGAAAATGACTGGACCAGTTTGAAAACCCGTTCCCACCGCGCACCACCCCTGGGCGTCGCGCTCGATCCCGCGAGCCCGCTGCCGCTGCACCGCCAGATCGGCGAGCAGGTGCGCCGCGCCATCCTCGAAGGCCGGCTGAGACCCGGCACGCGCCTGCCGTCGTCGCGCCTGCTGGCCCAGGATCTCGACTGCGCCCGCGGCACGGTGGTGCTGGCCCTCGACCAGCTCGTGGCCGAGGGCTACGTCGTGGGCCAGCCGGGCTCGGCCATGACGGTGGCGGCCAACCTGCCCGACGAGATGTTGTATGCGCCGCGCACGCCGGTGCCTTTGGAAGCGCCACAGCCCACTCGACCAACGGTCGCGAGACGCGCCCGCGCGCTGCTGGCCGCCAGCCCGCCGCTCGCCTCGGACGCCCTGCCGCTGGCCTTTCCGACCAGCCAGCCCGACCGTGAGGCCTTTCCCTTTGCGCTGTGGGCCAAGCTGCTGGAGCGCGAATGGCGGCGGCCGTCGGCTGAGGCGGCCACGGCGCATCCGTTCGGTCATTCGGGGCTGCGCGAGGCGGTCGCGGCCTATCTCGGCATGGCGCGCGGTTTCACTTGCGAGGCACGCGAAGTCGTCATCACCACCGGCATCCGCCACGGGCTGGCGCTCTTTGCCGAAGTAGCCCTCGACGCCGGCGACGCGGCCTGGATCGAGGAGCCGGGTTTTGTCGGCGTCCGCGATGCGTTGGTGGCGGCGTCCGTCCGCGCGGTGCCGGTGCGCATCGATGCGGCGGGCTTTCCGCCCGAGGCGGCGCAGGAAGCGGCGCCGGAGGCGCGCCTCGCGGTCGTGGCGCCCGCCCATCATTTTCCGCTGGGCGCCGTGCTCGGCCTGCAGCGCCGGCTCAAGCTCCTGAGCTGGGCCGAGCGTCATAAGGGCTGGATCGCCGAAGACGATTTCGACGGCGAGTATCGTTATAGCGGCCGGCCGCTGGCGCCACTGCGCGCGCTCGACCGCTCCGGCCGCGTCGCCTACTTCAGCAGCTTCTCCAAGTTGCTGTTCCCGGCGTTGCGTCTCAGCTTCCTCGTCCTGCCGGCCTCTCTTGTCGACGTGACGGAACGGTTGATGGACAGGATCTCCGTGCGCGCGCCGCTGATGGCGCAGGGCGCGCTGGCGCGGTTCATCACCGATGGCCATCTCGCGTCGCATCTGCGCCGCACCCGCCTGCTCTATGCCGGCCGTCGCGAGGCCCTCCTGGCGGCGGCGGGGCGGCATCTCGGCGGCCTGCTGACGATCGAGCCCGATCCCGGCGGCATGCACCTGATCGCGCTTCCCGTCGGCGCGCTCGCGAAATCGTTCGACGATGTCGCGGCGACGAAGGCCGCGGCGATGGCCGGCCTCGTCGTGCAGCCGCTGTCGGTCTGCTACGCGGGCAGGTCGAAGCGGCACGGCCTGATCCTCGGCTATGCCGGGACACCCGAATCGGAGATCGAACCGGCGATCCTGAAACTGCGACGTGTGCTCGACGGCCTTCTTCGGCCGCCGACAAACCGATCCCGGCTTTACAAAAAGCCGGCGCTCGATTAGGTGTCTCGCCATGTCGCGCTTCGCCAAAACCCCGACTACCAAAAAAACCACCACCGATGGTCGGGGGGCGAGGGAGCGCGCGAATTGATCGTCTAGAAGCGATCGATTTCTTGAAGGCCCCGCCGATCGGACGGGGCCTTTGTCATTTAAGGACGCCCGTCTCCGGCTCACTGCAGGAGAAGTGTTCATGTCAGTCGTTCAACATCGGGCCTCGCCGAAGGCCATCGGAATCGTCGGCGCGACCGGATTGGTCGGCGGACTCATGCGGTCCATCCTGGCGGAACGCGCCTTCCCGGTGCGGTCGCTGCGCCTCTTCGCCTCGGCGCGCTCGGCCGGCAGCCGCATCAGATGGCAGGGCACTGAAATCGTCGTCGAGGATGCGGCGACCGCCGACTATGCCGGCCTCGACATCGTGTTCTTTTCGGCCGGCGGGTCGACCTCGCTCAAGCTCGCGCCGGTCGCCGCTGCGGCAGGTGCCATCGTCATCGACAACTCCTCGGCCTGGCGCGGCGATCCGGAAGTTCCGCTGGTGGTGTCGGAGGTCAATCCGCACGCGTTGAAGTCGATCCCCAGGGGCATCGTCGCCAATCCCAACTGCACCACCATGGCGGCGATGCCCGTCCTGAAGCCGCTGCACCGGGCGGCCGGACTGAAGCGCCTCGTGGCCAGCACCTATCAGGCGGTGTCGGGTGCCGGCGTCGCCGGCGTGCAGGAACTCGAGGCCCAGCTGCGCGAGATCGCGCCCAAGTCGGCGGCCCTCGTCGAAAACGGAAGCGCGCTGGCGTTTCCGTCGGTCAGGAAGTGGAGCGTGCCCATCGGCTTCAACGTCGTGCCGCTCAACTACAAGGTGGTCGAGGACGGCTACACCGAGGAAGAGGTGAAGCTGCGCGACGAGAGCCGCAAGATCCTGGAAATCCCCGACCTGCCGGTGTCGGGCACCTGCGTGCGCGTGCCGGTCTTCACCGGCCATGCCCTGTCGATGAACCTCGAGTTCGACCGCGCGCTGCCGGTCGAGGCGGCGCTGGAGGTCCTGCGCGCGGCGCCGGGCGTGGTGCTGAGCGACGTGCCCAATCCGCTGGAAGCGACCGGCCGCGACGAGGTCTTCGTCGGTCGCGTGCGCCGCGATCCCACCGTCGCGCACGGCCTCGCCCTGTTCGCGGTCGGCGACAACCTGCGCAAGGGCGCGGCGCTCAACGCGGTGCAGATCGCCGAGCTGCTTTGAGCCGCCCGGGCGCGCGCAAGGCGAGCACGCTCCACCACACCGCGCTGCCGCCCAGCAGGGCGGGGCGCTCGCTGTCGTGGATCGTTTCCAGTCCATGGCGGGCGGCCAGTGCGCGCGTCTCGGCGGCCGAGACCTCGAACATGCGCCGGCCCGCCGGCACCGGACCGTGCCGCAGGCTGAGCGTCATCAGTCCGCCGGGCTGCAGCAGGCCTGCGACACGGTCCATGGCGCGCGTACGCTCAGCCTCGTCGAGATGCATCCACACGGCACTCAGCAGGACGAGGTCGAAGCGCCGGCCGAGTGCATGTACGGCCACCAGTTCGGGCAGGGCATCGTCGATCCAGTCGATCGCCGCACCGGCATGGAGGCGTTGGCCGTGGGCGCGCAGCTCGGCCGTCGGCTCGACGGCCACCACGGCGTGTCCCATGGCGGCAAGTGCCGCGGCATCGCGGCCGGTGCCGGCACCGATGTCGAGGACAGAGGCGGGAGCGGTCGGGAACAGGGCCAGCGTGTCGCGATGGACCTCGGCGAAGCTCACGCTTTCGTACTGTTTCACCAGCACGTCCGCCGTCTCGCCATAGCCTTCGGTGCCGCTGGCGCGGCCGGGGTGCAGCCCTGTCATGGACGCACACTAGACCCGCAAAGACGGATTTGCAGGTTCAACAGGAAAATGGTAATAAATGTCCTACAATAGCGGGAAGTATCCCCGTTGCGGCCCGCTCGGAAACCCCCGGCGCGGGCCTTTTGCTGTCCGCTTCCCGCGATCTCAGGCCGCCCTCCCGGGCGGCCTTTTCCATTTCCGGAGACCCGCATGAACGAGCCCGACGACCAAGGCGCCGTGACCCATCAGTTGCCTAAAATCCTCGTCACCCCCGATCCGCCGGAGGAGGCGCCGCCTGCATTGGCTGGCATCGAGCCACCGGGCGATGGAGTGCTTTCGGTGGAACCTCCCGCTGTGCCGCCGCCCCTCGAAGAACTCCCCGCCGAAGAACTGCCTCTCGAGCGGCACGATCCCTTCGCCTATATGCGCAATGCGCCCTGGATGGACCGCCGGCTGAGCCCGTCGGGGCGGGGCGCGATCCTGCTGCGGCGCGATCTCGACGCTTTTCCCGTCATCGAGGGCCGCGATCCCAACCTTGCCGACCTCAAGGCCATCGCGCAGCGCACGGTCGACTACATCGTGCCCATCATCAAGCGCGAGCAGCTGACCGACTACGCTTACGAGGTTCTGGAGGAGCAGCGGCAGGCAAGGATCGCGAAGAGGCAATCGGCGGCCAATGAGACCGGTCGGCCGGAGCATGGCTTCATCAAGGTATCTGGTGACAACCTTGATCTCGGCGCGGACAGCAAGGCGACGCCGGCCAAAGAGGGCGCCCCTGCCGAGATCGGACCTTCGCTTGCTCAGCTTGGCCCGGAGGCACGCAACGAACGTATTCGAGCGCAGAAATGGAGCGAACCTTCGAGCGATCGCGAGCACCTGAAGTCCCTGGAGCAATTTCGCGGCCGCGAAGTTCGCCTGCCCGACGGATCGCGGGTGCCTGATCCCTATTCGCCGACCGGGTATCTCATGTCGCCTGTCGAAGATCTCCGCCATGTCGCCGCCGCTGGCCGGGCGGCTGGCAGGACAATTGTGGGCGGCGGGGCCGCCACGTTGGCTCCTGGAGGTGCGATACCTTCCCTGACGATCTTGGAGAAAGTCTACGAGCAGGCCCGAGCGGCGATCGCTCAGGGAGGCGAGTTCGACTATCAGCGCAAGGCCGCTGTCGGAGAGAAATCGGGCTTTGTCCAGTTGCGCCAATTCAGGAACGTCTCGAACTTCAATGTCGGACTCTTCATGCAGCAGGCGAAGTTTCCGCTAAAAGCGACGCTGTGGATCGCAGGCCAGTACGCAAAGAGGTACTCCAGCAACTACGCGTCGAACGAGGAAGACGGTCTGGAGAAGCAAACGAGGGAATTCATCGAACGCGGATACGCTGCCGGCGAGAGCGGCGTCTTCGATTGATCGCATCGCGAGGCGGCGTGGCTCTAGCTGCGCCGCCACCACCCCCGCAGGATTAGGGCCGTGAAAGCGGAGGCGATCAGGAAAGCCGGCCAGTAGCGCTCGGCGATCGATCCGATACCATGTTCCGCAACTATCGCGAACATAAGCATCAACCCGGCAATCGTCCCCGCAGGCTTGAGAAAGATTTCCACCAGCGAGTGGAGTGATCCGAAGCGGTAGGCGCTGAACAACAAGCTCGCCAAGTCCCAGAGTGGGATGCTCAACAGGACGGTGAACAGCCAGAGGGCGGTCGCTTGGGCGAACTTCTCTTTGGGTGAAATCGGGCGGCGGTTCATGGTGCTTTTGAAGATAGCAGTCGTCGAAAAAAGAGCCACAACCATGGATTGCTATCTTCGATTTGATGTGCACCGCTGGTGCACCGATGATCTGTCGAGAGTTGGCCGGCGCCTGAACTGTGTCGATTCTCCATTCCGGCAAAGTCCTGCCCGCGCTTCTTTCCCCGCCAGCCCCTCTGGCCCGCCGTCAGGGAAGCGCACTGAACGACGCCGGCCCACCGGCGCGCCCGCCGGGCAAGATCGCTGGAGGATGAGGGGCCGTGCTGCGGCAGGTGGGTGGATGGCGTGAGGAGGTTTTCCGACACGGTTGGCATTCCTCGACACACGGGTGTCGGAAAACGGCCGGCGAAAAGCCTTGCCGATCAACGCCTTGAATTTTCCGACAGGATTTTCCCGACACCGGGGTGTCGGCATCGGAAGGCTGGCGGCAGGATCATGCCCAGCCGCCGGCGTGCGGCAGGACATGGCCGGTGATGAAGCCGGCGCCGTCGGAGCACAGGAAGCAGATCGCCGCGCCGAGCTCGTCGGACTTGCCCAGCCGGCCGAGCGGGATCTGCGCCGTCATCTTGGCCATTGCCTCGCGGTTGGCCAGCAGCGCCGGCGGGAAGTAGTCGGGGTTCTCGACGTAGTTCGAGCCCACGGCATTCACCGTGATGCCGTCGCGGCCCAGCTCCCTGGCGAGCGAGGAGACGAGGCCATTGGCCGCGGCCCGCGCCGAGACGTAGGGCGCGTAGTTGGCGATGCCGCGCAGCGGTGCCGCCGACGACACGAACACGATGCGTCCCGACTTGCGCTTGCGCATCGACGGCGCCACCAGCTGGGCGAGGTGGAAGGGCACCACCGCCATCGCCTCGAGGGCGTTGCGGTAGTCTTCCAGGCGGGCTTCGCCCAGTGGCGCGCGCAGGGCGGGAAAGGCGTCGTTGTTGACCAGGGCGTCGATGTGGCCGTGCCGCTTCAGCGCCAGCTCGATCATCGTGGCGGGCTCGATGGCCGACAGCGCGTGCGCGCCCTGGAACTGGGTCTCGTACTTGCGCCGGGCGCTCGGCGCCTCGAAGGCGGGATCGTGCGCCAGCACGGTGGCGCCCTGGGCGAGTGCTACACGGGTCGTGCCGTAGCCGGCGAACTTTTCGACGTTGGTGATCAGGATCACCCGGTCTTTCAGCAGCATGGCGATTCCTCTAGGTTGCGGCCCCATGAGCCGAGCCTCCCCCGACACCCCCGATCCTAGCGCGTCAGAGCCGGCGGCACAGGCATCCTTCGGCTTCAAGGACGTTCCGGCGGCCGAAAAGGCCGGAATGGTGCGCCAGGTCTTCGAAAGCGTGGCGCCGCGCTACGATCTGATGAACGACCTGATGTCGGGCGGCGTTCACCGGCTGTGGAAGAATGCCCTGGTCGATGTGGCAAATCCGCGGCCGGGCGAGAAATTCCTCGACGTGGCAGGCGGTACCGGCGACATCGCCTTCCGCCTGCTCGCCCGCCAGGCCGGAGGCAAGGGCGACGAACCGGCCGACGTCACGGTCTGCGACATCAATCCGGCGATGCTGGCGGTGGGCCGCGACCGCGCCGTCGACCGCGGTCTGCTGGCGGGCCTCACCTGGACCACCGGCGATGCCGAGGCGCTGCCGTTTCCGGATCGCCGGTTCGACGGCTACACGATCGCCTTCGGCCTGCGCAACGTCACCGACATCGACAAGGCGCTGGCCGAGGCGCATCGCGTGCTGAAGCCGGGTGGCCGGTTTTATTGCCTGGAGTTCAGCAAGATGACGTCGGCGCCGCTCGGCCGCCTCTACGATGCCTACTCGGAGCGGGCGCTGCCGTTCTTCGGTCGCCTTGTCGCCCGGGACGCCGAGTCCTACCGCTATCTGCACGAGAGCATTCGCCGCTTTCCGCCGCAGCGCGAGCTGGCGCGGCGGCTCGGTCGCGCCGGGTTCGCCAATGTCGCCTGGCGCGACATGACGCTGGGCGTCGTGGCCCTGCACAGCGCCTGGCGCATCTAGATGCTGCGGGCACTTCGCAACAGCTGGCGCTTGATGCGCATGGCCCTGAGTTTTGCGCGGCACGATGCGCTGTTTCCGCTCGAGACCCTGCGAATCGCACCGGCGCTGGTCGCCTGGGCGCGGCTGTTCGCCCGCCGCCGCGATCCGCGCCGGCCGGGCGAGCGGCTGGCGGCGGCGCTGCAGGATATGGGCCCGTCCTTCATCAAGCTCGGCCAGGCGCTGTCGACCCGCGCCGATCTGCTGAGCGAGGCCGTTGCCGCCGATCTCGCCAGCCTGCAGGACCATCTGCCGGCCTTTTCCGGCGCCGAGGCCCGCCGCACCATCGAGAGCGAGCTCGGCCAGCCCGTCGATTCGCTGTTTTCCAGTTTCGACGACGTGCCGGTGGCGGCCGCCTCGATCGCCCAGGTGCATTTTGCGGTGACCACAGACGGCCGCGACGTTGCAGTGAAAGTACTGCGGCCGGGCATCGAAAAGGCCTTCGCTCGCGACCTCGATCTCTTCTACTGGATGGCGGCGCTGGTCGAGCGCACGCAGCCGCGGTTCCGGCGCCTGAAGCCGGTCGATTCGGTGCGCGCCTTCGCCGACGTGGTGCGGATCGAGATGGACCTGCGCATGGAGGCGGCGGCGGCCGAGGAACTGGGCGAGAACTTCGCCGACGACCCGGGCTACCGTGCGCCCACGATCGACTGGGACCGCACCGCCGAGCGGGTGCTGACCCTGGAGCGCATCGACGGCATTCCGATCGGCGATCGCGATGCCATCGTGGCGGCAGGCCACGACGCCGACGCCATCATGAAGACCTGCGCCGAGGCGTTCTTTTACCAGGTGTTTCGCGACGGCTTCTTCCATGCCGACATGCACGGCGGCAACGCCTTCGTCGATCGCAAGGGCTGCATCGTGCCGGTCGACTTCGGCATCATGGGCCGGGTCGACGAGGACACGCGCGGTTACCTCGCCGAACTCCTGGTCGCCTTCCTGCAGCGCGACTATCGGGCGGTCGCCGAAGTCCAGTTCCGCGCCGGCTATGTGCCGCCGAACCAGTCGCTGGAGACCTTCGCCCAGGCCTGCCGGTCGATCGGCGAGCCGATCTTCGGCAAGCCGAGCCACGCCATCTCGATCGCGCGGTTTCTCGCGCAGCTGCTGCGCGTCACCGAGCAATTCGAGATGGCGGTGCAACCGCAACTCCTGCTGCTGCAGAAGACCATGCTGATGGCCGAGGGCATGGGCACCAAGCTCAATCCCAAGGTCAATATCTGGGAGCTGGCGCGGCCGCTGATCGAGGACTGGATGCGCACGCATTTCGGCCCGCGCGCCACCGTCGAACGTACCGCCGGAGAACTCGTCCGGGCGCTCAGGCGCCTGCCGCGTCTGATCGACAGCCTGCATCTTGTGGCCGAACGCGAGCGCCGCATCGCCGAACGCGCCGCCGCGCCGCCGCTGCCGGTGCCCGGCCGGCTATGGCCGCGCGCCGGCTTCGCCGAGGTGGTGGCCGTCCTTGCGCTCGTTGCCGCCATCTTCGCCGCCGCGGCTGCCTGGTACTAGGCGGTGACGCCGCAGGAAATCGCCTTTGGGCTTGCCGTCTTCCTGCTGGCCGGCACCGTCAAGGGCCTGGTCGGGCTGGGCCTTCCGACCATCGTGATCGCGCTCACCACGCTAGTCCTGCCGCTGCCGGAAGCGATCGCGCTGATCGCCCTGCCGACCATCTTCACCAATGTCTGGCAGGCCGCGATCGGGGGCAAGTTCCTGATCATCGTGCGCCGGCAGTGGCCGCTCATCGTGCCGCTGATGATCCTGCTTTGCCTCACCATGTGGCTGATCGGCCAGCGCGGCCCGAACTGGGCGTTCTTGGTGCTGGCGGCGGTGCTGGTCGCCTACAGCGGCCTGGGGTTGCTGCGCATCCGGCTCCACATCCACGCCGACCTGGAAAAGCCGCTGGCGCCGGTGATCGGCGTGGTTTCCGGTTTCGTGGCGGGCCTGATCGGGGTGCCGATCATTCCGCTGATGCCCTACCTGCAGGGGCTGGACATCAAGCCGGCCGAGCTGGTGCAGACGCTGGGCGTCGTGCTGTGCGCCACCTCGCTTACGCTGGCTTCCTCGTTGCTCTTCTTCGGCCTGCTCGACGGGCCGCGCGCCATCGTGTCCGCGGCGGCGGTGGTGCCGGCGCTTGCCGGCATGTGGGCCGGCCAGCGGATCCGCCAGCGCCTCTCGGTGGAGCAGTTCCGCCTGGCCGTGTACTGGGCACTGTTGCTGACGGGCCTCTACACTTTCGCCAGCCGCCTGTTGTGATAGTCTTTCGGGCATGTTGCAGGGCAAGCGGATACTGCTGATCGTCGCGGGAGGCATTGCCGCCTTCAAGGCGCTCGAACTGATCCGGCGCCTGCGCGAGCGCGGCGCGGCGGTGCGCTGCATCCTCACCGAAGCCGGCACCAGGTTCGTGACCCCGTTGTCGCTGCAGGCCTTGTCGGAGGACCGGGTCTACACCGACATGTTCTCGCTGACCGACGAGAGCGAGATGGGCCACATCCAGCTCTCGCGCGACGCCGACCTGCTGGTCGTGGTGCCGGCGACCGCCAACATCCTGGCGCGCATGGCAGGCGGCCTCGCCGACGATCTTGCCGCCACCGTGCTGCTGGCCACCGACAAGCCCGTCCTCGCTGCACCGGCGATGAACGTGCGCATGTGGACCCACGCCGCGACGGTTGCCAACGTCGAGACCCTGAAGAAGCGTGGCGTCACTTTCATCGGCCCCAACGACGGCGCCATGGCCTGCAACGAGCATGGCCCTGGCCGCATGTCGGAGCCGGCAGAGATCGCAGCCGCCATCGAGTCGATGCTGGCCGCCAACCGCCCGCTGGCCGGCAAGCGCGCGCTGGTGACCAGCGGTCCGACGCGCGAGGCAATCGATCCGGTGCGTTACATCTCCAACCATTCCTCGGGCAAGCAGGGCCATGCCATCGCCGCCGCGCTCGCGCGCCTGGGCGCTGAGGTCACGCTGGTGAGCGGCCCGGTTGCTGTGGCCGATCCGCCGGAGGTTCGCGTCGTCCGGGTCGATTCGGCCGACCAGATGCTGGCAGCCTGCCTCGCGGCGGGCCGAGTCGATGTCGCCGTGTGCGCCGCCGCCGTCGCCGACTGGAAGGTGACGCGGACGGCCGGCGCCAAGATCAAGAAGAAGGCGGGCGCCCTGCCGCCGGCCCTCGAGCTTGCCGCCAATCCGGACATCCTGGCCACCCTGTCGAAGCCCGGTGCGAAGCGGCCGGCGCTGGTCGTAGGCTTTGCCGCCGAGACCGAAGATCTGGTGGCCAACGCCATCGCCAAGCGCGGCCGCAAGGGCTGCGACTGGATCGTGGCCAACGACGTGTCGCCGGCCATCGGCACCTTCGGCGGCGAACGCAACACCGTCCACTTGGTAAGCGCCGCGGGCGTCGAGAACTGGCCGACGCTGACCAAGGACGAGGTCGCCGGTCGCCTCGCCGCGCGCATGGCGCTTCACCTGGCCGGCCCGCGATCGGCGGAAGCAGCGGAGTAGCGGTCATATGAACGGTGTCGAAAGCGTCGAGATCGAGGTGGTGCGGCTGCCGCACGGGCGGGACCTCGCGCTGCCCGATTATGCGACCGCCGCCGCCGCCGGTGCCGACCTGCTGGCTGCCATCGAGGGCGAGATCGAACTGGGGCCGCTCGAACGGAAAATCGTTCCGACCGGGATTTCGCTGGCGCTGCCGGTGGGCTTCGAAGCCCAAGTCCGGCCGCGGTCCGGCCTGGCGGCCAAGAACGGGATCACCGTGGCCAACGCACCTGGCACCATCGACGCCGACTATCGTGGCGAAGTCGGGGTGATCCTGATCAACCTCAGCCGCGAGCCGTTCAAGATCACGCGCGGCATGCGAATTGCACAATTGGTCATTGCCCGGCATGCCCGGGCAATCTGGCGGGAAGTCGGCGAACTCGATGGGACAGCACGCGGTGCGGGTGGCTTTGGATCGACCGGCGTGACGACAGCGGGTGAGACCACGGGGGCGGTACGGAGGGCCTAAGGGGAAACCGAGGATGCCGCGGCTCAGCAAGAAGACGATGTTTGCTCTAGAGGCGGTGCTCGACGTGGCATTCCACGTTGGCGAGCATCCGGTGCGCAGTGGCGACATCACCGAGCGCCAGCGCATTCCCAAACGCTACCTCGAACAGGTCCTGCAGCACCTGGTGCGTGCCGGTATCCTGTCGGGCAAGCGCGGCCCGCGCGGCGGCTATCGCCTCGGCCGCGACCGGACGCTGATCACGCTGGGCGAGGTCGTGCGCGTCGTGCGCAACCTCGAAGCCGAGACCGAACCCAGCGACCCCTCGGTCGGGTCTCCGCTGGCCCACGAGGTCGTGTGGCCGGTGTGGGAGGAACTGCGCGAGGGCATGATGGCGCAGCTCGATGGCATCTCGATCGACGATCTCTGCCGCCAGGCCCGCAACAAGGGGCTCGACGTTCCGCCCGACCGCCCGGCACGCGAAGTCGTTCCCTGATACTTCCTGCGCTATGCTCGTCCGTTGCTTAATGAACTCAGGAGCAGGACGATGGCCAAGGCCAAGGCAAAAGCGAAGAAAGCCAAACCCAACCCGCGCAACAAGAAACTGTACGACGACGGCATGAAGCTGCGCAAAGCCGTGCTGGGCAAGGCCTATGTCGACAACTCGATGGCGAATGCCGACGACTTCATGATGTCGTTCCAGGACGTCACCACGGAATATTGCTGGGGCTATGTCTGGTCTCGGCCCGGCCTGTCGAAGAAGACCCGGTCGATGCTGAACCTTGCCATGCTGGCTGCCCTCAATCGCGGGCCGGAACTCAAGTTGCACGTCAACGGCGCGCTGACCAACGGCCTCAGCAAGGAGGAGATCAAGGAGATCTTCCTGCAGGTCGCCATCTACTGCGGCATCCCGGCCGGCCTCGACGCCTTCAAGACAGCGCGCGATGTTTTCAAGGAACGCGGCATATAGGCTCCGCATGATCGCCGTACGGCCGGCGCGGGTCGGTGAGGGCCAGGCCCTCACCGCGCTCTGCGTACGGTCGAAGGCGCACTGGGGATACGACGCCGTCTTCATGAGGTTGAGCGCGGCGGCACTCATGGTCGAAGAGAGCGACGTCGCCGCTGGCCGCGTGCTGGTGGCGACGGATGCCGTCAACCGTCCGCTGGGCGTGGCGACAGTGCTGGGTGCGGGCGACTCGGTCGACCTCGATGCCCTGTTCGTCGATCCACCGGCGATCGGCTCGGGTGCGGGCCGGGCGCTGTTCGGCGCTGCCGTGCGCCTGGCGCGCAGCCTCGGGGCGCGGCGGATGACGGTGCTGGCCGATCCCAACGCCGCGTCGTTCTACCGGCGCATGGGGGCACGTTTTCTGCGAAACGCGCCATCCGACGCCATTCCCGGCCGCGTCCTGCCGCTTTATGAATACGATCTCACATCCGGGGAAGAACCATGACCGCACTCGCACCTCCCGCCACCATCGCATTCCTCGGGCTCGGCATGATGGGCCGCCCGATGGCCAGGCGGCTCGCCGAGGCGGGCTTCAAGCTGCGCGTGTTCGACGTGTCGCAGAAGGCGGTGTCGGATTTCGTCGGTGCCCACCCCTCGGCATTGGCGACCGCCTCGGCCAAGGCTGCCGCCGAAGGCGCCGACGCGCTGATCACCATGCTGCCCGACGGCAAGATCGTGCGGCAGGCCGTCCTCGAAGGCCGCGACGCCGCGGTCGAAGGCCTCCAGGCCGGCGCTCTCGTGCTCGACATGAGCTCGTCCAATCCGGTCGATACCCAGAAGCTGGCGCGCGACCTTGCCGGCCGCGGCGTGGCGTTGCTCGATGCGCCGGTATCCGGCGGCGTGCGGCGCGCGGTCGATGGTTCGCTCAGCATCATGGTGGGCGGTGCGGCGGCCGATCTCGAACGGGTGCGGCCGATCTTCGGTACCATGGGCAAGACCATTACGCTGTGCGGCCCGGCGGGTGCGGGGCATGCGCTGAAAGCGCTCAACAACTACCTTTCGGCGGCCGGCCTGGTCGCCATGTGCGAGGCGCTGGTTGTCGGCGAGGCCTTCGGTCTCGATCCTGGCACCATGGTCGACGTGTTCAACAGTTCGACCGGCAAGAGCAACGCCACGGAAGTGAAGGGTCGGCAGTTCGTCGTGCCACGCAACTTCGCCGCTGGCTTCACGACCGCGCTGATGGCCAAGGACCTGCGCACCGCCGGCGACGTCGCCACTCACCTCAAGCTCCAGGTGCCCAACCTTGCGCTGGCCGTGGCCTACTGGACGGCCGCCGACGGCAAGCTGGGCAAGGGCGCCGATCACACCGAGATCTTCCGTTACGCCGAGATGCTGGCGGAAGAGGGCTGACGATCGGGATATTCTGGCTCGACGGCCCGCGCCGTCATCGCCGGCCAGACAACGCCGTGGCCGGCGGCCTTTGACATGATGCGGTCCGCGCTGTAAATAGCCGCCACCTAGGGCCCTTGGCGCCGCCTCCCGGCGGTGATCGACGGGGCCCACCTCAAGTACGACACAGCGCCTTCTTTCACAGTGACCGCTCCCAGCGGGCCCGGCGCGTGCGTCATTTCCCACTCCGGAACGAAGACCCATGAACCTCCAAGACCTCAAGAAGAAAAAGCCCCCCGAACTTCTCGCCTTCGCCGAAGAGCAGGGTGTCGAGGGTGCGGCGATGATGCGCCGCCAGGAACTGATGTTCGCCATTCTCCAGAAGCTGGCGGCGGCCGACCAGGCCATCTTCGGTGTCGGCACCGCCGAGGTGCTGCCCGACGGCTTCGGCTATCTGCGCTCGATGGAAGCCAACTACCTGCCGGGCGCCGACGACATCTACGTCAGCCCGACCCAGGTCCGCCGCTTCGGTCTTCGCACCGGCGACACGGTGGAAGGCGAAATCCGTGCCCCCAAGGACGGCGAGCGCTATTTCGCCATGGTCCAGATCAACAAGATCAACTTCGACGATCCCGAGGCGCTGCGCCACCGCATCAACTTCGACAGCCTGACGCCGCTCTATCCCGACGAGAAGCTGAAGCTCGAGATGGACGGCGGCGCCGCCGTCATGGCGCCGGTCGTCAAGGAAGAAGAAGGCGGCGCGCGCGCCACCTCATCGGGCCGCGTGAGCTCTCGGCGCACCGGCACGCTCACCAAGAAGGCCGGAACCACGGCGCAGCAGCAGCTCGATATTTCGACCCGCGTGATCGACCTGATCGCGCCGATCGGCAAGGGCCAGCGCGCCCTGATCGTGTCGCCGCCGCGCACCGGCAAGACGGTGCTGCTGCAGAACATCGCCCACGCCATCACTGCCAACAATCCCGAGGTCTTCCTCATGGTGCTGCTCGTCGACGAGCGGCCCGAGGAAGTCACCGACATGCAGCGCACGGTGAAGGGCGAAGTCGTGAGTTCGACCTTCGACGAGCCGGCCAGCCGCCACGTCGCCGTCGCGGAAATGGTGATCGAAAAGGCCAAGCGCCTGGTCGAGCACAAGAAGGACGTGGTGATCCTGCTCGATTCCATCACCCGGCTTGGCCGTGCCTACAACACGGTCGTTCCCAGCTCCGGCAAGGTGTTGACCGGCGGCGTCGACGCCAATGCCCTGCAGCGGCCCAAGCGCTTCTTCGGCGCTGCGCGCAACATCGAAGAGGGCGGCTCGCTTACCATCATTGCCACGGCGCTGATCGACACCGGCAGCCGCATGGACGAGGTGATCTTCGAGGAATTCAAGGGCACGGGTAATTCGGAAATCATTCTCGACCGCAAGGTCTCCGACAAGCGCACCTTCCCGGCGATCGACATCACCAAGTCGGGCACCCGCAAGGAAGAACTGCTGGTCGATCGCGCCACGCTCAGCAAGATGTGGGTACTGCGCCGCATCCTGATGCCGATGGGTGCGGTCGATGCCATCGAGTTCCTGCTCGACAAGCTGCGGACCTCCAAGACGAACAACGACTTCTTCGGGTCGATGAACCAGTAGAGGCGCTTCGCCCCCTGACGCCCGCACGGTTCGGAAAAGACAGGGATCTGGGCCTCGCGGAAGCGTAGCTTTCTGCGGCTCTCTGACCCCTTCGCCTTCGCGGACTCCGCGAAGGGGCAGGATTATGAAGTTGGCCGGTCGCCGCTTCGCGCAAACACCGCGCTCGCATGGACGATGCGCTCGCCGTTGCAGATGAGATAGCAGTTGGCGAAAGCCAGCCGCCCACCGACTCTCTGCACTTCGACATGCGCCTCGACCCAGTCGCCGACCTTGGCGGAGCCGGCGAAGTCGGTCGTGACGCTGGCCGTGGTCAACATCGGCGACGGCGTCTGGCTGCGCGTCGTGCGGTAGCCGAGCCCGATATCGCACATGGTCATCAGAAGTCCGCCATGGGCTCCGCCACGGCCGTTGGCGTGTTTGGGCAGCACGCGCAGGCCGACCACGAACGTGCCGTCGTCGTTGGACCGCGAGAAGAACGGGCCGTTATGGTCGAGGAACGGGCTGGAGCGAAACAGCGGCTCGAAGCCTGGAGGTGGGTTGGCATCCATCGTCATGCTCCGAGGTCGGCGGCGACGGCGCGGCGTTGCTCGGCGCTGACGTCGACCTTCTGGCTGAACCATGCCTCGAAACCGACCCGGGCCTGATGCAGCAGCATGCCGAGCCCGTCGACGCAGCAATTGCCGCGCGCGCGCGCCGCGGCGAGCAGACCGGTTTCGAGCGGCACATAGACGATGTCGTAGACCGTGGCGCGGCGCGGCAGCAGCGCGAGGTCGAGATCGAGAGGCGGCTGGCCCTTCATGCCGAGCGAAGTGGTATTGACCAGCAGCGTCGCTCCGTCGAGCGCGCGACTGCGGTCGTCCCAGTGACCTACGACGACGCGCCTTCCGTCATCCGGCGTAAAGGCCGCCCCGAGATCGACCGCTGCCTTCTGCGTACGGTTGACAAGCCTGAGCTCGGGCACGTTCGCATCCATCAGCGTGGCGACAACGGCGCGCGCTGCACCGCCCGCTCCCAGCACCACAACGGGTCCTGCATCGGCACGCCAGTCCGGTGCGCCGTGTTTCAGTGCCTCGAGGAAGCCGAAGCCGTCGGCGTTGCGGCCCTCCAGCGTACCATCCGGCTGCTTCACGACCGTGTTCACGGCTCCGATGCGCGCAGCACCTGGATCGGCGCGATCCAGGAGCGGCATGATGTCGATCTTGTGCGGCAAGGTGAGGTTGCAGCCGCGCGCATTGGGCGTGCGCCTGAGAAAGGCCACGAGTTCTTCCAGCGCCTGCCGCCGGGGCTCGACCGGCAGGCGGCCATAGTGGCCGTCGATGCGGTGCTGTTTCAGCCAGAAGCCATGCAGTGCCGGCGAGCGCGAATGCTCGACCGGCCAGCCGACGATGGCCGCAAACGGCCGACCTTGCGCCTCCTCCAGGAGTTTTTCGTACGGGTTCATGTCGCCTGCTCCAGCCCGATACCATGGCCCGACAGGAACGACAGCAGCGGCAGCAACGGCAGGCCGAGAATGGTGAAGTAGTCGCCATCGACCCGGCTGAAGAGATGCGCGCCAAGGCTCTCGAGCTGGTAGGCGCCGACCGAGGTCGTTACCGGCTCGCCGGCCCGCGCCAGATAGGCGTCGAGAAATGATTCTGTGAGCGGCCGCATGGTCAGCCGGGCGCGCTCGTTCCAGTGCCACAGGCGCACGCCGTCGCGGGCCACGACGACTGACGAGAACAGTTCGTGCGTCTGGCCGCCCAGCGTCAGAAGCTGCTGGCGCGCGGCTTCCAGTGTCGGAGGCTTGTCGAACTGGCGACCATTGCAGGCCAGCGTCGAATCGGCGCCGATGACCAGGGCTTTTTCGTTCCGGGCCGAAACACGTGTGGCCTTGAGCTCGGCCAGCGTCTCCGCGACATCCTGCGGCGCGGCGGATTCGCCGAGCAGGCTGCGCTTGATCTCGTCCTCGTCGATTCCCGAAGGCTCGATGCTGAAGGAGAGGCCGGCATTGGCGAGAAGCTGGCGGCGCGAGGCGCTGGCAGAGGCGAGAATGAGCGTGGGTGCAGGCATGACCAGGTAAATTTACGCGGGTTCGAGGCGGAACAGCCCGCCGTCGTCGCTGTGGGTGACGAGGTAAAGGAGCCCATCGGGGCCCTGACGCACGTCGCGGATATAGGGAAGACGGCCGACGAGCAACCGCTCTTCGCTCCGATAGCGTACGCCGTCGAGTTCGATGCGGAACAGCGCTTCGTTCGACAATGCACCGGTGAAAGCCGAGCCTCTCCAGCCGGCGAAGCGGTCGCCGGTATAGAAACAGAGTCCGCAGGGCGAGATCGACGGCACCCAGACGCGTACCGGATCTTCCATGCCCGGCAGGCTCTTGTGGTCGCTGATCTTCGAACCGCTGTAGTCGATGCCGTGGGTGGCGAGCGGCCAGCCGTAGTTGGCGCCGGCCACCAGCAGGTTGAGCTCGTCGCCGCCGCGCGGGCCATGCTCGACCAGCCACATCTGTCCGCTTTCGGGACGCATGGCCAGGCCCTGCGGATTGCGATGGCCGTAGGTGAAAATCTCCGGTCGCGCGCCGACCTGGCCGACGAAGGGATTGTCGGCGGGCACCGAGCCGTCGTCGTGCAGGCGCACCACCTTGCCGGCAAGGTCGCCGAGATCCTGGGCGCGGCGCATCTGGTAGCGTTCGCCGGTCGTCACATACATCAGCCCGGTGCGGTCGAAGGCGATTCGCGATCCGAAGTGAAGACCGCCGCCCGTCCGCGGCAGAGCCTCGAAGATCGGGGTCACATCGCGCAGACCTCCGTCGGTCAGTTCGGCCCGGGCCACCACCGTTGCCGCGCCGCCGGTCCCGGCCGCCGAATAGGAGAGATACAGCACGCGGTTCTGGGCGAAGCCCGGGTGCAGGCAAACGTCGAGCAATCCGCCCTGGCCGCTGGCATAGACCTTGGGAACACCTGTCAGGGGCGTCCGCTCCAGTCGTCCGTCGGCGAAAACCCGCAGGCGTCCTGGCCGCTCGGTGATCAGGATTCGTCCGTCCGGCAGGAAAGCGAGGCCCCAGGGTTGTTCGAGATCGCGGCTGAGCGTCGCCAGCCGGTAGGCCGCCTTGGCGCTTCGGGTGACGTTCTGGGCATGGACGATCGCGGGCGTGGCGAATCCAGTGGCGGTTGCAGTCATTAAGAGGCGGCGCCGGCGCATTGACCCTCCTTGCAGCAGGGGTGCGCCGCTCTGGCTGGGCTGGCGCGTGGGGAGGCGGCCACTATACTCGACGAATGCAACCGCCCCATAACCGTGAGGGGACATTCCTTGAACGATCGATACTTGCGTACCGGCATCTTTCTCGCGCCGTTCCACGCCCTTGACGAAAATCCCACCTTGGCCATCGAACGCGACATGGCGCTGGTCGAGCATCTCGACCGGCTGAACTATCACGAAGCCTGGATCGGCGAGCATCACTCCGGCGGCTTCGAGATCATCGCCTCGCCTGAGATGTTTGTGGCCGCGGCCGCCGAACGCACCCGGCACATCCGGCTCGGCACCGGTGTCGTGTCGCTGCCCTACCATAATCCGTTCATGCTTGCCTCGCGCATGACCCAGCTCGATCACATGACGCGCGGGCGCGCCATGTTCGGCGTCGGTCCCGGCGCCCTGGTCCACGATGCCGCAAAGATCGGCGTGAAAGCCGCCGACCAGCGCAGCCGGATGAACGAATCGCTCGACGTGATCGTCGATCTGATGGCCGGCAAGACGGTGACGAAGAAGACCGACTGGTTCGATCTGACGGCGGCTCAGCTCCAGCTCCCGTCCTACAGCCAGCCCGGCATGGAAATGGCGGTGGCCTGCGCGCGCTCGCCGGTTGGCGCCGTGGCATCCGGCCGGCATGGCATCGGCATGCTGTCGATCGGCGGCACGTCGGACGATGCGCTCAAGGCGCATGCGGCCAACTGGCAGACCTACGAGGAACATGCGCGCCAGAATGGCAAGGTGTCGGATCGTTCCAAGTGGCGGATCGTGACTTTCGCCCATGTCGCGCCGACGCGCGAGCAGGCCTTCGCCGAAGTGAACTACGGCATCGATCACTTCACCAAATACTTCACCGACGTCGCCACCTTCCCGATCCTGCCGCCTGGCATCACCGATGCGGCGGAATATCTGACCAAGGAAGGTATCGCCTGCATCGGCACGCCTGACGACTGCATCCGTCACTTCGAGCGGCTGTGGAAGGGCTCGGAAGGCGGTTTTGGCGCCGTGCTTCTGCTTGCCCACAACTGGGCTGATTGGCCGGCGACGCAACGCTCCTATGAACTGATGGCGCGCTACGTTCATCCGCATTTCCAGCGCGGATCCAATACGTTGCGACAGCTCAGCTACGACATCGCAACCGCCAATCGCGATACTTACTCGGCGCAATCGCAGGCAGCGGTGGCGGGCGAAATCGACAAGTACCAGGCCGCCAGGTCCAAGCGCGCTGCAGAGTAAGCGTCAAATCGTCATCGAACGAACGTCAGATCCAACCAGGGGAAACACATGTCCAAGTCCATTTTGATCCACGAGAACGGCGGCCCGGAGAAGATGCAGCTTCATGACGTCGAGGTCGGTGCGCCCGGTCCCGGCCAGGTGAAGATCCGCCACACCGCGATCGGCCTCAATTTCATCGACGTCTACACCCGGGCAGGCCTCTATCCGACGCCGATGCCGCATGCGGTCGGCCGCGAGGCTGCCGGCGTGATCGTCGAGGTCGGGCCCAAGGTCAGGGGCTTCAAGAAGGGCGACCGTGTCGCCTATTGCGGCGTGCTGGGCGCTTACTGCCAGGAGCGCCTGATGGGCGTCGACCAGCTTGTGCAGGTGCCGAAAGGCGTGAGCGACGAGCAGGCCGCGGCGATCATGCTGAAGGGCATGACCACGGAATATCTCGTCGACCACACCGCCAAGGCGTGGCTGAAGAAGGGCGACACCGTTCTGTTCCACGCCGCCGCCGGTGGCGTCGGCCTGTTGTTCGGCCAGTGGGCCAAGGCGCGTGGCTACAAGGTGATCGGCACCGTGTCGTCGCCGGAGAAGGCGGCGCTGGCCAAGAAGAACGGCTACAAGTGGGTGATCGACTATTCCAAGGAAAACGTCGTCGAGCAGGTGATGAAGATCACCAAGGGCAAGAAGGTACCCGTCGTGTTCGACGGCGTCGGCAAGGATACCTGGAATGCCTCGCTCGATTGCCTGCAGCCGCGCGGCCTGATGGTTTCGTTCGGCAATGCCTCGGGCGCGGTGCCGCCGATCGGGCTCGGCATCCTCAACACCAAGGGCTCGCTCTATGTAACGCGCCCCAGCCTCGGCGCCTACACTGCCACGCGCGCCGATCTCGAAGCTTCGGCCAAGTCGCTGTTCAAGATGGTGAAGAGCGGCAAGGTGAAGATCGCCATCGACCAGCATTATCCGCTGGCCGAGGCCGCCCAGTCGCACATCGACCTCGAAAGCCGCAAGACCACCGGCCAGACTGTCCTGATTCCGTGATCCTGCGGGCGGCGTCGCGATAGATGGTCATCGTCGGGCTGACCGGCTCGATCGGCATGGGCAAGTCGACTGCAGCAGCCATGCTGCGGCAGATGGGTGTGCCCGTGTACGACGCCGACGCCGCCGTCCATGCACTGCAGGCGCCGGGCGGTGCGTCCTTGCCCGGCATCGAGGCGGCGTTTCCCGGCGTGGTGAAGGACGGTGTACTGGACCGTCAGGCGTTGGGCGCGCGCGTCTTCGGCAACAAGGCGGCGCTGCGCCGGCTCGAGGCGATCGTGCATCCGCTGGTGCAACGGCGGCAGCGGGCGTTTCTGCGCCGTGCCGCCCTTGCCGGCAGCAAGCTGGTGGTCCTCGATATCCCGCTGCTGTTCGAGGGGTTGGGCGAGCGCCGCGTCGATGCCACGCTGGTGGTGAGCGCACCGGCCTTCCTGCAGCGCCGCCGTGTCATGGCCCGGCCGGGCATGACGGCCGAAAAGCTCGACGGTATCCTGCGCCAGCAGGTGCCGGATGCGCTGAAACGGCGCAAGGCGAGCCTGGTCGTTCCGACCGGACTCGGGCTGGCGCCGACGCGGGCGGCCCTTGCCGCCGCCGTTGCCGGGCTAAAGCGGCGGCCTGGCCGCTTCTGGCCGCCCAATCCGTGGCGAGAGAAATTCACAGCCCAGCTCGCGCGCGCGCGTCGCAAGTAAGATAGAAGGGCGGATGCGCGAAATCGTCCTCGATACCGAGACCACCGGTCTCGATCCGCTCGCCGGCCATCGCCTCGTCGAGGTCGGCTGCATCGAGCTGGTGAACCTGGTGGCCACCGGCGTCTCGTTTCAATGCTATTTCAATCCCGAGCGCGACATGCCGACGGGCGCGCAGGACGTGCATGGCCTCAGCGAGGAATTCCTCGCCGACAAGGCGCTGTTCGCCGACAAGGCCGACGAGCTGCTGGCCTTTCTGGGTGATGCGCAGCTCGTCATCCACAATGCCCAATTCGATCTCGGCTTTCTCAACGCCGAGCTCGAACGTGCCGGCAAGCCCCGGATCGCCAATCCCTATGTCGATACGGTGTCGATGGCGCGGCGCAAGTTTCCCGGCCAGCGCGCCAGCCTCGATGCCTTGTGCGAGCGTTTCAGCATCGACAATGCGCACCGCACCAAGCACGGCGCGCTGCTCGATTCGGAACTGCTGGCCGAGGTCTATCTCGAACTCAGCGGCGGCCGGCAACGCGACCTGGGCCTTGCGTCGGAAATGGCGGGCGCGGCAGGCGGCGGCACGGCGGCGGCGAACAGCCGGCCGGTGCGTCCCGCACGACCGCACGCGCCCGGCGCGGCGGAGCTGGCGGCCCACGCCGAGTTCCTGAACAAGCTTGGTGCCGATGCGCTGTGGCTGAAGGCCTGACGGCTCTGGAATGACGTCAGGCGTGGCCGACCGGGCCGTCGGCGATGCCCGGTATGCGGCCGCCATTGGCCTCGAGCTGCTGGCGGTAGAGCGCCACGAAATCGACCGGGGCGATGTTGAGCGGCGGAAACCCTGCCTCGCGTGTGGCGTTGGCAACCACGGCGCGGGCGAACGGAAACAGCAGGCGCGGCGTTTCGATGAACAGCAGCGGCCCGTAGGCCTCCTGCGGCATCTCACCCAGCGACACGGTGCCGGCATAAACCAGCTCGAGCATGAACAGCGGTTCCTTCTCGGGTGTCTGGGCGCTGGCCTCGATCGTGATCGCCACCTCGAAGGTCTTGGCGTCGAACTGGCGGTTGGTCACCTGGACGTTGAGCGTGAGCTGCGGCTGGGTCTGCTCGATCAGGCTCTGCGGCGCCCGCGGGTTCTCGAAACTGAGATCCTTGATGTACTGGCCGTGCATGGTGAGTGGCGCGACGGGCTGGGCCGGGTCAGCGGCGGGATCGGCGGCTGGCGGGGTGGGCGGAGGGGTTGTCGTCATGGCGCACTGTCGCTTTCGTTAGTCGCGGGGCGGAGGTACTGGCCGGGAGGCGCGGGCGGTACCATGCAGGGCTGCACTGCACAAGATGCGGGCAGGGGCGTCTGCCGGGCAATTGCCAAGGCGGCGCCCAGCGGCGATGATAAAACCCTACTTTTCCGGGGTTCCGCAAGCTTATGGATCGGTCTTCTCTACGGCCTCTCGTGGGCATTTCCGCCTGTTTCAAGGAAAACGGCCGCGGCGGCTGGCATCACACGGTGGGCGACAAATATGTCCAGGCGGCAATCCACGCCGTCGGTGGCCTGGTTGTCCTGATCCCCGCTGTCGGTCCCGCGTTTGCGGAAGAGCGGGCCATGGCCGCTACGCTCGACCGGCTCCTCGATTCCCTGGACGGTGTGCTGCTGACCGGGAGCCCGTCCAACGTCGAGCCGCACCATTATGGTCGGCTGAGCCGGGATGGCACCGTGCACGATCCGGCGCGCGATGCCACCACCCTGCCGCTGATCCGTCACGCGGTCGATCGTGGCGTGCCGCTGTTTGCCATCTGCCGCGGCCTGCAGGAGGTCAACGTGGCGCTGGGCGGCTCGCTGCACCAGCACGTCCACGAGGTCGAAGGCCGGCGCGACCATCGCTCGCCCAAGTCGCCCGACATCGATGTGAATTACGCGCCGGCCCACGATATCGATATCGTCGAGGGTGGCATGCTGCATCGCCTGCTGGGCGAACGGCGGGTGCGGGTGAATTCGCTGCATGCCCAGGGCGTCGACCGCCTGGCGCCGCGGGCCCGGATCGAAGCGACCGCCGAGGATAGCCAGGTCGAGGCTCTCAGCATTCCCGATGCGCCGGGCTTTGCCCTCGCCCTTCAGTGGCACCCCGAACACCGGGCGCTCGAAAATCCGGTTTCGATGAAGCTGTTTGGCGCCTTTGCCGCTGCCTGTCGCGCCCGCATGGCCGGTCGGCTTGGCGTGCCCTTGCGTGCGGCGGCCGAATAGACCGATGGCCGCGCCCGCCACCCGCAACAACGCCCGCCGCGATTTCTACGAGCGCATCGGCGGCCTCTCGATGGCACCGCTGTGGGAGTCGCTGCACCAACTCGTGCCGCCGGCACCGGCACCCAGGTACCGGCCGGCGCACTGGGACTACGACAAGGTCCGGCCGTTCCTGATGGAGTCGGGTGCGCTGATCACCGCCAAGGAGGCGGTGCGTCGCGTGCTGATCCTCGAGAATCCGGCGATGCCGGGCAGCGCCTGCATCACGCCCACGCTCTATGCCGGGCTGCAGCTCATCCTGCCGGGCGAGGTGGCGCCGGCCCACCGTCATACCCAGTCGGCACTGCGCTTCATCGTCGAGGGCGACGGCGCCTATACCGCCGTCGACGGCGAACGCACGATCATGCACGAAGGCGATTTCGTCATTACGCCGACCTGGACCTGGCACGACCACGGCAACGATTCGTCCAAGCCGATGGTGTGGCTGGACGGTCTCGACATCCCGCTGGTCGCGATGTTCAACGCGGGCTTTGCCGAAAATGGCGAGAGCGACGAACAGGCCGTTACCACGCCGCTGGGCACGTCCGACGCGCGGTTTGCCAGCGGTCTCCTTCCGGTCGACTGGAAGCCCGCGAGGCAGACCTCGCCGATCTTCAACTATCCCTACGCCCGAACGCGCGAGGCGCTGCAGGGCCTGACCAGGGCCGGCCCGCCCGATGCCTGCCACGGCTACAAGCTGCGCTATGTGAACCCGGCCAGCGGCGGCGCGCCGATCGCCACCATGGGTACCTACATGCAGCTTCTGCCCAAGGGCTTCGAGACCGCGGCCTATCGCGCCACCGACGGCGCCGTGTTCTCGGTGGTCGAGGGCGAAGGCCAGAGCACGGTCGGCGGCGAGGTGCTGCGCTGGAAGAAGCGCGACCAATTCGTGGTGCCGAGCTGGGCCAGCGTCGTGCACAAGGCCAGGGGCGAGGCCGTGCTGTTCTCCTTCTCCGACCGCCCGGTGCAGGAGAAGCTCGACCTGTGGCGCGAGGATCGCGGCGGCAAGTAGCTTCTGGAGCGTGTCTCGTCCAGCCGGCGAGTCGATTTGCAGGTTCCGCCGATTCTGGCTATGTTTTTCGCCACGATGGGTGGACTGCATCCACCGCACCGAACGCCCGACGGATCCGTCCACGGGCGTTTTTCTTTGCTCAGAGCGGACCTCTCAAGAGGATCAGGATGACTGGTTTCTGGCGGCCGCAGGACCGCTTCCCGCGAGTTACCGGACGAACACTGATGATGCCGGGTGGCCGGTCTCGGTGGCGCAGATGATCAGGGCGAGATTCGCCCGTGCGTTCAAGAGCTTAAGTCCGGTTCGTGGCACAGTTTGATGGACAGCGCCTGGCACAACGAGGTGTGCCAGAAAACACTTACATTCTAGCCCACGAGCCAGCCCGCTTCCTTGACCTGATCGCGATAGGTCTTGCTCACGGGCACGCGCAGTCCGTTGCGCAGCACCAGGACGAGGCGGCCGGCTGTGCGTTCCACCGACGCGATTGCACCTTCCGCGACCCACCATGACCGGTGCACCTGACGCCCGCGCCCGGGAGCAAGCTCGGTCAACGCATCGCGCAGGCGCAGGAGAACAAGGTCGCTCCCCAATGCGGTGTGGATACGCAGGTAGTGGTCTTCCATTTCGAGCGCCAGCAGGTCGCGGCCGAGCGCCGGTGGGATGCGGCGGAAGAAGTCGGGGGACGCGGGGCCGGGCGCATCGGGTTGGGGTTGGGCCAGCGCCGCGACACGGGCACGCTCGGCATCGGCATTGGCGCGTAGGCGCTGCTCAACGAACAGGCCGATCACCACCGATATGACCACGGTCAGAAAAGCGGTCTCGGGGAAAAGCTGAGGCGCCATCGACAACGGGATGGGGCGCCCCAGCCAGGACTGCACGATGATGATCTCGAAGGTGCTGGGCACGGCCGCCAGCACGCCGACCAGGGCCATGCGCCCCGCCACCGGCCATCGATCGATCGGCTCGATCCCGCCGAACCAGGCTGCGAGCAGAACGACCTGCAGCCAGCTCAGGATGCCGATGATGCCGAAGTAGGCCAGTCGGCGGACGAGGTCCATATGCTCGTAGGTGCCGAACGGACCGGTGACGGCCATCACGACGGCGAATCCGATCACCGGCGGCAGGTGATAGGGCAGCGACCGGACGTAGGGTGATTCGCGCATCGTGAACGGATGATTGCCGCCAGATCACGAAAAACACCAGTACTTCCACGTAGCGACGATGGATTGGGTGGTGGCAGCCACCGAAGGTAGTGGCCGCGAATGGTCGCCACCGGAGTTCCTCATGCCGTCACTTTTCCAGATCGTCACCAATACCCCCCTGTGGGTGTGGCCACTGATGGCCCTCGTCGTCTGGCTGGGCGTTCTGGGATTGAAGCCGCGCGTCCTTCCATTGTGGCGGCTGGCGATCCTGCCGGTGGTCGGATTGATGACGTCCGTCATAGGCATCGTCCAGGCGTCCCAACCCGGATTGGCCGCGGCTGGATGGGGGGTGGCCTTGCTGGCCGGCTTGCCGCTGGGCCGCGCCTTGGGCCATCGCCGCGCCGTGCGGCGTCTCGAGGACGGCCGCCTGGAGACGGCCGGCGGCTGGTTCATGCTGGCCTTCGGCCTGTCGATCTTCGCCGCGCGATATGCCCTGGGTGTCCTGTTCGGAGTCGCGCCGGCCCTCAAGGCGGAGCCGCTGTGGATCGTGCTGTCGGGTGGCGTCGGCGGAATTGTGGCCGGCATCGGCATCGGCTGGCTGGCGGGGGTGTATCTGCGCACGCCCGGCGCGTGGATTCGGCGAGCGATGGTGGGGCTGTGGCTGGGCTCGGCAAGTTTGCTGCTGGCGATTGCGGTCGCCTTGGGCGCCGTCATCGCCCTCAGTGCCCCGGGCGACCTGCCGCGGCTGCAGGCCGGCGACTCCCTGCCGGGCATCGAGTCGTGGAACTTCGCGGAGATCCCCGCGGTCAAGCGCGTGGTCGCGCGGGATGGGGCGCCGCTCACCTATCGCCTCTACGGTGGCGCCACCGATCGCGCCGTCATCCTGGTCCATGGCTCGTCGGGTGCCAGCATCTCCATGCACAAGCTCGCCCAGGCCCTGCAGGCCGAGGGTGCCACGGTCTATTCCATCAGCTTGCGCGGCCATGGTGGCAGCGGTACGACCAACGGCGATACGTCGTACAAGCGGCAACTCGACGACGATCTTGTCGACTTCGTGCAGGCCACGGGCCTCTCTCGCTCCAAGGTCCATCGTACGTTGATGGGGTTCTCCTCCGGCGGCGGCTTTGTGCTGCGCACGGCAAGCGGACCCAACCGCGCGCTCTTCGACGACTACCTCGCCATCTCGCCGTTCATTGCCCAAGACTCGCCCACCACACGGCCGGCGTCGGGTGGCTGGGTCAGCGTGGCGGTGCCGCGCGTCGTGGCCCTCTCGCTCCTCGATGGATTGGGCCTGTCATGGTTTCAGGGGCTTCCGGTGGTGCGCTTTGCCACGACCGCGAAGCCGAGCGCCAATCGCACGCCGGTCTATTCCTACCGACTGTCGGCCGGCATGCAGCTTGTGCGCGACTGGCGCGGTGCACTTGCCGGAATCGACCGGCCGACGACGGTCGTGGTCGGGGCCAAGGACGAACTCTTCCACGCCGATCGGTACAAGGCGCTGTTCGCCGACCTCAATCCGAGGATCGCCGTGACCGTGGAGCCCGGTTTTGGCCATCTCGACATGATCACCGACCCCAAGGCTTGCGCCGCTGTAGCTGCGCTATGGCGGCAGCTGGCGGATGGCAGATCCTAGACGACCCGCTTCTTCTGGGCCGCCACCGAGCCGGCGCACTGGTCGGCCGGTAGCGGCCGCAGGTGGGTGTCGTAGGCATCGGCGAATTCGGCGCGCCAGGGCGCACCGTTGCGCCGATAGAGCGAGACGAACAGCGTGCAGGCGTCGGATTGATAGCGCAGCACGCGGGCCGGCTCGTCCTTGCGGTCGAGTGCGGCGGCACCGAAGGTGGTCGCGAGCTGCTGCTCGTCCATGCCCTTGATGCGGTCGAGCGGAATCGGCGTGCCCGGATTGCGCGAGGCAAACACGCCCTTCTCGCCGCCGGCGAGGGAATACTGCGGGCTGGAATCGGTGACGCAGCCGCCCAGGAGAAAGACGAGCGCGAGAGCCCCGAATGACTTTTTCATGGCCGCAGTCTAGCGCGGTCCGGCCGGCAGTTTAAGGGGCGGCCTCAGTGTCTGCGCGACATGGACCATGGCGGCCACGCCGAGAACCGGCACGATCAGGTTCAGGATCGGAATCGTGCCGAGGAAGACGATCGCAACGCCGGTCGCCCACAGCACGCCGGCATTGGCCTTGCGCCAGACCTTTACATCCGCCGGGTCGAGGCGGCGTAGCGCCACCTGCTCATAGTACTCGCGGCCGGCCAGCCAGCCATTGGCGCCGTAAAACAGCAGCGCCCCCAGCCCGGCGATGAACAAGGCCACCAGATAGAACGGCAGCAGCACGAGGTTCAGCGCCACCAGGGTGAGCAGGAACACGACGCCGGAGCGGATGCCGGTCCATAGCGGAACGCCACGCGCCCGGCCGAGTTTCGGGTAGTGCTCGCTTTCGACGATGTCGGCGATCTGCTCGAGAAAGATCGAGATCACGATGCCGAAACTCGCCGGAAACAGCATCAGTGCCAGCACTGCCACGGCGCCGCCACCCAGCCAGCGGATGGTCTCGTTCAGCCAGTTCCACTGGAACGTGGCAAATGACTGGAGCACCCACCACGCCACGACCCCGATGGCGATCTGCAGCACCAGCGACAGCGCGAGCGACTGCCAGATGATGCCGCGCAGCCGGGGGTCGCCGAGCTGCCGGATCGCGAGATCGAAGGCGCGGATCATCGCGTCGACATTACTGCGGGCCGACGATCCCCGCCGCCTTCAACTCGCCGATCTCCTTGGTCGTGAAGCCGCTCTGGTTGAGAATCTCGTCGGTGTGCTGGCCGCGCTTGGCGGCCGGGCCCTTGACGCTTTCCTTGGTGCGCGAGAAGCGCGGCGCCGCCGCCGGCTGCGCGAAACCCGAGACATCGACATAGGCGTTGCGTGCCTTGGCATGCGGATGCTGCGAGGCCTCCTGCATGGTGAGAACGGGGGCGAAGCAGATGTCGGTGCCTTCCATGATCGCGCACCATTCGTCGCGCGTCTTGGTCTTGAAGACACCCTCGAGCTTGGCCTTGAGGTCGCCCCACATCTTGCGGTCCATCTGCGCCGGCAGGTTCTGGCTCTTCAGGCCGGTCTTCTCGAGCAGCAACTCGTAGAACTGCGGTTCGATCGATCCGATGGAGACGAACTTGCCGTCCCTGGTTTCGTAGGTGCCATAGAAGTGCGCACCGCCGTCGAGCATGTTGGTTTCGCGCTCGTCCTTCCACAGGCCGGCGCCGGCCATGCCGTAGATGCCGCCCAGCAGCAGCGCCGCGCCATCGACCATGGCGGCATCGACGACCTGGCCCTTGCCCGATTTCTGCGCTTCGAGAAGTCCGCACACCATGCCGAAGGCCAGCAGCATGCCGCCGCCGCCGAAGTCGCCCACGAGATTGAGCGGCGGCATCGGCTTGTCCTTCGAGCCGATGGCGTGAAGCGCACCGGTCAGCGCAATGTAGTTGATGTCGTGGCCGGCTGCCTTGGCGAGCGGGCCTTCCTGGCCCCAGCCGGTCATGCGGCCGTAGACCAGTTTCGGATTGCGCGCCAGGCAGACATCGGGCCCGAGGCCCAGGCGCTCGGCGACGCCGGGGCGGAATGGCTCGGTCAACCCGTCGGCCTTGGCGATCAGGCGCAGCACGACGTCGACGCCTTCCTTCTTCTGCAGGTCGACGGACACCGAGCGCCGGCTCCTGTTGTGCACGGCGAATTTCGGATCGGCCAGACGATCCATGACATGGCTCTTGGTGCGGTCGACGCGAATGACGTCGGCGCCCATGTCGCCCAGCATCATCGAGCACATCGGCCCCGGCCCGATTCCAGCCAGTTCGACAACCGTCAGTCCCGAAAGCGGACCTGCCATGGTTTCCCTCCTGCAAGATGCATGTTCTTGGCGGCGATGGTAACCGAAGGGTTCGGCGTTACAAAATGTATCGCGCGGTCTACAGTCCGCGCCGCGATACGTGGTCGGAGGGAACGGATGGGGTTGGGGCGCTATATCACGTCGGCGGTGCTGGCGCTTGCCGTCGCGGGCGGCGCGCGCGCGCAGCAGTCGGCGCCGGCGGTGCCCGCAGTGGTCGCCAAGGAGTATAACCAGCAATTCCTGATGCCCGGCTCGTGGTTTCATGGCGTGCATGGGCTGGCCTTCAACAAGGACGATCAGCTTTTCGCCGGCTCGGTGATCGGCCAGACGCTCTATCGGGTGCAGGTCGACACCGGCGAGGTTGATCGCGTCATCGATGCGCCGACCGGCATGGCCGACGACATCGCCTTTGCCGACGATGGCACCATGGCGTGGACGGCATTCCTGCTGGGCAAAGTCTACATCCGCAAGCCCAACGGCAAGACCATCGAAGTCGCCAACGGCATGGGCGGCCCCAACTCGATCGCCTTCGGCAAGGACGGCAGGCTGTTCGTCTCGGAGGTCTTTCTCGGCGACGCACTCTATGAGATCGACCTCAAGAACGTCGACAAACCCGAATTCAAGTCGTTTCCGCGCGCCGAGCTGCGCCGCATCGCCGAAAAGCTGGGCGGCCTGAACGGCTTCGAGATCCACCGCGACGACGGCTTTCTCTACGGACCCTTGTGGTTCAAGGGCGAGGTCGTGAAGATCAATCTCGAGACCGGTGCCCTCACCGTGATTGCCTCGGGCTTCAAGATTCCGGCGGCAGTCAACATCGATCCGCAGAACCGCGACAATCTCTACGTCGTCGACACCGGCACCGGCGGCGTGTGGAGCGTCAGCCTGACCAGCAAAGCCAAGAAGCTGGTGGCGTCGCTGAAGCCGGGCCTCGACAATCTTGCCTTCGATTCGCGCGGGCGCCTGTTCGTGACGTCGATGACCGACAACGGTATCTATCTGGTCGACAAACACACCGGTGCCGCCAGAACCATCGTCGAGGGCAAGCTCGCCGTCCCGGCTGACCTCGCGGTGGTTACCGAAGGCAGCAAGGAAACGGTGCATGTGGCCGACGTGTTCAGCTATCGCACGGTCGACGGCGCAACTGGCGCGGTGTCCGATGCGCTGCGCGTGCACGGCGACACGCATGCCTACCCCATCGGCATTTCGGTCGGCCCCAGGCACGTGTTGCTGTCGAGCTGGTTCTCCAACACCGTGGAGAAAGTCGATCGCAAGACCGGCAAGCTGGTGGCGACGCTTGACGGCTTCGCCGCCCCGGTCGATGCCCTCGAAGGCGCCGATGGCTCGCTCTACGTCGCCGAGCTGGCGAGCGGCAATCTCGTGAAGGTGAGCCCCGACGGCAAGACGCGCAGCGTCATCGCCAAGGAACTGCGCGGCCCGGTCGCCATGGCACAGGGCCCGGGCAACCTTGTCTACATCACTGAAATCGCCGGAGGTGCGGTACTCCAGATCGACGTCGCCTCGGGTGCCCGTAAGGTGGTGGCTGACGGCCTTGCCGGCCCAGAGGGCATCGATGTCGGGCCCGACGGCCGACTGTTCATCGCCGAAGTGGGGCAGAAGCGCGTGGTTGCCATCGACGCGGCGACCGGGACGAAGACCGTAATCGCCTCGAACCTCGACATCGGCCTCGCTCCGTATCCCGGCGGCCCGCCGGCGCTGGTGCCCACGGGTGTCGCGGTGGCCAAGTCGGGCAACGTCTATGTCAGCTCGGACATCCGCAACAGCCTCTACAAACTGACACCGCCCACACCGTAGCGAGTACGCGATGCCTGGCATTCCTTTCATCAAGGACTTCAAGTTCGACTACGGCACGGCCATGGAAGTGACGCCGCTGATCCGCCGCGTCGTGGCCAATAATCCCAGCCCCTTCACCTTCAAGGGCACCGGCACCTACATCATCGGCCACGGCAAGGTGGCGGTGGTCGACCCCGGGCCTGACCAGCAGGACCACATCGACGCCGTGCTGCGCGCCGTGCGCGGCGAGACCGTAACGCACATCCTGGTCACCCACACCCACATCGACCACGTGCCGGCCACGCCGGCCCTGGCCAAGGCAACCGGCGCCAAGGTTTTCAGCTACGGTCCGCACCCCAGGCCGCCCGCCGGCGAGCATGCGGAGGAGGCGGGCGATCTGTCTTTTGCGCCCGACGTCAAACTGAACGATGGCGACGTCGTGCAGGGCGACGGCTGGAATGTCGAGGCGGTGTACACGCCCGGCCACATCTCCAATCATCTCTGCTTTGCGGTGAAGGAGGACAAGGCGCTGCTCTCGGGCGACCACGTCATGGGCTGGTCGACGGCGGTGATCTCGCCGCCCGACGGCAACATGTCCGATTACTTCGCCAGTCTGCGCAAGCTTCTGCCGCGCGACGAGACGCTTTATATCCCGACGCACGGCGCCGAGATCCGCAATCCCAATCCCTTCGTGCAGGCCTATATCGAGCACCGGCTGGGCCGCGAGGCGCAGATCCTGGCGCGGCTCAAGGAAGGCCCGCAGACCATTCCGCAAATGGTGGTGAAGAACTACGCCGATACGCCGTTGCATCTGCACAAGGCCGCCGGCCGCTCGATGCTGGCTCATCTGGTGCAGATGGCGAAGGACGGCCGCGTAAAAACCGACGACGGCCGCGCCACGATCGATTCGACCTATCGGCTTTAGGAGATCGAGACATGGACATGAAACTCGCCGGCAAGACGGTGCTGATCACCGGCGGCAGCCGCGGCATCGGCTTTGCCTGCGCCATGGGTTTTGCGGCCGAAGGCTGCGCCATCCACATCGCCTCGCGGTCGACGGAATCGCTCGAAGCCGCGCGGGAGAAAATCCGCGCCCGCCACAACGTGCCGGTCGAGATCCATCCCGCCGACCTCAGCAAGGGCGATACGGCGCGCGCGCTGGTCGAGGCCGTGGGCCATGCCGATGTCCTGGTGAACAATGCCGGTGCCATCCCGCGCGGCGACATCCTGGGCATGACCGAGCCGAAATGGCGCGAGGCGTGGGAACTGAAGGTGTTTGGCTACGTGAACTGCACCCGCGCCATGCTGGAGAAATTCTACGCCCGCAAGAAAGGTGTCGTGGTCAATGTCATCGGGCTCGCGGGCGAGAGCTTCAACTACGACTATGTCGCCGGCACCATGGGCAATGCCGGCCTGATGGCCTTCACCCGCGCCGTGGGTTCCCGGAGCGTCGATCATGGCGTGCGCGTGGTGGCAATCAATCCGCCCGCGACGCGCACCGACCGCATGCTAACCCTGCTGCGCGGCCAGGCCGAGCAGAAGTGGGGCGATCCCGAGCGCTGGCCGGAACTCACCCAGCACATGCCGTTCGGCCGGGCGGCCGAACCAGACGAGGTGGCCGACCTCGCGGTGTTCCTGGCATCGGATCGTGCCAGCTATATCAGCGGTGTGGTGATGACCCTCGACGGCGGCCAGGCGGCAAGGCACTAGGCTGCCTGCGGCGCGATTCGTCGGCGCCTGCCGGGTGCTGTAGGTTGGAGCGTCTGCAGCGCTCCGCTTCAGAAACGCGCCGCGTACGTCGCAACCTTTGGGCTGCCCGCGCGTTATAGCCGGAAAGGCCGGAATCCATTGAAATCGCTCCTGTGGCGCGCCTTCGGGCGCGCTCGACCTGCTTCTGTGCACGCTGCGGATGACCCCATCCGCAGCGAGCTGTTCAGTGTCGAGCGGCTGGAGCAGCATGCCGAAAGTCTCGCCTCGAGCCAGCACGTCCGCGCCAAGCCGTCGTCTGGAAGGTCGCTCGTTACTCGCCTCCGCGACAACGAGCGCGTGCTGCTGGAGGCCTACGGAAGCATCGCCAAAGCGGCCGGCGATGGGCAGGCGATAACACCGGCCGCAGAATGGCTGCTCGACAACTTCCATCTGGTCGAACAGCAGGTACGCGAAGTCCGCATCGACCTTCCGCCCGGCTACTATCGGCAACTGCCAAAGCTGAGCGAGGGCCCGCTGGCCGGCTATCCGCGAGTGCTGGGATTGGCGTGGGCGTTCGTCGCCCATACCGATAGCCGCTTCGATCCGGACGTGCTCGCTCGTTTCGTGCGCGCCTATCAGAACGTTCAGCCACTCAGCATCGGTGAGCTGTGGGCCGTTGCGATCACGTTGCGCATCGTGCTGGTCGAGAACCTTCGACGGTCGACCCGACGCATCATGAGCCAGTGGTCGGCGCGTGAGGAAGCCGACATCGTCGCCGATCGGCTACTGGGCCTAAACGGCCTGCCTGGGGATCCGGCCAGTCTGGCGCCCTATGAGCACGTGGCGTTATCCGAAGACTTCGCGGTGCAATTGGTCAAGCGGTTGCGCGACCACGACCCCGAGACGACGCCGGCGGTGCGTTGGCTGGAAGAGCGGTTGGCACGCGAAGGCACGAACGCCGATGCGCTGGTGCGCAGGGAACAGCACCTGCAGGGCGCTACCAACGTCACCGTGCGCAATATCATCACCAGTATGCGCCTGGTCTCCGACGTCGATTGGGCGAAGCTCTTCGAAGCCGTGAGTCCCGTCGACGATATCCTGCGTGCGGGCAGCGCTTTTGCCGCCATGGATTTCGCCACCCGCAATCTCTATCGCACCGCCATCGAGCAGATGGCGCGCGGCAGCCGGTTCGACGAGCCCGAGATCGCACGACGCGCATTAGCGGCCGCTGCCGCCGTCGCGCCGGAGGATGACGCGCGACAGGGCGACCCTGGCTACCACCTGATCGGCCGCGGGCGGCCGGCATTCGAGCTGGCGCTGCAGTTCCATCCGCCCGGGCTCGCGCTTGGGCAGCGGTTCGCCAAGACTGGCCTCGCGGGCTATGTCGCCAGCGTGGCCACGACGGCGGGCATCATCGTTTCCCTGCTGCTTCTCGCAATGGTGGAGACAGGTGTATTCGGTTGGCGCCTGGCGACCATGATGATGGTCGGGTTGTTGCCGGCAATCGATGCAGCGCTGATGCTGGTCAATCGCGCGATTACTGGTGGCTTCGGCGCGACACGACTGCCCGGGCTCGCTTTACGTGACGGAGTGCCGACCGATTTGCGCACGCTGGTGGCCATCCCGACTTTGCTGACAAGCCGTGCCGGCGTCGACGAGTTGATAGAGCGACTGGAGGTCCACTACCTGGCCAATCCCGCTGGCGCCGTGCATTTCGTCCTGTTGTCGGACTGGGCCGATGCCCCGACCGAGTCATTGCCGGGTGACGGTGAACTGGTGGTGGCGGCCAGTGTGGGCATCGCCCGTCTCAATGCCCGCTATCCCGGTGCGCCGGACGGCGATCGCTTTCTCTTGCTGCACCGCAGACGACTGTGGAACGCGGCGCAGGGACAGTGGATGGGATGGGAGCGCAAGCGCGGCAAGCTTCACGAATTGAACCGTCTGCTGCGCGGCTCGACTGAGACGACGTTTCTGGACACAGGGGGCCGCCGGCTGCCCGGCAATGTCCGGTTCGTCATCACACTCGACTCGGACACCAGGCTGCCACGCGACGCGGTCTGCCGCCTGGTGGGCAAGATGGCCCATCCGCTCAACCGCCCGCGACTTGATCCCGCCAGAGGCCGCGTCGTCGAGGGCTACGGTGTGCTGCAGCCGCGCGTGGCAGCATCGCTGCCGATCGGGTCGGAAGGCTCCTTGTTCCAGCGCATATTCTCGAACAACTCCGGCATCGACCCATATTCGTCGGCGGTATCGGATGTCTACCAGGACCTGTTCGGCGAAGGCTCTTACTCCGGCAAGGGCATATATGACGTCGACGCCTTCGAGGCGGCGCTCGCTGGCCGCGTGCCTGACAACGCCATGCTGAGCCATGATCTGTTCGAGGGCGTGTACGCTCGCTCCGGCCTGGTGACGGATATCGAGGTGGTCGAGGAGTTTCCCGCTCGCTACGACGTGGCCGCGGCCCGCCACCACCGGTGGACCCGCGGCGATTGGCAGCTGCTGCCCTGGATGTTGGGGCTCATCAAGGGTCCGCGTGGCGGCAACGTTCCTGCAGTCGGCTTCTGGAAGATGTTCGACAACCTGCGGCGCACGCTCTCGACGCCTGCCGCCGTCGTGGCACTATTGGCGGGCTGGACCCTGCCGCTGGCGGGAGCGCTTGTCTGGACCGTTGCCATCGTGCTCGTGCTCGCTTTGCCGGCGATGATACCGGTGGCCGCGGCACTGCTGCCGCGCCGTCCTGGCGTCACGGCCCGCAGCCACATCGGTGCGCTGGGATCGGACGTCGCGACCGCGTGCGCCCAGACTGCCCTGGTGGTGGCCTTTCTGGCTCACCAGGCCTGGCTGATGATGGATGCCATCGGCCGCACCCTGTTCCGCCTGTTCGTCAGCCATCGGCGCCTGCTCGAGTGGACGACGGCGGCGCAGTCCCAGCAGCTGCGCCGTACCGATTGGCGGAGCTTCGTCGGTCAGATGGCCGGTAGCCTGGCGGTGGCCTGCGGGGCAGCGGTCTTCGTGGGCTACGCTGGTCCCGCGGCGCTGCCGGTCGCCGCACCAATCCTCCTCGCCTGGTTCCTGTCGCCCGTGATCGCCCGCTGGGTGAGTCTGGCCCAGATTGACGCCGGCAGCCTTGCGATCTCCGCCGCCGACGCACGGGCGTTGCGGCTGGTCGCTCGCCGCACCTGGCGCTTCTTCGAGACCTTCGTCACCGAGGCGGAGCACATGTTGCCGCCGGACAATTTCCAGGAAGATCCCAAGCCGATTGTCGCGCGGCGGACCTCACCGACCAATATCGGTCTCTATCTCCTGTCGATCGTCGCCGCGCGCGATTTCGGCTGGATCGGCACCACCGAGGCGGTCCAGCGCATTGAGGCGACCCTGGCCACGATGCAGCGCTTGAAGCGCCATCGTGGCCACTTCCTGAACTGGTACGACACGTCCGATCTCAGGGTGCTGGAACCCGCCTATGTCTCCACGGTCGATAGCGGCAACCTGGCGGGCCATCTGATCGCTCTTGCAAACGCTTGTGCCGCATGGCGCAGAACGCCCACCGGCGGCCTGTCCGATGGCTCGGCTGGCGCCGCCGACAGCCTGATGCTGGCTCAGGAGGCGTTGATCGTCCTGCCAGATGACAGGCGCACCCACCTCGTGACGTCCGACGAACTCGCCCGCGGCCTCGATGGTCTTGCCGCGGCGCTGCCGGATTTCCCAGGAAAGCCGGACGATGTCGTGGCAAACGCCGCAATGGTCGTCGACCTCGCCCATGCGCACGCCACCGAACGGGGCGATGCCGCGAGCGCCGATATGCTGTTCTGGATCGAGGCCACTCACCGATCGATCGAAAGCCAGCATCGCGATATCGTGCGGACCTCGGAGTCACTCGCGGCGATCGAGCGCCGCCTGCAGACGATCGAAACGACCGCGCTCGCCATCGCCAGTGCCATGGAGTTCGACTTTTTGCTCGAGGAGGATCGCCGGCTTCTGTCGATCGGCTACCTCGTCGCCGAAGACAGACTTGACCCCGGTTGTTACGATCTTCTCGCGTCGGAGGCCCGGCTCGCCAGCTTCGTGGCGATTGCCAAAGGCGAGGTTCCGGCGCGCCATTGGTTCCGGCTGGGCCGTGAGGTGACGCCGGTCGGGCATGGCGCGGCCCTGATCTCCTGGTCGGGCTCGATGTTCGAGTACCTCATGCCATCGCTGGTCATGCGGGCGCCGCGCGGCAGCCTCCTCGAAAGGACCAACGGCCTCATTGTGCGGCGACAGATCGCCTATGCGAGCGCATTCGGCCTGCCCTGGGGGATTTCCGAGTCGGCCTACAATGCACGGGACAAGGAACTGACCTACCAGTATTCCAACTTTGGCGTGCCGGGATTGGGCTTCAAGCGCGGCCTGAGCGAAAGCGCAGTCATTGCCCCCTACGCAACGGCACTCGCCGCCATGGTCGATCCATCGGCGGCGAAAGCCAACTTCGATCGGCTGGGCGCAATCGGCGGCCGCGGACGCTATGGGTTCTACGAGGCGCTCGACTTCACGCCGTCTCGCCTGCCGGAGGGCCAGACCTGCGCGGTCGTGCGAGCCTACATGGCTCACCACCAGGGCATGACGGTCGTTGCCATCGCCAACGCGCTGTTCGACGGCATCATGCGTGTGCATTTTCATGCCGAACCGATGGTCCAGGCAACCGAATTGCTGTTGCAGGAGCGGACGCCCCGCGACGTCGCAGTGGCGCATCCGCGTGCCGAAGAGGTCGGTGTCGGTGCCTCGGTGGCCGATCTGAACCCTGCCGTGGTGCGTCGCCTGCACAATCCGCATGCCGCCAGTCCGTCCGCGCACCTGCTGTCCAACGGCCGCTATTCGGTGATGCTGACGGCTGCCGGGTCGGGCTACAGCCGCTGGGGCGAACATGCCGTTACGCGTTGGCGGGAAGACGCTACGCGCGACGACTGGGGAAGCTACATCTTTCTGCGCGACGTCGAAAGCCACGAGACATGGTCGGCTACCTATCAGCCCTTAGGGACACGACCTGACAGCTACGATGTCATGTTCGCCGAAGATCGCGCGGAATTCGTTCGTCGTGACGGCGCGCTCACCACTACTCTCGACATTGTCGTGTCGCCCGAAGACGACGCCGAAGTCCGGCGCGTGTCGATCGCGAATTCCGGCTCCGAGCCCCGCGACATCGAAATCACGTCCTATGCCGAGATCGTTCTCGCGCCGCCGCTAGCCGACGCGGCGCACCAGGCTTTTTCCAAGCTCTTCGTGCAGACCGAATACCTGCCGGCCGTGGGCGCCATCCTGGCGACGCGGCGTCGCCGCAGTCCAGACGAACCCGAGCTGTGGGCCGGCCATCTATCGGTCGTCGAAGGCAAGTCGATCGGCGACGTCGAGGTCGAGACCGACCGCGCCCGGTTCCTTGGTCGCGGCAACGATGCCGGCAACGCGGTCGCCGCGCTCGACGGCCGGCGCCTTTCCAACACTGTCGGGCCGGTGCTCGATCCAGTGTTCGCCCTGCGCCGGCGCCTGTCGATTCCCGCCGGTGGCATGGTGCGGATCGCGTACTGGACAATGGTGGCGTCGTCGCGCGAAGCGCTGCTCGACGCCATCGACAAGCACCACGACAGAAACGCCTTCGAGCGCGCCGCCACGCTCGCGTGGACGCAGGCGCAGGTGCAGCTGCGCCACCTCGACATCGCGCCGGCGCAGGCCAGCCTCTATCAGCGCCTGGCCGGGCATGTCCTCTATGCCAACCCCGCACTGCGTTCGCCGTCTGACACGATCCGGCGCGGCCTGGCGCCGCCGCCGGCGTTGTGGACCCAGGGCATCTCGGGCGACGTACCGATCGTTCTGGTGCGGATTGACGAAGTCGAGGATTCGGGGATCGTGCGCGAGCTCTTGCGCGCCCGCGAGTACTGGCGCCTGAAGGGTTTGGCGGCCGATCTCGTCATCCTAAACGAGCGCGGCGCCTCCTATGTCCAGGATCTGCAGGTCATGCTCGAGACGCTGGTGCGCACCCACCGGTCGCGGACGCATTTGGGCACCGAGAGCGGAAAGGGTGGCATCTTCGTCCTGCGCAGCGACCTGATCTCGGCCGAAACCCGCGCCCTTTTGCTCGCTGCGGCGCGCGTGGTCCTGCTGAGCCGACGCGGCAGTCTGACTGATCAGCTCGACCGCCTGCGGACGCCGCCCGGTGTGGTGCCGCCCGTCCGCCGCCGGCCGCTCACCGACGCCGTCGCCTCGGCGCCGTCACCGCCGGTCGCGGCCTTGGGTGCGCTTCAGTTCTTCAACGGCCTCGGCGGCTTCTCGCCTGACGGCCGCGAGTACGTGACTATCCTCGGGCCCGGTCAGTCGACTCCGATGCCCTGGATCAATGTTGTTTCCAACGCGTCGTTCGGTTTCCAGGTCGCGACCGATGGCGGCGGCTATACCTGGTCGCAGAACAGCCGCGACAACCAACTCACGCCCTGGTCGAACGACCCGGTCAGCGATCGGCCTGGCGAAGTCCTTTACGTGCGCGATCTCGACAGCGGGGAACTCTGGGGGCCGACCGCGCTCCCGATCCGCCACGAAACCGCGCCGTACATCATCCGCCATGGCCGCGGCTACAGCCGGTTCGAGGTCGTGGCCAACGGCATCTCGCTAGAGTTGTTGCAGTACGTGCCACTGGGCGATTCGATCAAGATCTCCCGGCTCACCGTCCGCAACATCTCCGAGCGCCCCCGCCGTCTGTCGGTCACGGCCTATGTCGACTGGGTACTCGGTCTCGGGCGCGGGGTGTCGGGGCCGACGGTCATCACCGAACGTGATGCCGCAACGGGTGCGATCTTCGCGCGCAATCCGTGGAACATGCATCATGGCTCGCGCGTCGCCTTCGCCGACCTCGGCGGCCGTCAAACCGGATGGACGGCCGATCGCAGCGAGTTCATCGGGCGCAACTGCGCCGCCGACAACCCGGCGGCCTTGAGCGATGCCATCCCGCTGTCGCAGCGGGTGGGCGCCGGCCTCGATCCGTGCGCGGCCCTGCAAACCACGATCGAGCTCGACCGCGGCGCCGCGACCGAAATCGTCTTCTTTCTCGGACAGGCTGACGATGTCGCTTCGGCGCAAGCCCTGATCGAGCGCTACCGTGCTGCCGACCTCGGTGTGGTTCATCGCGAGGTGGTCTCCTTCTGGGACGAGACGCTGGGCACGCTCCAGGTGAAGACACCGGACCGGTCGATGGACATTCTTCTCAACGGCTGGCTGCTCTACCAAACGCTGGCTTGCCGCTACTGGGCCCGCGCCGCCTTCTATCAGGCGAGTGGCGCCTATGGCTTCCGCGACCAGCTCCAGGACGTCATGTCGCTCACTGTCGCCAAACCCGACATCGCGCGGACGCACATCCTGCGGGCCGCTGCCCGGCAATTCGTCGAAGGCGATGTCCAGCATTGGTGGTTTCCGCCTGCCGGCCAGGGCGTGCGGACGCGAATCTCCGATGATCGGGCCTGGCTAGCGACGGTCGTCGCACACTATGTCGAGACCACTGGAGATGCGGCGATTCTCGATGAACCTGTGCCCTTCATTCACGGTCCAGCGCTGCGGCCCGGTGACCACGATCTCTATTTCGAACCAGACCAGGCTGACGAGACAGCGTCACTGTACGAGCACTGTGCGCGCGGCCTCGACCTCGGCCTGGCCACGGGCGGGCATGGGCTGCCGCTGATCGGCACCGGCGACTGGAATGACGGCATGAACCGCGTTGGAGAGGCAGGGCGGGGCGAAAGCGTTTGGTTGGGCTGGTTTCTCCACGCCGCCCTCACATCGTTCGTTCCCATCGCTCGGGCGCGCAACGACCAGGCACGAGAGGCGGACTGGGCGGCGCATGCTGCCTCGTTGAGTGCAGCGCTCGACCGCGATGGTTGGGACGGCGCGTGGTATCGGCGCGGCTACTACGATGACGGCACGCCGCTCGGCTCGGCGGCGAGCGGGGAATGCCAGATCGATTCGATCGCGCAGTCCTGGGCGGCGATCTCGGGTGCCGGCGATCCAGGGCGGGCGATTGAGGCCATGGCGTCGCTCGATCGCCGGCTCATCCATCGTGGCGACGGTCTTGCGCCACTGTTCACGCCCCCGTTCGACAAGACGGCACTCGATCCCGGCTATATCAAGGGCTACCCGCCGGGCATTCGCGAGAACGGCGGGCAGTACACCCATGCTGCTGCCTGGTCGATCATGGGCTTTGCCGCGCTTGGGCAAGGCGACAAGGCGACGGAGCTGTTCTCGTTGGTCAATCCGATCAACCATACTGCGACGCGCGCTGGCGTGCTGCGCTACAAAGTCGAGCCTTATGTCGTTGCAGCCGATGTCTATTCGGTGGCACCGCACGTCGGGCGCGGCGGCTGGACCTGGTACTCAGGGTCGGCCGGCTGGCTCTATCGTGCTGGCGTCGAGGCCATTCTCGGTCTGCGCCTCAAGGGCGATCGATTGTGGATCGACCCGTGCATCCCGGCCGCTTGGCCGGGCTACGATATGACCTTGCGCTATCGAGACGCGGTCTACGAGATCTCCGTCCGGAATCCGGGGAAAGTCGGCCGCGGTGTGGTCGCCGTCGAGGTCGATGGCGAGCCATCGCCAGTGACACAGAGCAAGGCGTGTGTCGCGCTGCGCGAGGATCGCGCTAAGCACGCGATCCTCGTGACATTGGGCGAGGCGGCTACTTGCGCTTGCTGACCGTGGCCTTGGCTGGATTGGAGTTCGCCGAGGAGAAGGGCGAGGTCGAAGTAGCGGTCTTGGTCTTGTTCTGCTTGGGCTTCTTGGCTTCGCGGTTTCCGCGCTGCTGTTTCTGGGCCATGTCGGGTCTCCTGCTGTTTGTGAGGCTGGACCCTAGGCGCTTTGGACAGCCTTGTACGATCTGTCACGCTGCGGTCACTCGATCAGGGCGATGACCTCTGGTCGAGCCGGATCGCCGGCCGATGCTTCGATCATGACGGTAGATTGAACCGGCATAGCCAAACGCTTACCCAGTGCCTCGGACCCTCCGACCCGCCCAGTGACCGCGAAAATGCCGATCCCGACCAGAAGTAGGCCGATGCAGGTGCCGGGCCCGTAGCCCCAGCTTGCGCTGTGACGCCAGCACGGCATGACGCTCACCCCCATCGCTGCCAGGAGGACCGTGATTGCCAGGATGATCATGCTCGGGAGCGCCTCCTCCCCGAGATAACGACCGTCGCGCACGGGAGTTCCGCCTTATTCTTGCCTTCTGGAATCCAGGCCGCTCGCCGAACCCGGTTCATCCACAATCTCGAGCATGACGCGGGGCGCCGAGCCGGCGATAGTGCCGGCAAAACAATGACCGACGCCCTCTCGACTGCCCTCTCGAGCGCGCATGCGCTGCTGCACTCCGTCTTCGGCTTCAACGAATTCCGGCCTGGCCAGGAGGAGATCGTGCGCGCCGTGCTGGCGGGCGAAAACGTGCTCACGGTCATGCCGACCGGCAGTGGCAAGTCGCTTTGCTACCAGCTGCCGGCCATCGTCCGGCCGGGGCTGACTCTCGTGGTCTCACCGCTGATCGCCCTGATGCGCGATCAGGTCCGGGCGCTTGCCGCCGCCGGCGTCGCGGCCGGCAGCCTCAATTCGAGCAATGAACCGGCCGAAAATGCCCGAGTCATGGGTCTGCTGAACAGGCGTGAGCTCCGCCTGCTTTATGTAGCACCCGAGCGGCTGGCGCGGCCTGATACGATCGAAATGCTGGCCGAGGCCAACGTCACTATGATGGCGATCGACGAGGCGCATTGCGTGTCGCAATGGGGCCACGACTTCCGGCCTGAGTACCTGAGCCTGGGCAATGCCGCGCGCCAGATCGGCGGCCGGCTGCAGACCCTGGCGCTGACCGCGACCGCCGATGCACCGACCCGCGGCGATATCGTCGACAAGCTGTTTCCCGTGAGCCCGCCGCGTGTCTTCGTCCGCAGTTTCGACCGGCCCAACCTCCGGCTCGCGTTCCAGACCAAGGAACGTTCCTCGCGCCAGGTACTGGCCTTCGTGCGAGCCCACGAAGGCGAGAGCGGCATCGTCTATTGTTCGTCGCGGCGCAAGGTCGAGGAGCTGGCGACCACGCTGGCCGGATCGGGCGTCCGCGCGTTGCCCTATCATGCCGGCCTCGACAAGCGCGTGCGCGACGCCAACCAGGATTCCTTCCAGCAGGACGACGGCGTAGTGATGACCGCCACCGTCGCCTTCGGCATGGGCATCGACAAGCCCGACGTGCGCTTCGTCTGCCACGCCGACCTGCCGTCCAACGTCGAAGCCTATTACCAGGAGATCGGCCGTGCCGGCCGCGACGGGCTGCCGGCCGACACGCTGACGCTCTATGGCCTGGGCGACATGCAGCTCCGCCGCCTGCAGATCGAACAGAGCGACTCCTCGGACGAACGCAAGCGCATCGAGCGCCAGCGGCTGGGCGCGCTGCTGGCGCTGGCCGAGGCGCCGCGCTGCCGCCGCCAGACCCTGCTCGCCTATTTCGGCGAACCCTCCGAGCTCTGCGGAAACTGCGATCTCTGCGTCGAAGGCGTCGAGCGCTTCGACGGCACCATCGACGCCCAGAAAGCGATGTCGGCCATCCTGCGCACCGGCGAGCGCTTTGGCATGGAGCACCTTGTTGCCATCCTGACCGGCGAGCGGACCGAGAACGTGGTCAAGTTCAACCACGACAAGCTGCCGACCTTTGGTGTCGGATCGGGCCGCAAGGCCGGCGACTGGCGCTCGATCTTCCGCCAGCTCTCGGCGGTCGGCCTGATTGCCCAGGACCTGATGGAGCATGGCCGCTGGCGGGTCACTGACGAAGGTTGGCGCGTGCTGAAGGGCGAACAGAAGATCGAGCTACGCAAGGACCTCTCGTCGGGGGCAGCCAAGGGCAAGGCCGGCGCCCGTCGCGACCGGCGCGCCGCGGCCGCCGCTATCGTGGGCGAGGGCGATGCGGCCCTGCTCGAGGCGCTCAAGGCACTGCGCACCAGGCTGGCGCGAACGCAGAACGTGCCGGCCTATGTCGTGTTCTCAGACCGGACGCTGGCCGAACTTGCCTCGCATCGCCCGGCGAATGCCAGCGCCATGCGCGAGATCCACGGCATCGGCGACGCCAAGCTCGAGCGTTACGGTGCGGCGTTCCTGGAAGTCATTCGGGCCACGGCGTAGTCGCCGTCACGCACCGGAAGGTTCCGGATGCGCCACTGGCGTTCCTGCCTTGAGGATTCGATAGCGGCCCTCCTGGATTTCCGCCGCGGTCACGATGCCCGTCCGCGCGCTGCCGCCGTCGAGGCCGAGTCGGTCGCCTTCGAACAGGTGCGGGTCTTCCATGCCGCTGATCTCCCTGTGCTTGTCGGGCGGCGTGTGGCCATGCACCACCAGGGTGCCGCCGAATCCGCTCTTCCAGTCGAGGAAGCCGTGGTTGATCCAGGCCCAGCGCGCCTCGGTGAAGACCGTCCACGGCCGGGTCAGGAATTCGTCGGGATCGGCGTGCGGATCGAGTCCGCCATGGACGAACAGCGTGTTGCCGAGGCTGACGTGCGAGCGCATGCCGTGAAGCCGCAGGACAACGCGCCGGCCCAGTGCCGACTGGAGCAACGCCTGGTCGACCTGCGCCACCGGCCCGCCGGTTCGCGCCACCATCTGGTCGAAGAGCTTCTGGCCGCCCATGCGCTTGCTGAGCCACATCGCCTCGGCCTTGTGGGCATGCGGTCCGCCGATCACCGCCAGCATCATCATGATCTCGTGGTTGCCCATCACCCGGTCGATACGATCGACCCCGCGGGTCTCGGCTTTCTCGGCCCACAGCTCCAGGACGCCGATGCTGTCGGGTCCGCGGTTGATCATGTCGCCGAGATAGATCAGGCGCCGCGGGCCGCTCGAGGTTTTGGCAACGTCGGCAATGGCAGTGAGCAGCGCGCGGAGTTCCGTCGCGCAGCCATGGACATCGCCGACGGCGAACACGGTCTCGCCTTTGAGGGCAAACGGAGCAGGCTTCCAGGCGGAGATTTTGATGGGAACGGTCATGGCCGGAAAGGTATCGCTATCCCCGCCGGCGCTCCATCGGTCTCGGTTGGGTTGACTGGAGATATCAGAGAGGATAGGAATACACCTATGATCCTCTCATCCCTTCCGCATATCGCGAGTCCTGGCCAGCCCGGGCCGCGACATGTCGCAGGGGCGGGATTCAAAAATGTCGCGTTTGGCGCGACATCGCTGGGTAGCGTCGAACTGCGGGAACAACCGCAGAATCAAGGGATTGGTAGCCAATCCCGCGTGAGGCGAAGGCGCGCGCTACGGTACGCGCCAATGTCGCACCGGGCTTGCCGCCGCAACAGGTTCAGCGCGCGTCGTTCTCGCGGATGAAGCTGCGGACCCGGGGCATGATCTGCTCGCGCCATTTGCGGCCGTTGAAAATGCCGTAGTGCCCGACCCGCGGCTGCTCCCAATGGACGTGGCGGGCACCGGGAATGTTTGGCGTCAGCGCATGCGCGGCCTTGGTCTGGCCGATGCCGGAAATGTCGTCGAGTTCGCCCTCGACGGTCATCAGGGCGGTCTCGATAGCGGCGGGGTCGATCTTGCGGCCGCGGCTTATCCACTCGCCGCGCGGCAGCAGGTGATTCTTGAACACGACCTCGATGGTGTCGAGATAGAATTCGGCGCTGAGGTCCATGACCGCGAGATATTCGTCGTAGAACGCGCGGTGGCCGTCGGCCGAATCGTCGTCGCCCTTCACCAGATGTTCGAACTGGCGCATGTGGGCGTTGACGTGCCGGTCGAGGTTCATGGTGATGAAGCTGGTAAGCTGCAGAAAGCCGGGATAGACGCGGCGCATCGCGCCGGGATAGCCCAGCGGCACCGTCGAGATCACGTTCTGGCGGAACCACACCATCGAGTTGCGTACCGCGAGGTCATTGGGAACGGTCGGGCTCTGGCGGGTATCGATCGGGCCGCCCATCAGGGTGAGCGACTTGGGTTGGCGCGGATCCCGGGCTTCGGCCATCAGGGCGGCGGCGGCCATCACCGGCACTGAAGGCTGGCAAACCGCGATTACATGCACGTCGGGCCCGAGGTAGCGGCAGAAGGCGATGACATAGTCGATGTAGTCGTCGAGGTCGAAATTGCCGTCGGTGAGCGGCACTTCGCGGGCATCGGTCCAGTCGGTGACAAAGACGTCGTGCTCGGGCAGCAGCGCCTCGACCGTACCGCGCAGCAGGGTGGCGAAGTGACCGCTCATTGGCGCCACCACCAGAACCTTGGGGTCGCGCCGCGTCGTGTCACGATGGAAGTGGAGAAGGTCGCAGAACGGCTTGCGCAGCAGGATCTCTTCGTTGACCTCGACATCCTCGTTGTCGACGAGGGTGGTTTTCAGGCCAAACGTGGGTTTGCCGAAATTCTGCGTGAGCCGCGCCATGATCTCGGCGCCTGCCGCGACCGACTTGCCGAACCAGGTTTCGGCCAGGGGGTTGTAGGGGCTGGAATAGACCTGCTCGAGGGCATTGGCCCAGAGCCGGACGGGCTTGGCGAGGTGCCGGTGAAATTCATAAGCGTGATAAAGCATCAGGCGGCCGATTGTACGCTGCAGGGCCCGCTTGTCACTCCATTATCGCAGTGCACAAATTACATGTAATCAATGGGTTAGAGCAAACGTCCCACGGCTGCAGCGATCGCTTCAGCCTTTGCATCATGAGTGAAGTGAGTGACGAACCGGCCGTTGCGGTCGAGCAGATAGACGATCGAGGAGTGATCCATCAGGTAGGGTCCGCCATCCTTGCCCGGAACCTTCTGATAATAGACGCGATAGGCACGGGCGGCGGCGGCGACCTGCTCCGGCGTGCCGGTAAGGCCGATGAAGGTCGGGCCGAAATTCGTGACATAGCCCTTGAGCAGGGCCGGCGTGTCGCGTTCGGCATCGACGGTGATGAAGACCAGATTGACCTTGCTGGCGGCGTCGGGGCCGAGCTTCTCCAGCGCCGTCTCCATCAGCAGCAGGGACGTTGGGCAGACATCGGGGCAGAAGGTGAAGCCGAAGTAGATCAGCGTCGGCTTGCCCTTGAAGGCGGCCTCGGTGACGGTGCGGCCATCCTGGTCGACCAGGGTAAAGGGGCCGCCGATGGTCGGGCGGCCGCCCTGGACGACGTCCCAGCCGATCCAGCCGGCGGCGGCGACAAGGGTGGCAATCCAGACGCCCAGCAGGGCTTTCATGGTACGCGACATGGGCCGGAACATGGGCCGGCCGCGGCGGCTCGACAAGCCGGACCGCTGGTCGCACAAGAGGAGTTGATGAGCTCCGATCTGGTCCTTTTGACGCGTGCCGCCGACTACGCTGCCCGCCAGCACATTGCGCAGCGACGCAAGGGCGAGCGGGCCGAGCCCTACGTCAACCACTTGACCGAGGTGGCGGCTCTGCTCGCCGAGGCGACCGGCGGTGCTGACGTGACATTGCTGATGGGTGGCCTGCTGCACGACACGCTGGAGGACACCGACGCCACCTACGAAGACCTCGAACAGCGCTTCGGCGCGGAGGTCGCGGCGCTGGTGGCCGAGGTGACCGACGACAAGTCGCTGCCCAAGGACGAGCGCAAACGCCTGCAGATCGAGAAGACGGCGGGCAAGTCGCGGCGGGCGAAGCTGCTCAAGATCGCCGACAAGACCTCCAACCTGCGCAGCATGGTGAACAGTCCGCCGGCGGGATGGAGCGAGGCGCGGCTGCGCGACTATGTCGTTTGGGCCGAGCAGGTGGTTCGTTCCTGCCGCGGCCTCAATGCCGCGCTCGATCGGGCGTTCGACGTCGCCCATGCCGAAGCCAAGTGCCGGCTCGGCTGACGCAGGGAGGCCTGGATGACGGAGCGGATCGTGGTTCTGGGCGCCGGTTTCGCCGGCCTTTGGAGCGCCATCGGTGCCGCACGCACGCTCGACGAACTGGGTGTCGGCGCCGACCGGGTCGAGGTCGTGGTGATCGACCGGTCCGCCTGGCATTCGATCCGCGTGCGCAATTACGAAGCCGATCTTGGCGATACACGTGTCGCTCTCGACAGTGTGCTGGACCCCATCGGCGTGCGCCGTCTCGAGGGTGAGGTCACCGGCATCGACGTTGCCCGCAGGACCGTCGCCTATGCGGCGGGCGGCGCGTCGCGCAGCATCACCTACGACCGTCTGGTCTTCGCGCTCGGCAGCCGCCTTGCCCATCCGTCGATTCCTGGGCTTGTCGAGCATGCCTTCGATGTCGACACCCATGCCGGGGCGGAACGGCTCAATACCCATATCGCCAGCCTGGCCGGCGGCGTGTCGGCGCCGGGACAATCCACCGTGCTGGTCGTCGGGGGCGGCCTGACCGGGATCGAGGCGGCGGCCGAAATGCCGGGCAAGCTCCGCACCGCTGGCGTCATGTCGCCGCGTGTCATCCTGGCCGATCATGCGGCCCGGGTCGGTGCCGGCATGGGCGAAAGCGCCTTGCCGGTCATCGATGAGGCGCTGCACGCACTCGGCATCGAAACGCGCGGGAGTGTGTCGGTAGCCGCAGTCGATCCCACGGGCGCGACACTCGACGGCGGCGAACGCGTCGCCGCTGCCACGGTCGTCTGGTGCGCCGGCATGCAGGCCCATCCGCTGACGGCCGCGTTCGCCGTGGAGCGTGACCGGCTGGGTCGTCTGCCGGTCGAGCCGTCGCTCAGGATCAAGGGCCTCGCGGCCGAGTTTGGCGCCGGCGACGCCGCCTGGTTTCTGATCGACGGCGTCCACACGTCGGTGATGTCATGCCAGCACGGCCGGCCGATGGGCCGCTTTGCCGGCCACAACGTCGTCTGCGACCTGCTGGGCCGGCCGTTGCTGCCGCTCAAGGTGGACTGGTACACCACGATCCTCGACCTTGGGCCGTGGGGCGCCGTCTATACCGAAGGCTGGGATCGGCGGGTCGTGTCCCGCGGCGCCGAGGCCAAGCGCACCAAGGAGCTGATCAATCGCCAACGCATCTATCCGCCGCGTTCGGGCGATCGTCGGGCGATCCTCGATGCCGCGGCGCCGACAGTGCAGGCGCCACCCGTCCGCTTTGGCTGAACTCGATCTGGTCTGGGGAGAAAACAATGTTCTACGATGCCGCCAAGCGCGACCATGGACTGCCGCAGGACCCTCTGAAGTCCCTGATCGTGCCGCGGCCGATCGGGTGGATTTCGACGGTCGACACCCAGGGGCGGGTCAATCTCGCGCCCTATAGTTTCTACAACGGCGTCGGTGAGCACCCGCCGATGGTCTACTTCTCGACCACCGGCACCTACGGCGACACGCCGACCAAGCACAGCCGCCTGAACGCCGAGCAGACCGGCGAATTCGTGGTCAACATGGTGAGCGCCGATCTGGCGGAACAGATGAACGTGACCACCGCCATGGTGGCGTTCGGCGTCGACGAGCTGAAGCTGGCTGGCCTTACACAAGCGCCCTGCAAATTCGTGAAGCCGCCGCGCGTCAAGGAATCGCCCGTCGCGCTCGAATGCAAGTACTGGCGGACCATCGAAATGCCGGCCGAAAAGGGCCATGAAAGCAAGCGCGGCTCGGTCGTGTTTGGCCAGGTGGTGGGCATCCACATCGACGACGGCATCATCAAGGATGGCCGCATCGACACATTGGCATTCAAACCGGTTGCACGGTTAGGTTATAGCGAATACACCACCACCGACAATGTCTGGCGCATGCGCCGGCCGGACGATCCACGCTATCAGTAGGCCCAAGCACCGATGTTCTACGATACCGCTCGCCGCGACCATGGCATGACGCAGGATCCGCTGACCGCACTGGTCGTGCCGCGTCCCATCGGCTGGATATCGACTCTTGATGGCCAGGGCCGCGTCAACCTGGCGCCCTACAGTTTCTACAACGCCGTCAGCGCCTCGCCGCCGATGGTCTATTTCTCGACCACAGGCACCTATGGCGACAACCCGACCAAACATTCCAGGCGCAATGCCGAGGAGACGGGCGAGTTCGTGGTCAACATGGTGAGTGCCGAACTCGCCGAACAGATGAACGTCACGACCACCATGGTGGACTACGGCGTCGATGAAATGAAGTTGGCGGGGCTTACGCCTGCGCCCTCGCGCTACGTCAAGCCGCCGCGCGTCGCCGAGTCGCCGATCGCGCTGGAGTGCAGGTACTGGAAGACGATCGAGATGCCGATCGAGCAAGGCCGCGAGAAGCATCAGGCAACGGTGGTGTTTGGCCACGTCGTCGGTATCCACGTTGCTGATGGTATCATCAAGGACGGCCGCATCGACACGCTGGCCTTCAAGCCGGTCGCGCGGCTCGGCTATAGCGAATACACCACGACCGACAACGTCTGGAAGATGCGCCGGCCGGACGATCCTCGCTATCAGTGAGGTGCGACGACCGGCGCGACAGACCGCGCCATCGCCAGCACGCGCCGATCGGCCATCGCCTCGCCCATCAGCATGAAGCCCACCGGAAGTTCACCCGAGGCGTGGCAAGGCAGGCTGATGCCGCAGCGATCGAGGAAATTGCCGACCGTGGTATTGCGCAGCAGCAGCATGTTCTTCCTGGTGAAGCCGTCGGCGGTCGCGACTTCGTCGAGGGTCGGCGCCACGATGGCGCAGGTCGGCATGGCGACAGCGTCGTGGTTCGAGGTGATCGCCGATACGCGGCGGCACAGGTCGATGCGCCGGCCCAGCAGTTCGACATAGTCGGCGGCACTCATCTCCTTGCCGCGCATGATGCGTGGTGCCACCAGCGGGTCATAGACATTGCCGCGACGGGCGATCAGCTCCTTGTGCCAGGCGTAGGCCTCGGAGGCCGCGAACCCGCCCTTGGCGTTGATTGAGGCGAGCTCATTGAGCTCGGGCAGGTCGATATGCTCGATCCGGACACCCTTGGCCGCCAGCGCTTTCAGCGCCCGCTCGAAGGCCTTGGCAACGACGGGATCGAGATCGTCCATCACGAAGTGCCTGGGTACCGCGAGTCGGAGGCCGCCGAGCGGCATCGGTTCGGGGACGGAAATTGGCTCGGCGGCGAATACCGCATCGACGATGGCGCAGTCCTCGACCGAGTTGGCCAGCGGCCCGATCGAATCGAGCGAGGTCGACAGTGGCACGACGCCATCGATGGGCACGCGCCGCGCCGTTGGCTTGAAGCCCACGATGCCGCAGACGGCAGCGGGAATGCGTACCGAACCGCCGGTGTCGGTGCCGAGCGCCGCCACGGCCATGCGATCGGCCACCGATACGGCGGCGCCGGCCGACGATCCGCCCGGCACCCGCTTGCGGTCGGCGGGGTTGCCCGGCGTACCGTAATGCGGGTTGAAGCCCACGCCTGAAAAGGCGAACTCGCTCATGTTGGTGCTGCCGACGATGACTGCGCCCGATGCGCGCAGACGCGCCACCACGGGCGCGTCTTGCTTGGCGGGCGGCGCATCATCGAGTGCTTTCGAACCGGCGAGCGTCGTCTCGCCGGCGACATCGCAGAGGTTCTTGATCGAGACCGGAAGGCCCGCGAGCGGCGAGGCAACGATGCCCGCCTTGCGCAGGGCGTCGCTGGCGTCGGCTGCCGCCAGCGCCTGGGCGCGCCAGACCTTGATGAAGGCGCGCTTGCCTTCGCTTTTCGGATCCTCGATGCGGGCCAACGCTTCTTCGGTGAGCTTGCGCG
>CALDNT010000232.1 GCA_937915145.1 uncultured Reyranella sp.
GGTTACCTGGACCGCGCTTCTGTCCTATCTCTATGGCCCCGGCGGGCACCGCAAGCAGCTCGACCTCGCCGCCGAGCAGCGCCGGTCGGGCGCCATGGTGATCCCGCAAGTGAGTTGCCGGCCGCTCAATTTCGAGTTCACCTTCGCCGAGCCGTTCATCTTCGACGTCATGAAATTCATGAACGAACTCGCCGTCGAGGACGCCAAGGCGCCCGGGACGCGCCGCCGCGCCTACGCCGATCCGGCATGGCGCGAGAAGCTGCGCAGCGAGGTGACGCCGCTCTTCCGCAACTGGTGGGACCGCGTGGTCATCGCCTGGGCGCCGTCCGCTCGCGAACTCGAGGAAATGCCGCTCGCCGAAGCGGCCGCCAGGGTCGGCAAGGATCCGGTCGATCTCGCCCTTGATCTCGCTCTCGCCAACGACCTGCAGGCGCGCTTCCGCATGGCCGTCATGAACTTCGACGAGAAGGAAGTGGCCGAGCTGATCACCGATCCGCACACGGTCATTGCCCTGTCGGACGCCGGTGCCCATGCTAACCAGCTTTGCGACGCCTGCTACTCGACCTATCTGCTGGGCCACTGGGTACGCGAGAAGAAGACGCTCACCATTGAGGAAGCCGTGCACCAGCTGACGCAGCGGCCGGCCGAGATGTTCGGCATCACCGACCGCGGCGTCCTGGCCGAGCGCCGTCCCGCCGACGTCGTCGTCTTCGATCCCAGGACCGTGGGTCCCGGCCCGCTGAAGCGCGTCTACGACCTGCCGGCCGGCGCCGACCGCCTGGTGTCCGAGGCGAACGGCATTGACGCGGTTATCGTCAACGGCCACCTGATTCGTCAGAACAACAAAGACACCGTGGCGGCTAACGCCACACTACCTGGCCGCCTGCTGCGGAGCGGCCGCGCCGCCTGATCTTCAAAGGGAGAGTGAAATGATCCATGTCATCGCCATCATCACGGCCAAGCCCGGCAAGCGCGACGAAATCCTCAAGAATTTCAAAGCCAATGTTCCGGCGGTCCACGCCGAGCAGGGCTGCATCGAGTACGGTGCGACGATCGACACGGACGGCGGCTCGTTCGCCAAATTCGGCGCCGACACTCTTGTCGTCATCGAGAAGTGGGAGAGCATGGATCATCTCAAGGCCCACGGTGCATCGGAGCATATGAAGGCCTATGCCGCCAAGAACAAGGATCTCGTCGCCAATCGCGCCGTCCACGTCCTGCAGAACGCCTGATCGCCGAGAGCGCCGTCGCCGCCAATGCGCGCGACGGCGTTGTCTGCCTGCATCGACTGTTCGATGGCGCCTGGGTCGAGCTCCTGGGCGCCGGTGACCTGCGAGCTTTTCCCGCAGCTCTGCCGAGACGCTAGGCGCGCGACAGGATTCCATTGATGACGATATCCTGCATGCCCTGGATGAGGGTCTCGCGGTTCGACCACGGAAAGTCGGGCTTCATGATCAGTGCCGCCACGACGCCGTGGATTCCCATCCAGCACAGTTCGGCACAGGTATCGGGCGGGTAGTTCAATTTTACACCCGAGGCCTCGAGCTGGGACAACATCGCCACCAGACGACTGAAGACGAGCGCGCCGCCAACGCCGGGGCGGGTCGGATCGTCGATCGGCATCCGATGCCCGACCTTGCGCACCGCTTCGGGAATGTTGTTGCCGATAAAGACCAGCCGGTACTCGTCAGGATGCTCGAGGCCGAAGCGCGCATAGGCGTCGCCGAACCGGCATATCCGCTCCAGCGGGTCGGTGACGGTCTTCTCGATTTTGGCAATGCGCTCGATCAGACGGCCGAATGTCTGGTCGCAGAGCGCCAGCATGATCGCTTCCTTGTCCTGAAAGTAGAGGTAGAGCGTCGGCGCCGACACGCCCACCCGATCTGCAATCTTGCGGATGGTGGCGGCGTCGTACCCCTCCTCCAGGAACAGGGTCTTGGCAGCCAGCAGGATTTCGTCGCGGCGCGTATGGCCCTCGCCGCGCTTCTTGCGGCTTGCCGAAGGCGCTGTGGACGAAGCTGGCAATTCGGTTTCCATCCTCTTGACTCTTATATTAACACAAATAACTTATCAACGTTAAGTTATCACCGTTCAGTCTTGCCCAGCGTAGTATAGCCGCCGGGAGGAAGGCCCGCCATGCGTCTCCCGGCCAATTGGTTGCCGCGAAAGCTCTCAGTCAAGGTGGTCGCCATAGCCGCCGGCATGGCGTCGGTGGCCGCGGCGGGCATCGCCGCTCTGTCGCTGACGGCGAGCGCCTCGCGCGTCGTCCCTACGGAAGCCACCCTCCGACCGGCCCGTGTCACCGAAATCGCGTACCGTCGTCATGCCCGGTCGCTCATCCTCGCCGGAACCGTCGTGCCCCGAGTCGAAACCACCCGTGGCTTTCGCGTCACCGGGAAAATCGTCCAGCGTGCAGTCGATCTCGGCACAGTGCTGAAGCCCGGCGATCTGATCGCGCAGCTCGACCCTGCCGACTACCGTCTGGCCGTCGACGGCGCGCGCGCTGCACTGGCATCCGCCGACGCGGACTACGCCCGCGCCAAGGCCGATCACGACCGCTATCTCGGGCTCCGCGGAAGCACCGCTTTCACACCCCAGACGCTGGACCAGCGTCAGTCTCTTGCTGCCACCGCGCTGGCCCGCGTCGAGCAGGCGCGCAGCCAACTCGCCTCCGCGGAGAACAACCTCGGTTACACCGAGCTTCGCGCCGACGCTGCCGGCGTTGTCACGGCGGTTCAGGCCGAAGTTGGTCAGGTAACGGCACAAGGCCAGGCGGTCGTTCGGGTGGCACGGACCGACGAACTCGAAATCCTGGTCGGTGTGCCCGAGCATCGCCTGAAGGTCGTCCGCGAATCGGTGGCGGCAGGGTTCGAACTATGGTCAAACCCCGGCCACCGCCACGCCGCCAAGCTTCGCGAGCTTTCGCCAAGCGCCGATCCCACGACCCGTACCTATCCGGCCCGGTTGAGCGTCGTCGATCCGCCGGAATTCATCGGCCT
>CALDNT010000233.1 GCA_937915145.1 uncultured Reyranella sp.
CTTGAGGGCCTGACCAAGCGCTTTGGCACGGTCGCAGCCGTCGATGACGTCGATCTCGACGTTGTGGGTGGCGAGCTTTTCGCCCTGCTGGGTGGCTCGGGCTGCGGCAAGACCACGCTGCTGCGCCTGCTTGCGGGCTTCGAGACACCCGACGCCGGCCGAATCCTGATCGATGGAAAGGACATGACCGGCGTGCCGCCGCATCTGCGCCCGGTCAACATGATGTTCCAGTCCTACGCACTGTTCCCTCACATGAACGTGGCGGAGAACGTGGGTTACGGCCTGCGCCGCGAAGGTGTGGCGAAGTCCGAGGCCGCCGTCCGCGTGGCCGACGCGCTAACCCAGGTACAGCTCACCGATTTCGCCCAGCGCCGGCCGGCGCAGCTCTCGGGCGGCCAGCGCCAGCGCGTGGCGCTGGCCCGCGCACTCGTCAAGCGGCCCAGGCTGCTGCTGCTCGACGAACCGCTGGCGGCGCTCGACCGCAAGCTGCGCGAGGGCACGCGCTTCGAACTGGTGCGCCTGCAGGAAGAACTCGGCCTCACCTTCATCATGGTGACTCACGATCAGGAAGAGGCGATGTCCATGGCAACCCGGCTCGCCGTCATGGAAGCCGGCCGCATCGTCCAGACGGGTTCCCCGCGCGAAGTCTACGAACGGCCCGCGTCACGCTTCATCGCGGACTTCATCGGCCACGCCAACATTCTCAAGGTGCCGGGAGGCCGCTGGATAGCACTTCGGCCGGAGAAGATCGCGCTCTTCGCGGCGCGGCCGGACACCGCCCACGCGTTTGCCGGCAGGATTGTCGATATCGCGTACGAAGGCTCAAGGTCACTCTGCCGGGTAGCCCTCGACGACGGCCGCACGATATTGGCCTCCATGTCCGACGACGCGTTCCACCGCGGCCAGAATGTCTGGCTCGGCTGGGCAGCCGACGCCGGGCACCCGCTGGAGGCATAGCGCCATGCGTGCCGTCATTGCGTTGCCCCTCGTATGGCTCGGAATCTTCTTTCTGCTGCCGTTCGTGCTGGTACTGGCCATCGCGCTCGGCACCAATGCGCCCGATTCGGTGCCACCGGTGGCACTTGGCCTGAGCTTCGCCAACTTCAAGCTGCTGTTCACCGACGATCTTTATCTCGCGGCCTGGCTCATCTCGTTGCGCATCGCCGCTACTTCGACGCTGGTGGCCCTCCTCCTTGGCTATCCCATGGCCTACGCCATCGCGCGAGCGGCACCCGCGCGCCGTCCGCTCCTGCTGATGCTGGTGGTGCTGCCGTTCTGGACCTCGGTCCTGATCCGGATCTACGCCTGGATGGGCCTGCTGGCCCGCAACGGCCTGCTCGACCAGTTCCTGCGCTGGACCGGGCTTGCCGAGAATCCCGGCACGATCATCGGCACCGAATGGGCGATCCATCTCGGCATCGTCTATGCCTACTTGCCCTTCATGGTGCTGCCGCTCTACGCCACGCTGGAGAAACTCGATACCGGCCTCCTCGAGGCGGCGGCCGATCTCGGGGCACGGCCCCTCGCCGCCTTCCTTACCGTTACCCTGCCGCTGTCGTTGCCCGGCATCGTCGCCGGTTGCCTGCTGGTGTTCATTCCGTCGGTCGGCGAGTTCGTGATCCCCGACCTCTTGGGCGGTACCGAAACCCTGATGATCGGCAAGGTGCTGTGGGACGAATTCTTCACCAACGGCGACTGGCCGCTCGCCTCGGCAGTCGCCATCTGCCTGTTGGTGCTGCTGCTTGGCCCCCTCGCGCTGTTCCAGCGCCAGCAGGCCAGAAGCCTGGAGCGGCGGCGATGAGGGGTCGCGTGCGCTTTGCCATCGCGGCGCTGGGCTTTGGCTATGCCTTCCTCTACCTGCCGCTGGCGCTTGTGATGATCTACTCGTTCAACGAATCGCGGCTGGTCACGGTGTGGAGTGGATTCTCGACCAAATGGTGGAGCGCGCTGCTGGCCAACGAGGCCATGCTCTCGGCGGCCTGGCTGTCGATCCGGATCGCCGTGGTGAGCGCCTCCACGGCGGCGATCCTTGGCCTCGCTGCCGGTTACGCGCTTGCCCGCGCGCCGGCGTTTCCAGGGCGCGCCTTGTTCGGCGGCATGGTCATCGCGCCGATGGTGATGCCCGAAGTGGTGATGGGCATCTCCATGCTGCTGCTGTTCGTCGGCGTCGACCGGATGTTCGGCGGACCGGCGCGCGGCTTCCTCACCATCGCCATCGCCCATACGACCTTTGCGATCGCCTTCGTAGCCATCGTGGTGCAAGCCCGGCTTGCAGATTTCGACCGCTCGCTGGAAGAGGCCGCGATGGACCTCGGCGCGACACCCTGGGCCACATTCCGGACGATAACGCTGCCGTTGATCGCCCCGGCGATCGGCGCCGGCTGGCTGCTCGCGTTCACCTTGTCGTTGGACGATCTGATCCTGACCCAGTTCGTGGCCGGTGCGCAGTCCCAGACCCTGCCGATGCGGGTCTATTCCAGCGTCCGCCTCGGCGTCGATCCGCAGATCAACGTACTGGCCACAATCATCGTGGTGGTAGCGGCCGGGGCGCTGATCGTATCCGGCTGGCTCACGCAACGCCGGTAGCCCTCGCCCATTTCTCCGACCACAGGTGCAGCGGCAGGAACAGCCGCAGCAGTTCCCGGCCGAGCACCGTCAGACGGTAGCCCGCGGCTGCGTCGAGTTCGACGAGCCTGGCCTCGCGCAATTCGGCCAGCCTCGTATTGACGATGGTCGGGCTGGCACCGATGGCGTCCTGCAATTCGCGGAAGCGCCGGGGCCCGTCGCGCAATTCCCAGACGATGCGCAGCACCCAGCGCCTGCCCAGCAGATCGAGCAGAACCATGATCGGCCGGCCGGTGCGGGAACCGCGGACTCGCTTCACCATCTATTTCACTCCGTTACTACAATTATTGTAGCGTCAATCAATTGGCGACACTACATAACCTGTAGCCCCCAGACCGGAGACCGACCATGCCCCGCATCGCCCCCGCCGAAGCCCCTTACCTGCCCAAGATCGCCGCCGAGCTGGCGCGCATCATGCCCAAGGGCGTCGAGCCCCTGGTGCTGTTCCGCACGCTGGCGAGAAACCCGCGCGTGTTCGAGAAGATGTTCGCCGGCGGCCTCCTCGACAAAGGCGCCCTCAGCCTACGCCAGCGCGAAATCGTCATCGACCGCACGACCGCGCGGCTCGGCTGCGAATACGAATGGGGCGTCCACATTGCCTTCTTCGCGGCGAAAGTCGGCTTCGGGCCGGAGCAGGTCGCGGCCACCGTGACCGGGTTGGCCGGCGCCGTCTGCTGGACGGAAGACGAACAGGCCCTGCTCGCCCTGGTCGACGATCTCGTCGACCGCCGTACCGTCGGCGAGGTGACCTGGGCCACCCTTGGTAGGCATTTCGACGAAGCCCAGATCCTCGAGGCGATTGCGCTGATTGGCTACTACCACACCATCAGCTTCCTCTGTCGCGGGCTCGAATTGCCACTCGAAAGCTACGGAGCGCGCTTTCCTAGCGTCGCGTGAGCCGATCGATACCGAGGATCAACAGACCGAACGCCAGCCCCCAGAAGGCCGAGCCGACACCCATCAGACTGACACCCGAGACCGTGACCGCAAGCGTGCCTGCGGCGGCAAAGCGGTCCTTGTCGCCCGCCAGCGCCGTGCCCAGGGCGCCGGCCATCGATCCCAGCAGCGCCGTGCCGGCTACCGTCGCCAGCAGGGCCGGCGGCAGCGCATTGAACAGGCCGACCAGCGAGGCGCCGAACAGCGCGATCAGAAACCAGAAGAACGCGTAGAACGGCCCGGTCATCCAGCGGCGGGCCGGATCGGGATGGGCGTCCGGTCCGGTGCAGAGGGCCGCGGAAATCGCGGCGAGGTTCGAGGTGTGCGCGCCGAGGAACGCCGTGCCCAACGAAGCCGCGCCGGTGACGCCCAGGATCGGTTGGGTCGGCGGCTGGTAGCCGGAGGCGCGCAGAACCGCGAAACCCGGCAGGTTCTGCGATGCCATCGTCACGAGATAGAGCGGCACACCCAATCCGACCAGCGTGGCGATGTCCCAGACAGGCGCCGTGATTACGATCGTGGAGAGGCCGACCACCGGCATCGGCATCACCAGCCCGAGCGACCAGGCGAGTAGCGCGCCAGCCACCAGTACCACCAGCGACGCGAGCGCCGGCATGAAGGCGCGCGCAATCAGGAACAGTACAATCAGCGGCAGCACGAGAAGCGGCGAGGTCGGCACATGCTCGACCATCGCCACGACGATGCGGAGCAGGATGCCGGCCAGCATGGCCGCCGCAATGCTGGCCGGAATCCGCTCGATCAAGCGGCCGAGTGGCCGGATCGCGGCGGTGAGCAGGATCAGCACGGCCGCCAGCACGAAGGCGCCGACGGCGGCGGCGAAACTCGGCACGCCACCGGTAGAGGCAATCAGCGCCGCGCCCGGCGTCGACCACGCGGTGATGATGGGCATGCGGTAGCGCACGCTGAGGACAAGCGCGCTCAACGCGGTGGCAAGGCCGAGGCCGGAGACCCACGAGCTTGCCTCGTCGGTTGTGGCGCCGACCGCCTGGGCTGCCGCCAACACGATCGGCAGCGTGCCGCCCACACCGGCGATGGTCGCGACCAGCGCGGCGGTCGCGACGGAGATCAGACCGCCGGATTTCAAGCGTTGGCCCGTTCCACCATCGCCTGCAGCAGGATCTGGGCGCCGGCACCGATGTCGGTCTTGGTGGCGTCCTCGATCTCGTTGTGGCTGATGCCGTCCTTGCACGGCACGAAGATCATCGCCGTCGGCGCGACGCGGTTCACGTAGCAGGCGTCGTGGCCGGCACCGCTCACGATGTCCATGTGAGGGTAACCCGCCTGCACCGCGCCGCGGCGTACCGACTCCACCAGTTGCTTTGCGAAGGGCGACGGCGGGAAATACCAGATCTGCTCGATCTTCACTTCCAGGCGATGACGCGCGGCAATGCCAGCCGCTGCCGCGCGCAGCTCGGCATCCATCTTCGTGAGTTCGCCATCGTCGGGATGGCGGAAGTCGACCGTCATGAACAGGCGCCCCGGGATCGTGTTGCGCGACTGTGGCAGGCTTTCGATCACGCCCACCGTCGAGCGGCCGTTCGGCCGGTTGCCGATCTTTCGGCTCTCGACGATCAGCTCGGCAGCTCCTACAAGCGCATCGCGCCTTCCTTCCATCGGCGTCGTGCCGGCATGGCTTTCCATGCCGGTCCAGTTGATCTCGTACCACCGCTGGCCCTGCGCGCCGGTGACGACGCCGATCGTCTTCTTCTCGCGCTCGAGGATCGGGCCCTGCTCGATATGGGCCTCAAAGAAGGCGCCGACCTTGCGGCCGCCGACCGGCTCCTTGCCGTCATAGCCGATCTTCTTCAGCGCCTCGCCGAAGCTCACGCCGTCGCGGTCCTTGATCGAAAGTGCATAGTCGAGCTCGAAAGCGCCGCCGAACACGCCCGACGCCACCATGGCCGGCGCGAAGCGGCAACCTTCTTCGTTCGTCCACACTGCGACCTCGATCGGCGCCTCGGTGACGTAATTCGAGTCGTGCAGCACGCGCAACACCTCGAGCCCCGCCATCACGCCATAGGCGCCGTCGAACTTGCCGCCGGTCGGCTGGGTGTCGAGATGCGAGCCGGTCATCACCGGCGGTTTGGCCGGATCGCGACCCTCGCGGCGCGCGAAGATATTGCCCAGCTGGTCGACCTTGATCGTGCAGCCCGCCTCCTTGGCCCAGCGCACGAACAGGTCGCGGCCGATCCGGTCGAGATCGGTCAGCGCGATGCGGCAGACGCCACCCTTTTCGGTGCCGCCGATCTCGGCCAGTTCCATCAGGCTCGACCACAGCCGGTCGGGGTCGATGCGCAGATTGGTCCTGGGATCGGTCGGGGTGGCAGCTTTCATGGCGAACTCCGGGTAAACAGGCCGCCAAAATAGCCGCGCCGACGGCAAATGCCAGCCAGCGAAATGTATTGCTTGAGCTTGGCCCCATCCGCTTGCAAGGGTGCGCCTCCTAGGAGGAATCCCGTCCGCATGCTTCCGCTCTCCGACACGCTCGTTCTCGACCTCACGCAGGTCATCGCCGGTCCCACGGCCGGCCAGATCCTGGGCGACATGGGCGCCGACGTCATCAAGGTCGAGCCCCTGGGCGGCGAGCATTTCCGCCCGCACTTCGGCGGCGCCTGGGTTCCATCGATGAACCGCAATAAGCGCGGCCTCGCCCTCGATCTCCGCACCGAAGGTGGCCGCGAGGTGCTGATGCGGTTGGTGCAAAAGGCCGACGTATTCATGGAGGCATTTACGCCGGGCGTGATCGACAAGCTCGGCTTTGGCTGGGACGTGGTGTCGAAGGCGAATCCGAAACTGGTCTATGCCTCGGTCTCCGGATACGGCCAGACCGGGCCCTACTCCGGCCGTGCCGGCTACGACCCCTGCATCCAGGCCGAGATCGGCCTGATCGAGGCGACCGGCCCGACCGGCGGCGAGATGTGCCGGGTCGGCACCGCGGCGGTCGACTACTGCACCGGCTCGTTCTGCGCCGCCGGTATCGCCTTCGCCCTGCTTGGCCGCCACAAGACCGGACGCGGCCAGCGCCTCGACCTCTCGCTGTTCGACGTCGGCACGCACATGATGAGCCACTGGATCACCAACCACGGCCTCACCGGCGAGGATCCGGTGCGCATGGGCACCGGCAATTCGATCCTCTTTCCGTTGCGCGTGTTCGAGACCAGGACCAAGCCGATCTACATCGCCGGCACCAACGATGCGTTCTGGAAGGTGCTGTGCCGGGCGCTGGGCTGCGAGGAGTGGCTGGCCGATCTGCGCTTCGCCACCAACGAGGGCCGCGTCGCCCATCGCGCCATCCTCGAGCCGATGATGGAGCTGCATTTTGCCGAGCACACTTGCGAGGCCCTCCTGGAAATCCTGCTGCCCGCCGGCATGCCGTGCTCGGCCGTCCAGAAGGTGAGCGACCTGATGGACAATGCCCATGCGAAGGCGCGCGGCAGCATCATCGAATACGACTATCCCGGTCTCGGCCCGGTGAAGGCCGCTGCCAATCCGCTGAAACTCTCCGAGGCCCCGCTGGAAGTGAGGCGACTCGCCCCGCGGATCGGCGAGCACACGGTCGAGATCATGCGCGACGTCGGCTATACCGATGGCGAGATCGAGGCACTGCGTGATGCCAAGGCGGTTGGTACATCATGAAGATCGTCTATTCCGACAAGCACGCCGGCCACGACCCGCAGACCTTCATCGTGCGCGGCGTGAAGCAGAAAAGTGCCGAGCAACCGGAACGCGCCACCCGCCTGCTGGCCGCCGCAAGGGCGGCGGGCCACGAGATTCTGCCGCCGGGGGAATACGATCCCGGTCTGGCCGCGTCGGTGCACGAGCCCGAATACATCGACTTCCTGCAGATCGCCGCGCGCGAGTGGGCCAAGCTGCCGGGTGCCGGCCCCGAGGTCGTGCCCAACGTCCATCCGGCACGCGCCCATGCCTCGTACCCCAAGGCGCTGACCGGCCGCGCCGGCTGGCATCAGGTCGACATGGCCTGCCCGATCGGCCCGCACACCTGGGAGGCCGCCCTCGCCGCCGCCGAAGTCGCCGCGACCGCGGCCGACATGGTTCTGGAGGGCGAGGATCGCGTCTACGCGCTCTGCCGGCCGCCGGGCCATCATGCCTATGCCGACATGGCGGGCGGCTTCTGCTTCCTGAACAATACTGCCGTCGCCGCCCAGCGCCTGCGCGGCAAACACCAGCGCGTGGCAATCTTCGACGTCGACGTACATCACGGCAACGGCACGCAGGGCATTTTCTATGCCCGCGACGACGTGCTGACCGTCTCGATCCACGCCGATCCGGCTTACTACTACCCTTACTTCTGGGGCTACGCCCATGAGCGCGGCGTCGGCCCGGGAGAGGGCTTCAACTTCAACCTGCCGCTGCCGCTGGGCTCCGCCGATGCGCCTTGGCTCGAGGCCGGCGACGAGGCGTTGGGGCGCATCAGCGACTTCGCACCGACCGCGCTGGTCGTCGCGCTGGGCCTCGACGCCAGCGAGAGCGATCCTCTGCAGGGCCTCAAGGTGACGGGTGCGGGCTTCCACGCCATGGCGGAGAAGATCGCCGGCCTCGGCCTGCCCACGGTGCTGGTCCAGGAAGGCGGTTATCTCGGCGACGACCTCGGCCGCAACCTGGTGCAGTTCCTGGCCGGCTTCGAGAAGGGTCGCGGCTAGCGGCGCCCGGTTGCCAGTTGGTCGATCAGGTTGGCGACCAGGGCGGTCCAGCCGGTCTGATGGGCGGCGCCGAGACCGCGACCGGTGTCGCCGTCGAAATATTCGTGAAACAGGATCAGGTCGCGGAAATGCGGATCGGATTGAAGCATCGCGCTGTCGCCGAAGACCGGGCGCTTTCCGTCCTGATCGCGCATGAAAAGCCCGATCAGCCGTCGACTGAGATGATCGGCGACCTGGTCCAGGGTCAGGCGCTGGCCTGAACCGACCGGACACTCGACCTTGAAGTCATTGCCGTAAAAGCTGTGGAAGCGCCGCAGGCTTTCGACAAGCAGGAAATTCACCGGCATCCAGATCGGGCCGCGCCAGTTCGAGTTGCCGCCGAACACGCCGGAATCGGATTCCGCCGGAAGATATTTCAATCCGTACTTCAGGCCGTCGTACCGGAACTCGTACGGATGATCGAGATGGTAGCGCGACACCGCGCGCACGCCATGCGGCGACAGGAACTCCTTCTCGTCGAGCATCCGCTCCAACAGCTTGCTCATGCGAAACGCCCGTGTAAGCGCCAGCAGGTGCCGTCCCTCGGCACCGACATTGTCCCAGCGCGAGATCAGCGTCGCCAGATCGCCGCGTTCCTTGCTGAAATAGCGCATCCGCTGGCCGAAGCCGGGAAACTTCGCGAGAACCTCGCCCTCCACCACCGTCACGGCGAACAGCGGAATCAATCCCACCATCGACCGGATGCGCATCGGCACGGTGGCGCCGCCCGGCATGCAGAGCTTGTCGTAGTAGAAATTGTCGGTGTCGTCCCAGAGCCCGGACCCGTCGGCGCCGGTACCGGCCATCGCCTGGGCGATATAGAGCAGATGCTCGAAGAACTTCGCGACCATGTCCTCGTAGGCGGCGTCGCGCTGAGCGAGCTCGAGGGCGATATTGAGCATGTTGAGGCAGTACATCGCCATCCAGGCGGTCCCGTCCGACTGCTCGATGTAGCCACCGGTCGGAAGGGGCGCGGAGCGGTCGAAAATGCCGATGTTGTCCAGGCCGAGAAAGCCGCCCTCGAAGATGTTCTGTCCCTGCTGGTCCTTGCGGTTGACCCACCAGGTGAAGTTCAGCAGCAGCTTGTGAAACATCCGCTCCAGGAACTCGAAATCGCCGGCGCCGCCGTTCCAGCGCCGGTCGTTCTCGTAGACCCGTAGCGCGGCCCACGCCTGCACCGGCGGATTGACGTCGCCGAACGCCCATTCGTAGGCCGGCAGTTCGCCATTCGGATGCATCATCCAGCTCTGGCACAGCAGCAGCAGCTGTCTCTTGGCGAACTCGGGGTCGACCAACGACAGGCTGACGCACTGGAAGCCGAGGTCCCAGGCGGCGAACCAAGGATACTCCCACGTGTCGGGCATCGAGATGACGTCGTTGGCGCTCAGATGCCGCCAGGCACTGTTGCGACCGTGCGTGCGCGCCGCGGGAGGCGGCGGTTGGCGGAGGTCGCCATCGAGCCACCGCCCGACGTCGAAATGGTAGAACTGCTTGCTCCACAACAGGCCGGCGAAGGCCTGGCGCTGGACCCGCCGCATGTCGGCGTCGGCAATGCCTGCCTGCAGCACCGCGTAGAAGGAATCGGCCTCCCGCCGGCAGCGTTCGACCTCGGCATCGAAATCGGCGAGCACCGGCTGCTCGCCGTCCCCGAGTGAGAGGCGGACCCGAACGACCACCTTGCCGCCGGCGGGAACGCTGCGGTGATAGACGCCCGCGACCTTGGTGCCTTGTGCCGCCGGATTGACGGCCTCCTGACGGCTGTGAACGATGAAGTCGTCGAAGCCGTCCTTGAAATATCCCGGCGTCCGCGCCGAGCCGAAGACCTTGGCGACGTTCGTATCGTTGTCGCAGAAGATCAGCCGGTCGGCGGCGGCGAAGGACAGCGCGATGCGACCCAAGGACTCCTCTTCGCCCACCACTTCACCGGGGCTCTGCTCGCGCATGACGGGCCGGGCGACCGCATCGGTCCAGCTCCACCGGTTGCGGAACCAGGCC
>CALDNT010000234.1 GCA_937915145.1 uncultured Reyranella sp.
GACCGGGCAGGATCAGTGCCTGGTCGGGCGCGCGCCCCTCGGCCACGACCAACCGCTTCAGGTCGGCATAAAATTCCTGCGCCGTCTTCTTCTCCATCTGGGCGGTGAACACCGCCTCGGCGTGGCGCGCGGCGAAGCGGCGGCCGGTGTCGGACGATCCCGCCTGCACGAACACCGGCCGGCCCTGCGGCCCGCGCGGCATGTTGAGCGGTCCGGCGACCCGATAGTGCGCACCGGCATGGTCGATCGGCCGGATGCGGTCGGCCCGCGCGTAGTGGCCGCTGGCGCGATCGTCGAGCACGGCATCGTCGGCCCAGCTGTCCCACAGCGCCTTCACCACCGCCACGAATTCCTCGCCGCGTGCATAGCGGTCGGCGTGGCTCACCTGGCCGGCGCCGCCGTAGTTGCGCGCCGCAGCGGCCAGCCACGAGGTGACGATGTTCCAGCCGACGCGGCCGTCGCTGATGTGATCGAGCGAGGCGAACTGGCGTGCGAGATTGAACGGCTCGGAGTAGGTGGTCGAGGCGGTGGCGATCAGGCCGATGTGGCTGGTCGAGGCGGCGAGTGCGCCGAGCGCCGTGATGGGCTCCAGCCAGGTGCTGGCGGCATGGGCCACGGTGTCGGCAAGCGCCAGCTGGTCGGCGAGGAAGATCGAATCGAACAAGCCGGCTTCGGCACGCTGCGCGACCTCGCGGTAGTAGGCGATGTCGCTCAGCGCCCGCGGCGACGATGCCGGATGCCGCCACGACGCCTCGTGATGACCGCGGCTCTGGATGAAGAGATTGAGGTGGAGCTGGCGCGGTCGCTTCATGGCCTCATTGTGCCGCCGGCGCGTAGACGGCGGCAAGCTGGCGTGACACCAGACGGGCATAAAGTCCGCCACGCGCAAGGAGCGAGGCGTGGGTGCCGGTCTCGGCGACACGGCCCTCGTCCAGCACCACGATCAGGTCGGCATCGCGCACCGTCGACAGGCGATGGGCGATGACGATGGTGGTGCGGTCGGCCTGCAGCAGGTCGAGGGCGCGCCGCACCGCCTGTTCGTTCACGGCGTCGAGATGCGAGGTCGCCTCGTCGAGGATCAGGATCGGTGCGTCCTTCAGAAAGGCGCGCGCGATGGCGACGCGCTGGCGCTGGCCGCCGGAGAGGCTGGTGCCACGCTCGCCAACCGGCGACTCCAGGCCCTCGGGCAGGGCGGCCACGAGATCGGCCAGCGAAGCGTGCTCGACCGCGGCCAGAAGTTCGGTCTCGGTGGCCTCGGGTCGGGCGATCATGATGTTGGCGCGCAGCGTATCGTTGAACAGATAAGTGTCCTGGGCGACCAGCGCGATCAGGTGGCGCAGCTCGTCGAGCTTGTAGTCGCGCAGATCGGCGCCGTTCAGCGTGATGCGACCGGAGTCGGCATCCCAGAAGCGCATCAGAAGCTGCGCCGTCGTGGTCTTGCCGGCGCCCGAGGTGCCGACCAGCGCCACGGTCTTGCCCGCCGGGATGTCGAAGCTGACGGCCAACAACGCCCGGCGCGACTGACCGGGATAGGTGAAGCTCACCTGCTCCAGTGCGAGGGCGGCGGCACCGGCGCGCGCCGCCACGCCCGGTCCGTCGCGCACCGGGATCGGCTCGTTGGCCAGGGCATAGACCCGGCGCGTGGCGCCCAGCGTGTCGGCGAGCTGGCGGCCGATCTGGGCGATCTCCGACACCGGCAGGAAGGCCGCCATGGCGAGGATGGTGAGCAGCGGCAGCAGGCCGGGATCGAGCGCGCCGCTCGACGACAGCATGGCGCCGACGCCGACGACAGCCAGACCGCCGAGGCCGGTCAGGACCTCCAGGATTGCGTGCTGCATCGTGAGTTCGCGGAAGAACGGCAGGCGCAGCGAGATATGGCGCTGCGAAAGCTGATCCAGTTTGGCGCCGCGTGAAGCTTCCTGCTGGAAGGCCACGATCTCGCCCAGCCCCTGCACCGAGTCGACGGCGAAGGCGCCGAGTTCGCCCGCCGCCTCGCGGGCTTCGCTGCCGAGGCGATCGACGCGCTTGCGCATCAGGAACGGGCTCAGGCCGACGGCAAGCAGGAACGGCAGCAGCGCCAGCGCCAGCCAGCCGTTGGCCCACGCAAGGGCTGCGACCACGACCGCCGGCACCAGCAGCGCCACGAAGGCCGGCGCCACGGTGTGGGCGAAGAAATACTCCACCAGTTCGATATCGTGGGTGGCCAGCGCCATCAGATCGCCGGTGCGGCGGCGCACCAGATAGGCCGGCGCCAGCGCATCGAGCTTGCGGAAGGCGTCGATGCGCATCTCGGCCAGCAGCCGGAACGCCATGTCGTGCGCCAGCCACGATTCCAGCCAGTGCAGCAGGCCCGACAGCGGCGCCACCACGGCGAGCGCGATCGCATAGCCGGCGTAGGACTCGCCGTGCTTCAGGGCGAGTACGATCAGCGCCGACAGCACGCCGACGCCGATGAAGGAGACGACGCGCAGTACGCCCAGCGTGAAGGTCGCGGTGAGCTTGCCCTTCCATGGCAGGATCACCTTCATCAGAGCGCCCACGACCTGATACCAGGTGAGGCCCTCGGCCTTGATGATGCCTTCGGTCACCGGCTTGACCGCGCCGCCCGGCGTATCGGCGATGTTCTCGGCACGGGCCGGCGCATCGATGATGTCCGAGGCCGTGGCCGAGCCGTGGCGTTCGCGGGCCTGCTCGGCCATCAGCGCGGCATAGACGCCGCCCGTGGCCATCAGCGTCTCGTGGCGGCCCTGCTCGGCGACGCGGCCGCCGTCGAGCACCAGGATGCGGTCGCAATCGATGATGCTCGACAGGCGATGGGCCAGGATGAGGGTGGTGCGGCCCTGCATCAGGCGATCGAGCGCGTCCTGGATCACCGCCTCGTTCTCGGCATCGACGGCGGAGAGCGCCTCGTCGAGCACCAGGATCGGCGTGTCGCGCAGCAGGGCGCGGGCAATCGCCAGGCGCTGGCGCTGGCCGCCCGAGAGCTTGATGCCCTTTTCGCCGATCACGGTGCCATAGCCCTGCGGCAGCGTCTGGACGAAGTCGTGGATGTTGGCGGCGCGTGCCGCGTCCTCGAGCTCCTGCAGAGAGGCGCCGGGCTTGCCCAGGCGGATGTTCTCCTCGACCGTGCCGTGGAACAGGAAGGTGTCCTGGTTCACCACCGAGATCAGGGACCGGATCTGGGCGAAGGACAGCGTGCGCAGGTCGTGGCCGCCCAAGGTGATGCGGCCCCCCTCATGACCGTTGTCGGGGTCATAGAAGCGCAGCAGCAGCCGCACGATCGACGACTTGCCGCCACCCGAGGGACCGACCAGGCCCAGCCGTTCGCCGGCCTCGGCGCGGAAGGAGAGGCCGTCGTGAACCGTGCGGCGGGTGCCGGGGTAGGAGAACTTCACGTTCTCGAAGGCGATGGCCGGCGCCAGCGCCTTGTCGAGCGGGGCGGGGGCTGCGTCGGCGACGCCCGGCGTATCGTCGAGGATGCGGTAGATGCCTTGCGCCGCCGAAAGCCCGACCATGCCCTGGTGCAACACCGTCCGGAGTTCGCGCATCGGCCGGAAGATTTCGATGCCCAGCATCAGGATGACGAGCAGTGCCGTAAGCGACATGGCGCCGGCTTCGACGCGGGCGGCGCCGTAGATCAGCGCGGTCGCCGCACCGCAGGCGATGGCGGCGTCGGTGATGCCGCGCGCCAGCGCGTTGGAGCCCAGCACCCACATGGTGCGATGGAAGAGGTCGTGCGCCTCGACCTCGAGCCGGTCGGCGCGCGCCTTGCCCTGGCCGAAGGCTTTTAGCGTCGCCAGCCCTTGGATCGAATCGAGGAACTCGGCGGCGAAGGAGGCATAGGCCTTCTGCCGGCGCTGCGAATTCCTGACGTCGAACTTGTGCCACAGCGCCGGCGCAAACAGGGCGATCAGCGCGAAGCCCAGCATCACCAGCGCGATCGGCAGGTCGACGAAGGCCACGACGGCGAAGATCAGCAGCGGCGAGAGCAGCGCGATCAGGAACTGCGGCAGGAACTGTCCGAAATAGGTTTCGAGCTGTTCGACGCCGTCGATCATCGACAGCGTAAGCGCACCGGAGCGCTGGCGGCCGACCGTGCCCGGCCCCAGTGCGGCGATGCGGTCGTAGAGCGTGCGGCGCAGTACCTTCTGCACCCGCGCCGCGGTCTCGTGGGCGACCACGGCGCGCCAGTGCTCGGCCACCCCGCGCAGCACCATGACGAAGGCGATCGACAGGATCGGCGCCTCCAGGCTGGCGGCGTCGCGGCCGGCGAAGATCTGGCCGATCAGCCAGCCCAGCAGGCCGAGCCGGGCGATGCCGAGGCCGGTGGCCAGCAGGCCGATGGCCACGGCGGCGGCAATCCGCCAGCGGACGCCCCTGGTGAAGACAAGCAGTCGCGGTTCGATGTGCATGGCGGCAAATCTAGGCTGAACGTCCGTATTCGTCAGTCCACAAATTGGAAAAAGGCGTGTACATTTTTGAACATGGATATGAATGCAAATTGGGACGATCTCCGCGTGTTCCTGGTGCTGGCCCGCGAGGGCACCTTGACGACAGCGGCCAGGGCGCTGCGCGTCAGCCATCCCACCGTGGCGCGACGGGTCAAGGCCCTGGAGAAGCAAATCGGTGCGCGCCTGTTCGAACGCCTGCCCGACCGCTTCGTGCCGACACAGGCAGGCGAGGGTCTGCTGGCCGACACCGAGGCGATGGAAAAGGCGGCACAATCCATCCACCGCCGCAGCGCGGGCCTTAGCGACACGGTGAGCGGCACGGTCCGCCTGTCGGCGGAGGAAGCGACCGCAGCGCTGATCGCACGCTATTCCGCCGAGCTGAGAAACAAGCTGCCGCAGATCGAATTCGAGGTGATCTCAAGCCATACGCTGGCCAACCTGTCGCGCCGCGAGGCCGATCTCCTGATTCGCGAGCAGGTGCCGGACCTGGGTGGCATCGTGGCGCGCAAGCTGGGTCGCGTTTCCTATGCGATCTATGCCGCGCGCGATTTTCCAGTGAAGCGATCCACCCCGGCGGCGCTGGCCGCGCTACCGTGGGTCGGTTTCGACGACGATCACATCAGAATGCCGGGACAGAGCTGGTTGCTGGATTATCGCGGTGGGCGCCGGCCGGAGATCCGCGGCAACAACTGGCTGGTATTGCACGAGGCGACGCGCACCGGCGCCGGCCTCGCCGTGCTGCCCTGTCATCTCGGCGATCCCGACCCGATGCTTCGCCGGATCGGCAGCATCATCCCCAGCGTATTCGCCGACCAGTGGCTGCTGGTCCATCGCGACCTCCGGGCGCTGCCCCGGGTGCGTGCCGTCATGGATGCCGTCGTCGGTCTTTTCCAGCGTGAGCGCGCGATGCTCGAGGGGCGCGTTGGACGGCGGATGGCCGCGATCGACGACTAAACCGCCCGACCAAGTGCGGCCCGCGCCAGCAGGCGGGTCGAATCGAGCGTCGGCAGCGGCGAGTTGCCGTCGTTCATGATCAACGGGATCTCGGTGCAGCCCAGCACGACGGCATCGCAACCGGCGTCCTTCAGCCGGCCGAAGACACCCTGGAAGTACGCCACCGACTCCGGCGTAAAAGTGCTGCAGACCAGCTCGTCCATGATGATGCGGTTGATCTCGTCGCGTTCGGCCTCGGTCGGCCGCTCATAGCCGAGGCCCTGGGCCTCGAACTTGTCGGGATAGACGGTGCTGTCGACCAGCCAGCGCGTGCCGGTGATGCCGATGCGCCTAAAACCGCGGGCGGCGGCTTCGGCGGCCACGACTTCGGCGATATGCAGCCACGGCAGCGGCGAGCGCGGCAGTACATAAGGCAGGGCCTGGTGGATGGTGTTGTCGGGGCAGATCAGGAACTCGGCGCCGGTCTTCTGCAGCTTGTCGGCCGAGGCCAGCATCAGCTCAGCCACGCCCGGCCAGTCGCCGCGATAGATGCAGGCCATGTAGTCGGCGAGCGATGGCGTGTGCATGGAGACTTCGGGGTGGGCGTGCGCGCCCATCAGCGCCGCCCCCTCGACGCAGATCGTCCGATAGCAGAGGGCCGCGCCTTCCGCCGAACAGGCGACGATGCCGATGTGTCGGGCCACGGCCGCGCCGTGTCAGCCGTTCGTCTGGGCGATGCCGCCGCGCGGCCGGCCGGCCTCGATCTCCCGCCACAGGACTTCGTGGCCCGGCGGCAGGGCGCGGTTGTAGTGCGTGGTGAGCCACAGCCGCAGCAGCATGCGGCTCATGCCGGCCGAGTCGTCGTCCTCGAACGGCGTGCGGCCGTGATAGGTGACATGACTGTTGATGAGCTGCAGGTCGCCGGGCGCCAGGGTCATCTCGAAGCAGAGTTCCTCGGCCGTCGCCATCAGCATGGCGATCGCCTCGCGCTGCAGGTCGGTAAGCTTGGGAACGCCGGGCACCAGCTCGGCCGCCTCGATGAAGGTGAGCGAATAGTGGCTGGTGAACTTGCCGTCGCGCAGGCCGAAGATCGGCAGCTTGTAGACGGTCTCCTTGTCGGTCGATTCCTCACCGAACCGGCTGCGCCAGAAATCCTCGAACAGCACGTCCAACAGGTCGGGGCGGCGCGCCAAGATGGCGTTGTGGATGGCCGGCGTCGAGGCGAGCTTGCTGGTGCCGCCAGCGCGTGCCTGATGGACGCACAGCAGGCCGACCACGTCGGTGCGGTCGGTGTGGAAGCGCAGGGCGCCGTTGGTCAGGGTGCGGGCATAGGAGGAGAGGAAGGTCGTGCCCTTGTCCGGCCCTTCGGTCTGGCCATAGGTGCGGCCGACGTGGGCGCCCTCGTCGCGGATGGCGCGCATCATCTCGCCGCTGCGGTTCTGGAACACCGGCGTGCCGAGATGGGTGCCGAGGCCGAAATACATCTGCCGCAGCTCGTCCTCGCTGTAGCCCTCGACCGGGAAGCCGCGCAGTTTGACGATGCCGCAGCCGTTTTCCAGTTCGTCCGAAACGTCGTCGAGCAGGTCGCCCAGCAGCGGCAGCCGGAAGTCCTCGCGGGTGATCTCGGACCACGGCATGCCGCGCACCGATTTGACCGCGGCGTCGAGTTCGTCGATCGCCTCGGGCGTCAGGTCGCGGATCCAGCGCCGGGAGTCCTTGATGTCCTGGCCCTGCCACACGGAGGGGCCGGCAAGCGGTGTGCGTGTTGTCATGGGGAGATATTTGGCGCGCTCCCGGCGGTGGCGCAAGGCCTCCGAACGCCGGTGCCCGGGCGAGTCGAACGCCTGCCCGGTATGGGCTACGGTCGGAACCTCGATCTGCGCCGCGCGCGAGGAGGGGAACATGAAGACGGTCCGATTGAGTCCGGGCGCGGTCCCGCTCACGGGCTGGCGCGACATTTATCGCGGTGCCGCCGCCGTCGTCGACCCCGCCAGCGACAGCGCGATCGAGACCTCGGCAAGGGCGGTCGCGGCCATCGTCGCCAAAGGCGCGCCGGTCTACGGCATCAATACCGGCTTCGGTAAACTGGCCAGCGTGCGGATCGATGCCGCCGATCTCGCGACGCTGCAGCGAAACATCGTGCTGTCGCACGCCGCCGGCGTCGGCCGGCCGATGCCGGCTCCGGTCGCGCGGCTGATGATGGCGCTCAAGCTCGGCAGCCTGGCGCAAGGCGCATCGGGAGTGCAGCTCGCGACCGTCAGGCTGCTCGAAGCGCTGCTGGCCCGGGGGCTGACGCCGGTGGTGCCGTGCCAGGGGTCGGTCGGCGCGTCGGGCGATCTGGCGCCGCTGGCCCATATGGCGGCGGCGATGATCGGCACCGGCGAATTCCATGTCGGCGAGCGGCGCGTTCCGGCCGCCCAGGCACTCGCCGAGGCCGGTCTGAAGCCGCTGGTTCTGGGACCGAAGGAGGGCCTGGCCCTGCTGAACGGCACACAATTTTCGACGGCCTACGCGCTGGCCGGACTGTTCGAGGCGGAGAATCTTTTCGGCTCAGCGCTGGTGACCGGCGCGCTCTCGACCGACGCGGCACGCGGCTCCGATGCGCCGTTCGACCCCAGGATTCACCAGCTGCGGCGTCATCAGGGACAGATCGACGCCGCGGCGTCGCTGCGCGGCCTGATGGCGGGTTCGGCCATTCGTGCGTCGCATCTTCTCGGCGACGAGCGGGTGCAGGATCCCTACTGCCTGCGCTGCCAGCCCCAGGTCATGGGTGCCGCGCTGGACATCCTGCGCCAGGCGGCGGTGACGCTGGCGACCGAAGCCAATGGCGTGACCGACAATCCGTTGATCTTCGCGGAGACCGGCGAGGCGCTGTCGGGTGGAAATTTCCACGCCGAGCCGGTGGCCTTCGCCGCCGACATCATCGCGCTCGCGATCTGCGAGATCGGCTCGCTCGCCGAGCGCCGGATCGCCATGCTGGTCGATCCCGCACTGTCCGGCCTGCCGGCGTTCCTGACGCCGCACCCGGGCCTCAGTTCGGGCTTCATGATCCCGCAGGTCACGGCGGCCGCGCTCGTTTCGGAAAACAAGCAGCGCGCCTATCCCGCCAGCGTCGATTCGATCCCGACGTCGGCCAACCAGGAAGACCACGTCTCGATGGCCGCCCACGGTGCGCGGCGGCTGCCCGAGATGGTCGAGAACGCCTGCGGCGTGGTCGGCATCGAGCTGCTTGCCGCGGCACAGGGCTGCGACTTCCACCGCCCGCTCGCCACCAGCAAGCCGCTGGAAGCGGTACGCGACCTGGTGCGTCGCGGCGTGCCGCATCTCGATGTGGATCGCTACTTTCATCCCGATCTGCAGCAGGCCATTGCATTGGTGACCGGCGGCGCGCTGGTCGAAACCGTCGGGCGTGATCTGCTGCCCGCAGTTGATGGGAGAAATTTCTCATGACCCGCCTCGACAATGCCCGCGTCGTTCGCGCGCCGCGCGGCACCGAACTCTCGGCCAGGAGCTGGCTCACCGAGGCGCCGCTGAGGATGCTGATGAACAATCTCGATCCCGATGTCGCCGAGAAACCAGGCGAGCTGGTGGTCTACGGCGGCATCGGCCGTGCCGCTCGCGACTGGCAGTGCTTCGATGGCATCGTGGCGGCGCTGCGCAAGCTCGAGGCCGACGAGACGCTGCTGGTCCAGTCGGGCAAGCCGGTCGGTGTGTTCCGCACCCATGCCGATGCGCCGCGCGTGCTGATCGCCAATTCCAACCTGGTGCCGCACTGGGCGACCTGGGAGCATTTCAACGAACTCGACCGCAAGGGCCTGATGATGTTCGGCCAGATGACGGCGGGTTCGTGGATCTACATCGGCAGCCAAGGCATCGTGCAGGGCACCTACGAGACCTTCGTCGAGATGGGCCGCCAGCACTATGGCGGCAGCCTGGCCGGGCGCTGGATTCTGACCGCGGGCCTGGGCGGCATGGGCGGCGCGCAGACGATGGCCGCCACCATGGCCGGCGCGTCGTGCCTGGCCATCGAATGCCGTCCCAGCAGCATCGAGTTCCGCCTGCGCACCGGCTACCTCGACGTCCAGGCCAAGGATCTCGATGACGCGCTGGCGATCATCGGCAAGGCCACGGCCGAAGACAAGCCGGTCTCGGTGGCACTCCTCGGTAATACCGCCGATCTTCTGCCCGAACTGCTGCGTCGCGGCGTGCGGCCGGACTGCGTCACCGACCAGA
>CALDNT010000235.1 GCA_937915145.1 uncultured Reyranella sp.
GACCGGCGGCTTCACCGAGTTCGTGCCGCTGCCGTTCGTGCACATGGAAGCGCCGATGTACCGCCACGGCCTTGCCCGCCGCGGACCGACCTTCCGCGAGGCGGTGATCATGCATTCGGTCGCCCGCCTGGTGCTCAATCCGGTGATCCCCAACATCCAGACCTCGTGGGTCAAGATGGGCCCAGCCGGTGCCGCGATCTGTCTCGAGTCGGGCGCCAACGATCTTGGCGGCACCTTGATGAACGAAAGCATCTCGCGCGCCGCCGGCACCCAGCACGGCCAGGAGTTCCCGCCCGATGCGATGGAGGCGCTGATCCGCTCGATCGGTCGCGAGCCGCAGCAGCGTGACACGCTCTACCGGTCTGTCCCGGAGGAGCGCCGTGCCGCGTCTCTGGTTGCCGCCGACCTTGCGCCGATCGTGTTGACGCCGCCGCGCAAACGCGCGGTCGCGGCCTAGGAAAGCCCGCGCTCGGCGAGCAGGCGCGGCACGGCTTCTTCCTCGAGGAAGGCGCGGGTGCGGGTTCCGGCCGATTGCGGCAGGCACAGGAAGGAAGCGAGGTCGGCCGGATGGTCGATGTCCATGGCGATGCCCGGTTGGCGGATCACCGTCGGCTCGATGCCGCATCGCCGCGCCGCGTCAAGATGCGGGAAGTAGCTGTTGTCGCCGAAGCGCAACGGCACGGCTTCCGGCGGCGAGCAAACGACGGCGTTGGAGCCGAGGTCGTCATGCGCCGGCGAGATCGTGAAGGAGGGGCCGGGCAGATGCGCTGCCAGCACCGCGTCGATCTCGGCCGCGGTGGCGGCCGGAATGTCGCCGGGTACCGTGATCATGCCACCGCGGCCTTCGCGGGCCAGCAACTGCCGTCCCGCCACGACGCTACCGGTGTGGCCGTCGCGGGCGCCGTCGGTCACCACGCGTGCGCCGAGACGGTGGGCCAGCGCGGTTGCCGCAGGGTCGAGAGTGACGACAAGGACGCCGGCGAGACGGGTGGCGCCGGCAACTGCATCCAGCACTTCGCCCACCATCACCTCGATCAGCGCCCGTCGCTGGGCTGGCGAGAGCAGGCCGGCAAGACGCTGCTTGGCGCCTTCCATCTCCTTGACGGGCACGACCGCCCAGATGTCGGGGCGGCCTGTCACTTCAGGCGGTCGGCGAAGTCGAGAACGGTCCGTGCCAGGGCGTCGCGATCTTCGAGTGTTGTCATCAACGTCGGCGCGATGTGCAGTTCGGTTCGGATATCCTGGACATCGGTGGCGTCAACGACGTAACCGTCGAGCAGGTCGCCATAATGCCCGGCCACCGTGGCGGAATTCACGGGCAGGCCGAGTTCCTGCATCATCTTCGCGGTCGGTCCCTTGACCGCGCGGCCGCCGACGATCGGCGATATTGCCACGACCGGAGCACTGCAGGTCTCGATCGCCGCACGCAGTCCCGGCACGGCGAGGATCGGGTCGATGCTGATGAAGGGATTGGAAGGGCAGATCACCACCGCCCTGACGTCGCCGCCGCCCAGTGCCGCGACGACCTCCGGTTGGGGCCGCGCCGCAGCCGCGCCATCGAAGGCCAATGCCTGCACGACCGGCCGGCACTGTTGGCGCACGAAATAGTCCTGGAAATCGATCCAGCCGGCATCGCCGCGCACGCGGGTGCGCACGCGATCGTCACTCATCGGCAGCACACGCGGTCGGACGCCCAGCCGCCGGCACATGTCGGTAGTGATCTGCGAGAGGGTCTGGCCGGCGCCGAGCCGCCGCGTGCGCTCGACATGGAGAGCAAGGTCGCGGTCGCCGAGGCGGAACCAGTCCTCGCCGCCCAGTGTGGCAATGGTCTCCATGAACGACCACGTCTCGTCGCGGCGACCCCAGCCGGTGGCTGGATTGTCGAGCCCGGCCAGCACGTAGGTGAGCGTGTCGATGTCGGGGCAGATGCTGAGGCCAAGATGCTCGAAATCATCTCCGGTATTGGCGACGACTAGCAGCTCGGCCGGCGGCAGGACGCGGCTGAGGCCAAGCGCCAGCTTGGCGCCGCCGACGCCGCCGGAAAGGGCAATCACCAGTCCGTCGCTCATCGAAACATGTCTTCGGCCGCCGGGCGGACGAGTTCGGAGGCAGGGTTGGCGGGCATGTTCCAGGTGAGACCGCGCATCAGGACGACCGGTTGCGCCTCGTCACCCTGGCCCATCACCAGCGACCCGGCGGCGGCGATTTCGTCGGCGAAGCCGCTGATGCTGACCTGCAGGGCGCGGCCGAACAGGTCGGGATTGCCACGCAGGTCCAGCAGCGCCGGCAGGCCTGCCGCACCGATGGCGACACCTGCCGTGCCGCGCCGCCATGCCCGGCCGAAACTGTCGGTGATGACGACCGCAGGCGCGACGCCACAAAGGGTGGCGAGGCGTTGTCGCAGGGCCGCGGCACTGCCGTCGGGGTCGACCGGCAGCAGCAGCGCGTGTTGGCCGCCGTCCGGCGAGGCCACGTTGGATTGATCGACCCCGGCATTCGCCATGACGAAGCCCAGCCGATGCTCGACGATCAGGACGTTGGGTCTGGAACGAACCACGCGTACCGATTCCGACAGGATCAGTTCGACGAGGCGGGGGTCCTTCTGGATTTCCCTGGCCAACGCAATGGCGCGCGCCGACGGCACCACAGTGGCGAGATCGACGCTGCGGTCCTCCGCCTTGGAGACGATCTTCTGGGCGATCACGATCACGTCGCCTTCGCGCAGTGTAAGATTTGCGCGTGCAAGACCTTCGGCGATGAGGGTCGCCAGGTCGTCGCCCGGCTCGATCATGGGAATGCCGGGTACCGCCCGCATCTCCACCGCGGCGGTACGGCTCACGGGCTACTCATCCGAATCGCTTGCGCAGCCGCGGCAGGACCTGCTCGCCGTAGAGTCGCAGGAACCGTTCCTGATCGGGGCCGGGGGCATGGAAGACGAGATGGCGGAAGCCGAGATCGACATAGGCGCCGATCTTGTCGACATGTTCGTCGGGGTCGCTCGACACGATCCAGCGCGACGCCGCCCGTTCGAGCGGCAGGGCGTCGGCCAGCCGTTGCATTTCGACGGGATCCTCGACCGTCATCTTTTCTTCGGGTGTCAGTGCCAGCGCCGCCCAGTGCCGGGTGTCCTGCAGCGCGCGGTCAGCATCGGTGTCGAAGGAGACCTTGACCTCTATCATGTGGTCGTAGGGCCGGGCGCGTTGGCCGGCCGCCGCCAGTCCCTCGGCAACCTTGGGCAGCAGCGTCTCGGTGTAGAGTTCCCGCTTTTTGCCGCTGGTGCAGATGAAACCGTCGCCCGAGCGGCCGGCATATTTGGCGACCAGGGCGCCGGCGGCGGCGACATAGATCGGCACCTCGATTTCGGGGCGGTCGTAGATGGTCGCCTTCTCGGTGCGATAGTACTGGCCCTCGAAGCTGACGCGCTCCTCGCGCCACAGCGTGCGGATCAGCGTCACCGCTTCGCGCAGGCGCGCGAAACGCTCCTTGAACTCGGGCCAGGGCTGGCCGGTGGCCGGCACCTCGTTCAGCGACTCGCCGGTGCCGATGCCAAGGATCACCCGGCCCGGAAACATCGCGCCCAGCGTCCCGAAGGCTTGGGCGACGATCGAGGGATGGTAGCGGAAGGTGGGCGTCAGCACGCTGGTGCCGATCTCTACCCGCGAGGTCCGGGCGCCCAGTGCCCCCAGCCAGGCGAGGGAGTAGGGCGCATGGCCATCGATATGCTTCCAGGGCTGGAAGTGATCACTGACGAACACCGACTCGAAACCGACGGTTTCCGCCAAGCAGGAGAAGTCGAGCAACTTTGACGGCGCGAACTGTTCGGCCGACGCCTTGTATCCGAGCTTGAGCACGGTTGAATCTTTCCCTGTGGCGAGAGTGGAGTCTTAATCGACCGGCAGCCGGCGAACAACCGCCTGCCGGGCTTCGGAAGGCCGCCGGAAGGATGGATCGCCAGTCGAAAGTTTGACTCTCCTGATCCCGGTTGCAACGATCCTTGGCAATAGGGAAGGAAACCCGGAATGGCGGGAGTGGACTGGACCGATTCTACGGTCGAAGCAGGCGGAATCAAACTGCACCTGAAGCGCGCCGGCCCTACGGCCAAAAAGACTCGGACCATCGTGGTGCTGCACCATGAGACCGGTACGCTGGATCGTCTGCCCTTCTACGATGCCCTGGCGGCGCACTACGACGTGCTGGTGCCGCATCATCCCGGCTACAGCCGGTCGGAGCGGCCGACCTGGATGCGCAGTGTGCGCGATGTCGCCGTGGTCCATCGCGGCCTGCTGAGCGAGCTGAAGATCAAGGATGCTGCCCTCGTGGGCCTGGGCTTCGGCGGCTGGATCGCGGCGGAAATGGCCAGCATGGCGCCGGCCGATCTCTCCCACCTGGTTCTGGTCGGCGCCATGGGCATCAAGCCACCGCAGGGTGACATTCTTGATCTCGCCATCACCGGTTACGTCGACTACGCCCGCGCCGGTTTCCATGACCAGAAGGCGTTCGACCGTGTCTACGGCGCCGAACCGTCAATCGATCAGCTCGAGATGTGGGACATCTGCCGCGAGATGAGCTTCCGCATCGCCTGGAAACCCTACATGTACAGCCAGACCCTGCCGCATCTGCTGGGCGCCGTGCGCGCGCCGGCCCTGGTAGTCTGGGGCGACGATGACAGGGTGGTGCCGCAGAGCGCCGCTGCACGGTACATCGAGGCCCTGCCCAGGGCGAAGCTGGAAATCGTCAAGGCAAGCGGTCATTGCGTCGACATGGAACAGCCCGACGCGCTTGCCAGTCTGATCGTCGATTTCATCGGTCGGGAGTAGTTGCCATGCACCTGATGTATTTCACCGAGCAACCGATGTCGGCCTACCCGGAGCAAGCCGGCCGCGATTTCGGTGCCACGGCGCTGATGCTCTCCAACAAGCATTTCGATCCGGTCGAGGGCTCCCGGCTCTACAACAACTACATCGAGCAATACATGCTGGCCGAAGAGGTCGGCGTTGATGGCATCATGCTGAACGAGCACCACAACGCGCCGTTCTGCATGCAGGCCAAGGCCAACATCTTCGCCGCCCTTCTGGCCGGCATGACCAAGAAGGCGAAGATCGTCATGCTGGGCAATCCGCTGCCTTTGGCGGAAAATCCTGTTCGCCTGGCCGAAGAACTGGCGATGATCGACATGATCTCCAAGGGTCGGCTGGTATCCGGCTTCGTGCGCGGCGGCGGCCAGGAGCAGCTCGCCACCGGCGTCAATCCGGCGTTCAACCGCGAGCGGTTCGAGGAGGCGCACGAGCTGGTCGTCAGGGCCTGGACGCAGACGGGTCCGTTCAGATTCGAAGGCAACCATTATCAGCACCGCGTCGTTAATCCGTGGGCGGTGCCGCTGCAGAAGCCCTATCCCCGCGTCTGGGTCCCGGGCGTGATCAGTAAGGAGACGATCATCTGGGCCGCGCAGCAGCGCTATCCCTACATCGCGCTCAATACCTCGATCGAACAGACCAAGAAGATCTGGGAGCTCTACGACAGCGTGGCGGCCGACGTGGGTTATGTCGGTGGGCCGGAGAACCGTGGCTACCTGATCCAGGTCCATGTCTCGGACAACGAGGAGAAAGCGATCGAGAACGCCAGGCAGTTCCGCTGGATGCAAGGCGAATTTACTGGCCTTGCGCATCCGGTATGGAGCACGCCGTCGGGCTACGGCTCGCCTACTGCGCGCCGGGCATTCGTCGAGTTCGCTTCGGGCCGGGCCAGCAATCCGCGCGGCGAGACAAGCTTCGAGCAGCAGATGGCCGATCTGCGCATCATCGCCGGCACGCCCAAGACGGTGGTGGCCAAGCTGAAGCGCATCCTGGAGGAAACGCGGCCGGGCATCCTGGCGCTGTGGGGCAACGACGGTCGCGTCAGCCAGGCGGATTCGCTCACCTGCATCAAGCTGATCGGCCAGGAAGTGTTCCCGGCGATCCGCGAGATCGCCAAGAGCCTCGACCTGAAGAGTCCGTTCGAGGCCAATGCGCCGGTCCACCTCAAGTATTCAACCGACCTGAAACCCCGTAAAGCCGCCGCGGCGGAGTGAGGACGCGATGAAACTCGGTGCATCCCTGCCGGTTGGCGACATCGGCACCGGCCCGGCCGTCCTGCGCGACTATGCGCAGGCGGCGGAGGGCCTCGGCTTCGACTATCTCGTCGCCCCCGATCACGTGCTGGGCGGAAATCCGGCGGTCGATCATGGCGGGCGCCGCGTCGGCACCACGGCTACGGCTTATCACGATCCGTTCGTGCTGTTCGGCTTCCTGGCCGGTGTCACGAAGAAGATCGGCTTCGCTGCCGGTGTACTGATTCTGGCGCAGCGCCAGGCGGCGCTGGTCGCCAAGCAGGCGGCCTGTCTCGACGAACTGTCCGACGGACGTTTCCGCCTCGGCGTCGGTGTCGGCTGGAACGAAATCGAATTCCAAGGCTTGGGCGAGGAATTCCGCACCCGCGGCAAGCGGTCCGAGGAACAGGTACGCTACATGCAGGCGCTGTGGAAGGAGCCGCACGTCACCTTCAAGGGCGAGTTCCACCAGCTCGACGACGGCGGCATCAATCCGCGCCCCAAGTCCGGCCGTGTGCCGATCTGGTTTGGCGGCCATGCCGAG
>CALDNT010000236.1 GCA_937915145.1 uncultured Reyranella sp.
CCGCCCTACCGCATTCCGCTGGCCATCTCCGATGTCGGCGCCGGCCTCTATCTCGCCGTAGGGATTCTCGCTGCCCTGCAGGCGCGCCACAAGACCGGCAAGGGCCAATGGGTCGAGACTTCGCTGCTCGAGGCCACGGTGTCTCTGGGCGTCTACGAGGCCGCCAACTATTTCGCCGACGGCAAGCGCCCGGAGAAGCTCGGCCAGGCCCATCGTGGCTCCTCGCCCTACCAGGTGTTCCAGACGTCGGACGGCTGGATCACCATCGGCGGCGCCCAGCAGAATTTCTTTCGCAGGCTCTGCGCCCTGATCGACCGGCCGGAGCTCGCCGACGATCCGCGCTTCAGGAGCAACGCCCTGCGCGTGAAGAACAACGAGCAGATCGTCGCCATCCTGCAGGAACGGGTGCTGACGCGCCGCACTGCCGAGTGGCTCGCGGCCCTGGAGGCCGAGGGCATTCCCGCTGGCCCGGTGCTGCATCACGACGAAGTCTTCGCCGACCCGCAGATCTTGGCGCGCGGCATGGTGGCCGAAGTCGACCATGCCAGGGCCGGCCGCCAGAAGACGCTGGGCGTGCCGCTCAAAATGTCGGCAACACCGGCCGGCGTGCGCCGCGCCGCGCCGACGCTCGGTCAGCACGATGCCGAAGTTCGGGCCGAGGTCCAGGCCAAGGCCCGCGACAAGGCCCGCGCCGGAGCGAAAAAGAAGCGCTCCTAGTTCGAGCCTCGCCGCTGGTAGCGGTCGGGTACGCCGTCGCGGTCATAGTCGCCATTGGGGCCGCGCCGCGAATGGTTGGTATGGCCGCCGCTGTAGTAGGTGCCGTTGCTGTAGTAGCCACGGTTGCTGCTGTAGGACGAGTTCGGATAGCCGGAAGACTCGACGCAGCCTGCGGTCGCGGCCACGAGGCCCGCCGCCACCAGCCATTTCATGTTGCGCATGCTTGCCTCCATCGAACGCCCGTCGAAAGAACGGGCTTCCATGGAAAGAGATACGGCAGCGTCGGTGGCCTCGCGGCGGCGAGGGGATGAAGTTATGTAAAGGCGGCCGCGCGCAACTTCAGTGGGAATACCGCATTGGGGCCTCAGAGCGCTCCCGGCGCGGGACCGCGGCTCACCTTGGCGTTGAGCTTGGGCGGATGGGTGACGATCGACTTCAGCGCCGGCGCCGGCTTCAGCAACCGGGCGATGTTGGGTCTGGGGCGGCTGAGCGTCGGATTGCCGGCGAAGGCCATTTCCATCGCATGGGCGGCGCCCAGCACCTCGCCGTCGCCGCGGAAGCGGCCGATCACTTGTAGGCCGAACGGCATCTTCTTGTGGTCGAGGCCGCAGGGCAACGCGACCGCCGGGTTGCTGGCCAGGGTCACGAAATAGACCGAGGCCATCCAGTGGTAGTAGTTGCGCAGCTTCTTGCCGTCCATCTCATCGATGTAGAGCTGCTTCCACGGGAACGGCGAGAAGCCCACCGTCGGCCCCAGCACCAGGTCGTAGTCGCGATAAAGTTCCTGGAACCGGCGGAAGATCCGCGTCTGTTCGGCGTGCGCCCAGGCGAAGTCGGCAAGGCTGAGCTTGGCGCCGATTTCGTAGTTGGCGACGATGTTGGGCCCGAGCATCTTGCGGTTGTTGGTGTAGGCCTCCTGGTAGCGCGACAGGAAGCCGACGGCGCGGATCACGTCGAAGCAGCGGTCGGCCTGGCCGTAGTCGATATCGACCTTGTCGAGCCGGCGGAACAGCGGCTTCATCGCCTTCATCTTCGCGCGCATCGTGGCGCGGATGCCCTTCTCGACCGGTGCACCGCTGAAATCCTCGGTCCAGGCGACACGAAGACTGCCGAGATCGACCGGCCAGGGTTCGGCGAAGGCGGCGCCATCGATCGGGAAGCTGAGCGGATCGGCGTCGTGCTGGCCGATCTGTGTCGCATAGAGCAGGCAGAGGTCGGCCACCGAGCGACCCATCGGCCCCAGCACCGAGATCGGCGTCCAGCCCAAGGCGCGGCGTTCGACGGCGACCATGCCGGGCGAGGGGCGGAAGCCGACGACGCCGCAATAGGCGGCGGGATTGCGCAGCGAGCCGCCGGTGTCGGAGCCGGTGCAGACCGGCAGCAGGTCGGTGGCCAGTGCCGCCGCCGAACCGCCCGACGAGCCGCCCGCCGTCAGCTTGGTGTTGAAGGGATTGCCGGTGGCGCCCCATACCGGATTGCGGCTGTTTGAGCCGGCGCCGAACTCCGGCACGTTGGTCTTGCCGACGATGACGGCGCCGGCATCGCGCACGCGGCGCACCATCACATTGTCATAGGCGGGGACATAGTCGCGATAGAGCGGCGAGCCGTAGGTGGTCAGCAGGTCCTTGGTTTCCTCGAGGTCTTTGATGCCGGTCGGCAGCCCGTGCAGCAGCGGCAGTTCCTCGCCGCGGCGCACCGCGGTCTCGGCGGCCTTCGCCTCCTTGCGTGCACGGGCCACGCACATGGCGGTGACGGCGTTCAGACCCGGATTCACCTCTTCGATGCGGTCGAGGCAGGCCTCGAGCAGTTCGACCGGCGAAATTTCCTTGGTACCGATGCGGCGGCGCATCTCCACAGCGGACAGCGAAACCAGCTCTTGCTTGGACATTCTTCCCCCTTCGCGAAGGCGCGAGCTTAGGGCACGATGCCGGCCGGAGGAAATCAAACATGGTCCATCCGCTTCGCGACAAGGCCGCTGTAAGCGGCGTCGGCGATACCGCCTATACCCGCGGCACGCCCACGAACGCGCTCACCCTGCAGTTCGAGGCAAGCCTCGCCGCCATCGCCGATGCAGGTATCGATCCGCGCGACATCGATGGCGTCATTCCCTATTTTCCGGGCGGCGCCATCGCCGAGGATTTCATCGCCAATCTCGGACTGCGCGATCTCGCTCTGTCCGCCTTCATCCCGATGGGCGGTGCCACCACCGTCGCCGCGATTCAGATGGCGGCCATGGCGGTCGCCACCGGCGTCTGCAAACACGTCCTCATCTCGGTCGGTCGCACCGGCTATTCCGGCGCACGCGTCAGCACCCGCCTGCAGCAGTTCCCGGTGTTCGCCCAGGCGGCGGAATTCGAGGCGCCGATCGGCATGTTCGCGCCGGCCCAGCTCTATGCCCAGGGCGCGCGCCGCCACATGGAACTCTACGGTACGACGCCGCGCCATTTTGCCGAGGTCGCCGTCACGACGCGCCAGCACGCGATCCTCAACGGCAACGTCGTCATGAACAAGCCGCTGACGGTCGAGGAACACCAAGCCTCGCGCATGATCGCCGATCCTTTCCGGCTGTTCGACTGCAGTCTGGAAAGCGACGGCGGTGCGGCGGTGATCGTGAGCGCATCGGATCGCGCGCGCGATCTCAAGAAGCCGCTGGTGACGATCATGGGTGCCGCCGAAGGCCATCCCGATTCGCCGGCGTCGATTGCCCAGCGTTCCGACATTCTTGAATTCGGTCTGGTGAAATCCGCGCCGCGCGCCTTTGCGATGGCGGGCGTCGGTCCCAAGGACATCGACGTCGCGCAGATCTACGATTGCTTCACCTTCACGGTGATCCGCCAGCTCGAGATTCTTGGTTTCTGCAAGACCGGCGAGGGCGGACCGTTCGTCATGGACGGCCGCATCGGCCTCGGCGGTGAATTGCCGATCAATACCCACGGTGGGCTTCTCAGCCAAGGTCATGTCGTGGGCCTCAACCATGTCATCGAACTCACCCGCCAGCTCCGCGGCGAGGCCGGGCGTGCCCAGGTCAAGGACGCCGAGGTCGGGTTGGTCACCGGCTACGGCGACATGGGCGACGGCTCGATCGCCATTCTGCGGAGGGCGGCATGAGCGCCGTGACCACCGCCGCGCCGCCACCGGCGCCCGAGCGGCCGCTGCCGGCGCCGACGCGCGAAAGCCAGCCGTTCTGGGACGGCATGCGCGAGGGCCGGTTCATGCTCCAGCACTGTGCCCAATGCAGCAAGGTGCGGCACTATCCGCGCCCGGTCTGCCCGCATTGCTTCTCGATGGAGTGTACCTGGAAGGAGGCACCGCTCGGCGGCGCGATCCATGCCTGGACGGTCTGCCACCATCCTTTCAATTTCTTCTTCAAGGCATCGGCGCCCTACATCGTGGCGCTGGTCGACATGGATGCCGGCGTACGGGTGAACGCCCAGCTCAAGGGAGTAGCCGAGGCCGATCTTGCGATCGGCCGGCGCGTAAAACTCGGCTTCGAACCGGTCGACAAAGAGGTGACGCTGCCGTTCTTCGTAGCCGGGTGAGGGCGGCTCACAGCGCCTTGCGCAGGGTCAGATTGAATCGTCTGCGGCCGGCCAGCGGATGCTCGCCGTCCTTCAGTGCCAGCACGCCATGAAAGGCAAGACGCGCCGGTCCGCCCCACACCACGACATCGCCGTGATGCAGTGCGACGCGCCTTGGCCGGTCGCTCCGCTTGTTGCCGCCGAACTGGAAGACGGCGGGCAAACCCAGCGACACCGACACGACGGGTTGGGCGAAGTCGCGCTCGTCCTTGTCCTGGTGCAGCGACAGGCGGGTGCCGGGCGTGTAGCAGTTGATCAGGCAGGCGTCGGGCTCGAAATCCGCGAAGCCCGCCTCGCGGGCGGCGTCGTGCGCCAGGGTTGCGAACACATCCGGCATCGGCGGCCATGGCAGGCCGCGCACCGGATCGCATGGATCGTAGCGATAGCCCGCGCGATCGGTCACCCAACCCACGGTGCCGCAATTCGTCATCGCGACCGACATCTCGAAGCCGCCGGGCGTCGTCATGCGGCGGAACGGTGCCTCGGCGGCGATACGCTCGAGCGTGGCCACAAGCGGCGCCGCGACCGCGAGCGCCCGGCCGCGCTGCAGTACCGCACCTGGCGCCAGCGCCTCGGTTTCGCCATCTGTGTCGAACAGGTTCTGCATCGCGCCATGAATATAGGTCATGGTCGGCCCAAGCGTCAGGAGTTCCAGGATGAAGCGTTCAATTGCCCTTTGCGCCGTGTTCGTCACGGCGGCGATGACGGCCGCGACAGGCGCCGCCCGGGCGCAGTCGGGCGACGTCGCCAAGGGCGAACGGGCATTCAATCTGCAGTGCAAGGCCTGCCACACGCTCGAAAGGGGCGGGGCGAACAAGATCGGTCCGAACCTTTATGGGCTGATGGGGCGCCGGTCGGGCACCATGAAGGGCTACGGCTATTCCGAGGTGATGCGCCGGTTCGGCATCGAATGGACCGACAAGACGCTGGCCGAGTATCTTCGCGATCCCAGGACCAGCATGCCCGGGACCAAGATGGTCTTTGCCGGCATCAGGCGCCAGGATCAACTCGACGACGTGATCGCCTATCTCAAGGAAGCCACCCGGTAGCGCTGTCGCGCCAACGCACATAGACGCTGGCG
>CALDNT010000237.1 GCA_937915145.1 uncultured Reyranella sp.
CAGTAGACCGCCTGGATCGACCCGACGCTCATCTTGGCGGCACGGAACGAGACCAGCATCAGCAGGCCGAGGGGGGCGAAGATCGCGATCCAGCCCAGCATGTTGAGGCCGACGAGGCGACCCGCCTGGAGCTGGAAGAACATGCCGGCGAGGTCCGGCGAGCTGAACAGGCCGAAAGCCACGATGCCCGACAGCGCGAGCCCCGAGGCCATGTAGTTGTAGACCCGGATCATGTGGGCGCGCAGGCCTGCGTCGAACGTCGCCTGGTCGGCAAAGGTGCCGGCCCTGTTGAGTGCGTTGAAGTCCTGGTTCGCCATGTTTGTCCAACCTCCGCGGGACCTCACGTCGGAGTCCCGTACCGCCAATCTGGCGCCTCAGACGGTGTGAATCAATAGCCGCTGCGGCAATGGTGAATTACAGCCCACGTGCAGTATGATGCGGCGGCACCTATACTGGCGACATGACCGATTCCCCCGCCCTCATCGCGCTGCGCAAATCCCTCGCCGATTCCACCGACGGGCCCGCCCCGGAAGCCTCGCGGGAGGTCGCCCAGGCGGCGCTGCGCAAGATTCTCACCGCCATCGAAAAAGGCGTCTGTCCGCTGGGCGACTGGGAACGGCGCTGCCTGGCGGCGGCGATCACCAGCCTGCGCGGCGGCAAGACCAACGAGGCGCGCACCCGGGCGCGGCAGGCGCTGTGGCCGGACGAAAACAGGCGAAGTGCTGCGGTCGCCAAGTTTCCGCCACGGCCGGGCATGATGACGCTCGACGAACTCAAGCGCGAATTCGCCGCCGCCCTCGCCATGCCGGGGCGCGGCGGCCCACGAAGCAGCAAGCCCGCATAGGCCCGCAAGCCCGAAGCCTAGTTGAAGGCGATCAGCTCCAGTGCCGGTCCGCCAAGCAGAGTGATCGCACCGATCGTCGCAACAGCACCCAAAGCCACGGCAACCACGCGTACCCAGGACATAAGCTCTTGTCGCATTGTCCCCTCCGCAATTGTCGGTCTGGAGAGCGGCGTTTCCCCGCCCGGACGCTGGCATGCCGGGCCGGCCATGTCACGGGGGTCGGGCGAATGCGCGGTGGATTGCGGGCCGGGCGGCCTTGAAGGCTTTCGGCTCATGAATATATGTGGCGGGTGGGAAAGGAGCCGCATCCATGACCCGCTTTTTCCGACTGAAGCGCCCGCTGGGGGCGATGATGATCCTGGCCGCCGCGGCGGGCCTGGCCGGCTGTGGCGTGGTCGCAGCACCAGTCCGTATCACCAGTGCCGTCGTCAAGGTGGTGCCGGTGGCGGGCGACGTCGTGGCGGCGCCGCTCGACGTGACGGCCGATGTCATCGACTGAACGCCGGATTGACTGAGCGCCGCGTTCAGATCCGCCGCCACAACGGCCAGGTCGCGGCGAGCGCGGCCAACCCCATCGCGCCGGTGATCGCCGTGGCCTGCGGCGCGCCGATCATGTCGGCCAGCCAGCCCAGCCAGAGAAAGCCCAGCGGGCCGGTGCCGATGCAGACCGACAGCACCCCCAGGATGCGCGAGCGCATGTGGAACGGGGCCGCGAGATAGACCAGCGTTGCCTGCAAGGTGGCGAAGGCGGCACCGGCAAGGCCGGTCAGCAGCAGTGCGGCGCCGGCCAGCAGTGGCGTGGGCGCGAGTGCAAAGCCCATCAACGCCACCAGGTAGACTGCCACCCCGCCGACATAGGCGCGGGCATGCCAGCCCGGGGTCAGCCACAGCGCCAGCACCAACGCGCCGGCGAAGGCGCCGACGCCATCGACGCTGGCCAGCAGGCCGACGCCTTCGGGGCCGAGCAGCAGCCGGTCGCGGCCGATCACCGGGATCATGCTGGTGAAGGGCCAGCCGAAGATATTGTAGATGACGGTGACCGCCATGATGGCGCCGAGGCGCCGGTCAGCGAAGACCATGGTCACGCTCTCCCAGGTACGGGCGAGCACCGCGCCCGATCCGGGCGAGGACGGGATGCGGCTTCGGACCATGAGCGTGGCGGCAACGGCTGACGCGTACAGCGCCACGCTCAGCGCAAAGGCGCCCTCGATGCCGGTGCCGGCCAGCAGCAGGCCGCCCGCAGTGGGGCCGACGACGCGGCTTGCATTGGCGGCGCCGACGTCGAACGCCATGGCGGTGGCCATGCGGTCGCGACCCACGACCTCGCCCATCATCATGCGGCGCAGCGGATTGTCGGTGGCCCAGCCGCAGCCGTTGATGAAGCTGGCGACAGCGAGGTGCCAGACCTCAAGCGTTGACGTCCAGGCGATGACGGCGAGCACGGCCGAGGTGACGGCCATCAGGCCGACCATGCCGGCCAACGTCAGGCGGCGGTCGAAGCGTTCGGCAATGGCGCCGAGGAAGGCGCCGAACAGGCCCATCGGCAGCAGGCGCAGCATGGTAACCATGGCGACGTCGAAGGCCGAGCCGGTCTCGGCATAGACGACGATGCCCACCGCAACCGTTTCCAGCCAGCGCACGGTGGTGACGATCAGGCCGACGTACCACAGGCGCCAGTAGTCCAACGGGATGGTGCGCAGCACCTGCCGGAACGACCTCCCTGTCTCTTTGTTTTCGCCGTCACTCATCGAGGCGGCGACTGTCGCCTGCGGCGGCGCCAAAGTCTCGCCAACAATCGCCTCCGCTCGGCATGGCAGATTCCTGTAGGGCTTTGCCCGCCGCCGGGTCCAGAGTGGCCGGCAGACGACAACAGGGGCATTTCATGCGGAAGATTTGGGCGGCGCTGGGTCTGGTGCTGGCGGTCGGATTCGGATTTGCCGGGAGCGTCTCGGCGCAGAGCGGCCTGCAGCGCTTCGAAAGCGAGATCAAGCCGGAGATCGACCTCAAGAAGTTCACCTACGGCAGCGCGAGCACGCTGGGCTCCGCGGGCTTCGTGCTGAACGACGTCGTGGCGGTGGCGCCGGCCAATCCGGCGACCGGCGACAAGGAGACCACGATCAGGATCGACAGGATCACGGTCGATGAGATCGATTTCGACCGCCTGAGGAAGGGCGCAAACGAAGACGAGGCGCCGCGCTTCGCCAAGATCAGGCTCGAAGGCATCACGGGCGACGACACGCTGGCGGCGGTGCTGGCGCCGTATGGCGTGCCGAAGGTGCCGGTCGACATCGCGCTCGATTACCGGATCGACACCGCGACCAAGGTGCTGACGCTCTCCAAGCTCGAGGTCAACCTGCGCGGCCAGGCGCGGGTCTCGCTGTCGCTGGTGCTCGACGGCATCAGCGACAAGCCGAGCCAGATGCAGAGCAGTCAAGACAACGGCCGGTTGCGCACGGCGTCGCTCGACATCGACGACACCGGCCTGCTGGCCAAGATCCTGCCGGCCATGGCCAAGGAACAGGGCACCACGGCCGAGGCCATGATCGCCATGGCCGTGGTGCCGATCGGCGCGTTCGCGCAGGGCCAGGGACCGGCCGCGAAGAAGGCACTCGACGCCATCGTCTCCTTCATCAGCGACTGGAAGCAACCCAAGGGACCGATCAAGATCACCATCAAGCCGGCCAAGACGGCAAGCATGGCCGACCTCGACAGGATCATGGAGCCGAATGCGCTGACCGACCTCTTCGGGCTTGCCGTCGAGTACGGCGGCACGCGGGCCGGCGCCGCGGGTGTGGCCGAGGGCGCGACTGCGGGCGAGGCCAAAGTGCTGAGCGGCGGCGCGGCCAGCCTCTCGCTCGCCGGCAACACGCTCACCGGCCAGATCGACGGTGAGGTGTTCTTCGAATTCTACCGCAAAGACGGCACGACCGGCCTGTTGGAGGATGGCGAGATATCGCCGGGCAAGTGGACGATTGAGGGTGAGAAGATCTGCACCAAATACGAGGACGAGGACAAGGAATGCTACACCATCAAGCGCGAAGGTGAAGTCGTCACCCTCACGGACCCGAAGGGCAAGGCCTATCGCTTGAAGTTGCTGGCCGGCAATCCGAAGAACCTCTGAGCGCCAGCGGACAGCGGCGAGCAACACCTGATGTTCTGCCCTTTCACTGCTTCCCGGAGCCGCCCATGCAGTTGATGCAGCCCGATCCCGCCGCCGCCCTGCTCGGCCTGCGGGCGATGAAGATGGTAGCGACCGCCGCCGGCCCCATCGGCCCGGCGCAACGGGCGCTGATGGAGGCGGCGCGGCGGGTCATCCTGCACCTCGACGCCGACATCGACACGCTGGCGCCGGTGACGCCGGCCGAACTGGCGGCGGGCTTTCCGGGGCCGGCGCTCAGGCATCAGTTCGTCGACGGCATGCTGGTGGTGGCGCTGGCCGATGGCGTGCCGGCGCGCGCGACTGTGGCCCGGATCGAGGAATTTGCCGAGGCGCTGGGAGTGGCAGCGACCGAACTCGGCGATCTGCACCGTCTGGCCGAGCATCACATGCTGCTGTTCAAGCTCGACTTCCTGCGCCGCAGCCAGATCGGCGACATCATGAAGAACCAGCTCGAACAGAAGGGGCCGCTGGGGTTGGCCAAGGCGGTGCTCGGCCTGCGCGGGGTGATGGAGGACACGGCGCTGGCGGCGCGCTATCGCGCCTGGGAGAGACTGCCCGAGGAGACGCTCGGCAACGCGGTGTGGCGGTTCTACCAGAAAAACGGCTTCAGCATGCCCGGCGAGAAAGGCGGGTTTCCCGAGGCCGGACTCTATCACGACCTGTCGCATGTGCTGGGCGGCTACGACACCGACCCCGAAGGCGAGGTCGAGGTCGCCTCGTTCTCGGCCGGGTACAAGCGCACGCGGCCGTTCTACATGGTGATGTTCGCCGTGATGGTGTTCAGCACCGGCGTGAACGTGCGGCCGACCGCGGGCAATGTCACCACCGGCGTGCTGGGCAAGCCCGGCATGGCCGAGCGGATGTTCGCCGCTATCGAACGCGGCAGCCAGGTCAACACCGACCTGTCCGACAAGTGGGATTACTGGCCCTACGTCGAGCTGCCGCTCGAAGAGGCCCGCCGCCGGCTGAACGTCGTTGCCAAGGCGTCAGGCTAGCGACGGCCACCGCGATTGACCGGGCCGCCGCGGTTGATGTCGCCATCGGCGCCGACGCCTGGTCCACGGGTGACGCCGGCGCCAGGCGCTCCCGCTCCGACACCGGGCGCAACGCCTACTCCGGGAGCGCCAACGCCTGGAGCACCCACGCCGGGCCGCACCACCGCCGCCGGCCGGACAACGCAGCCCACCGGCACGCCCGGACCGGTGCAATAGACCTCGGCCCACGCTGCGCTGGTGGTTGCGGTGACGGCAAACGCGCTCGTCGCGGTGGCCAGGATCATCACGACCGAGGCGATTTTGACCGAACCGATCATGGCGCCAGCTTCATGCATTCGCCGGCCGCTTCGGCCGCGGTACGCGCGACATCTCGCGACATCGTACCCTTCATCACCAGTGGCCGGGCAACGGCGGTAAGCGCCGCCTTGATATCGTTTTGCGGCGTCACCTTGGGCAAGGCCTCAGCGTAGAGCATCTGGCCGTCATTCGAGAGCTTGGCCGCGCAGGCGTCGGCCGCATCGCGGTCGGCGTAGGCGACAGCGGGGAGCAGACACACAGCCAGAACGGCTGCAATAGACAAACGCATCATCGGACTCCTTGGATCGCGTCGATTGCCCTGTACAGTATCATTCAGCATCGGCTTCGGCGCCAAGGATTGCAAAAAATCGCAGCCACTATGGGCACAATCCATGCCGGCACCACCAGAGCCTAGGCACGGTAACATTGGCCTGCCATAGCAATGGTATGACCGAACCCGAGCCGCGCAGCGTCCAGAGCTATATCGACCAGACGCCGTTCTGGCCCGACGGCACGCCAACGGTTTCCGTTCCCATGACGCGCATGCAGTGGCGCATCTGGGGACTGGCCACCGCCGGCAAGTTCTTCGAGGGGCTGGTGGTGTTCATGACCGGCGTCGCCCTGCCGCTGATGGTGGCGGACTTCGGCCTGTCGCCGGCCGGCAAGGGGCTGGTAAGTGCAGCAGCGCTGGCCGGAATCATGGTGGGCGCTGTCACGCTGGGCGGGCTGGCCGACACCTGGGGCCGGCGCCGCATGTTCGTGATCGAGATGGCGGTGTTTGCCGTCTTCCTGGTGGCGTTGGCGTTCAGCCCCAACCTGCCGTGGCTGGTGGTCTGCCTGTTCGGCGTCGGCGTAGCACTGGGCTGCGATTATCCGACCGCGCACCTGGTAGTGTCGGAAAGCATTCCCAGCAAGGACCGCGGCATGTTGGTGCTGGGCGCCTTCGCGTTCCAGGCGGTGGGCGCGCTGGTGGGCACTGCAGTGGA
>CALDNT010000238.1 GCA_937915145.1 uncultured Reyranella sp.
CCCATCCGCAGTCGCGCTATGATGGCAAGGGCTAACCTCCCCACCCTCACGACACCTGGCGCCGCTATCGATTGGACGATCGGAGAGACTCTCTTTTTACACACCGATCTCGTCGAAGACGACCACCCGATCCGTCTCGAAACTGTGATCTTCAAACCAACTGGCACCGGTCCCTTCCCACTGGCGGTCATCAACCACGGCTCGACCGGCGACGGCACCAACCCTGCTCTGTTCCGCGATACCTGGTTCGATATCGGGCTTGCAGATTTCCTGAACCAGCACGGGTGGATGGCGGCATTCCCCCAACGTAGGGGGCGGGGCAAATCAGACGGCTTGTACGATGAAGGTTTCTCGCTAGATCGTGCAGGGGGCTATACAGGTGACACTGACCAGTCCCTGGCGGGTGCGGAGAGAGCCTTGCGCGATATCGAGGCCGCCGTGGGCGCACTTCGTCGACTACCGGACGTCGCCTCGTCCCGTATCCTGATCGGCGGCCAATCGCGCGGCGGCGTGCTCTCGGTGGCCTATTCCGGCAAACACCCTGAAGAAATCGCCGGCGTGATCAACTATGTCGGAGGCTGGCTTGGCGATCACCGTGCGACGGCGAAGATCATCAACCAGACTTTGTTCAAGCAAGGCGCACGCTTCGCTAGACCGACGCTCTGGCTCTATGGCCGGCACGACCCATTCTACACGATCTCACATAGCCAGGAGAATTTTGCGGCCTTCCAGGAAGCAGGAGGACAAGGCACTTTCCTGGATTTCGATGTTCCAGACGGTAACGGCCATCGCCTTATAGGCTATTCGCAATTGTGGTCGGGGCCGGTCGGGGACTACCTCAAGTTGCTCGCCGTGCCTGAGAAATAGCGATTTATTAGGCCCTTTCTCCATGTCCGCTTCCAGGGCAACTTCGGACATGGCCGTCCGCAGTTGATGGCTGCGCGCCAAACTGGAGCCTTGACCGCAGAAAAGAAGTGGCTCTGGAATGCCTCACGGCGCGTACCTCATCCGAGGGGATATCATTCGATGCGAGCAACGCCGCCTTCGGCCAGCGCCCGCTGTGTCGCGAGCGACAGCTCCAGCGCCTCGATCGCCCGGTCCGCGTCCAGCAGCGCGGGATCGGCGCGGCCATCCATGCAGTCGATGAAGCGCTGCAACTCGACTTCGTAGGGATTGCGCTCCTGGAGTGTGACCGGCGCGGGTGGGCCGGTCTCGCCGGCGACCGTGAAGCTGCTCTCGGGCGGCCCTCCGCCGCAGAACACCATCCGAAGCTCGAAGGCCGCGCGCTCGAACAGGGCGCGGAAGCCGGTCGAGAAGGGAGAACCGACGGGCATGATACCGCTGGCGGCGATCGTGGCATGGCGGCCGTCGTCCCAGGCGAGCAGCGTCGAAATCTCGCCCGGCGACCCGTCCTTCATATGCACTGCGCTGGCTGAGAGGCGTGCCGGCCGGCCCATCAGCCAGAGGGCCGCGTCGAAATCGAAGGTCATCAGCTCGGTCGAGGGATCGCCGTAGTGTGCCTTGCGGTCGGGCCCGTCGCGCCGCAGATAGGAGCCCAGCCGCCACGTGGCAAGGCTGAGCAGGCGGCCGTGCGCGCCGGAGGCGACTGTAGCCCTGACATGCGCGTAGGCCGCCACCGAGCGCATGAGCAGGCCAACCTGGAGGAGACGGCCGGCGCGGCGGGCGGCGTCGCGCATCCGACGCGCTTCATCGAGCCGAAGTGCCAGCGGGCTTTCGCAGAACACATGCTTGCCCAGTTCCAGGGCGGGGATCACGATGGCGGAGTGAGTGTTGCTGGGCAGGCAGACGTCAATGGCGTCGATGGTGGCGTTGCCGATCAACGCGTCGGCATCGGTGAATGCCCTGGCACCGCAGAGATGGGCTGCGGATCGCGCACGCGCCGCATCTCGGGAAAACACGCCTACGACCTTGGCGTTCGCTATCCCGGCCCAGGCCGCGGCATGCGCGGTGCCCATCGTACCGGCTCCCAGGATTCCGATTCGCACGATGTCGGCCACGGCACGGTCCTCTCGAACGGCGACGGCGATCCTAGTCGCTGCCAAATTTCCCGCCAAACGGCGCCGCGCTCATCCCAGTCGCAGCAACGGCACGGCGGCGGCGGCCAGCAGAACCGCCACGATCCGCGTGCGTGAAAAAGGCTCCTTGAGCCAGATGACGGCAATCAGGATCGCGAAGATGGCGCTGGTGTCGCGCAGCGCAGCTGCGGGGGCGATCGGGGCATGGCTCCAGACCCACAGGATGAGAAGGTACGAGGCCATCGACGCCGCCGCTGTCGGAAGCGCCACGCCCCACTGTCCCCTCATCTGGTGCCACGGCGGTCCGTGGTGGCGTTGCCGCCAGCACATGGCGGCGGCGTTGGTGATCGAGACGACGAAGCCATAGGCCCACGGGTTTCCCGAGGCGCGTACACCTTGGGCATCGCACATTATATAGGCCGCGGTGCCCAAACCGGCCGTCAGGGTCCAGGCCAGGGCTCTCACGGTGACGGCGCGGTCGCGTGCCGCATCGAGAGCGAGCATGGCCAGCGAGAGGGCGATCACGATAATGCCGGCGAGGGCCGCGGGTCCGAAGCGTTCGCCCGTGAGTACGGCGGCCATCGGCACGACGAGCAGTACCGCCACTGCGCGCACGACGGGATAGACCAGGCCGAAGCCGCCGACTTCGTAGGCGCGCAGCAGTGCCGAGATGGTGAGCAGGTTCATGAGCGTCGAGGCCACGATCCAGGGTCCTGCCGCCGCGGCCGGCAGGCCCGACCACAACAGAGCCGGCACGACCAGGACCGCGCCCAGCACCATTTGTGCCGTCATCACCCGGGCCGGATCGGGGCTGGCCTTCACCGCGGCATTCCAGCCGGCGTGCAGCAGGGCGCTCAGCAATGCGGCGACGACGTCGGCGGCGTCCATCGCTCAGTCGAGTTGCCGGTAATAATAGCTCGTGCTGCAAAGACCGCCGCGCGGCAGCAGTGCGTAGTCCGGTATGACTCCGGCCAGTTGCCAACCGAGGCGCCGGTAGAGACGCTCGGCATCGCTGCCGGTCACCGTATCGAGCACCAGCAGCGACTTGTTCGCCGCGCGGGCCTCGGCTTCGGCCGCCTGCAGTAGTGCGGCACCCACGCCGCGCCCGCGCGCCCGGCGGTGCACCAGCATCTTGGCGATGTCGGCGCGGTGCGGCTGGTTTTCCGGCTGGCGCAGCACGAGTTGCACCGTGCCGGCGATACCGGCGGCATCCTCCGCGACGAGAAGGGCGCGCGCGCCGGCGGCAATGTCGCCGCCGAGGCCGCGCCAGAAGGCTTCCGCCTTTGCGGCGCCGAGTGGATGCATGAAGCTGACGGAGGCGCCACCCTCGACGCAGTCGATCAGCACGCCGGCCAGTTGCCGGGTCGTGTCGTCGCTCATTGCGGTAACCCGCCGGATCATTGCACGGACCATCGGATCGTCATCTCGTCGCCGGCGTGGCGACGATCACCACGGCGTAGCGGGCCGGCCTGGACGTTGGATTGTGGTAGGTGATCGGTCGGTCCAGAACCATCGCCAGGCAATCGCCGGCGTTGAGCGCGAACCGATCCTGCCCGAGCGTGACCTCAATCGTGCCTTGCAGCACCCAGACCTGTTGGTGAGTGATGCCCGGGCGGGCGCCGGTTTCGTAGGCGACGCGGGCGCCGGGCGGAAACGCGACCTCGACAATCTGGATGGGCGAGGAGAAGCCGCCGGGTGACACATTGCGTCGGCGATAGCCCGATTGGGGGTCGCGCCATTCGACCTGGTCGGCCCGGCGCGACACCGGGTCGGCCGGTGCGGCGGGAAGGTCGAAAAGGGATGCCAGCGGCACGCCAAGGCCGGTCGCAAGTTTTTCGAGCACGACGGCCGTCGGGCTGCTTTCACCCCGTTCGATCAGCGAGATCATCGAGCGGCTGACGTCTGAGGTTTGGGCGAGCGATTCGAGCGACAGGCGGCGTTCAGTCCTGATTTGGCGGACGCGGGTGGCGATGCGGGCGTCGATGTCTGCGGTCATGCTGGATTTCCAATATATAGGAATATATGTCCTTTATATTGGAAATCTTGTCAAAGCGGCGCGAGGCGATCCGGCTCGCTGCCCCGGGGATCATCGCCCGGCATCGTGCCGATCTGCCGGCGGGAACGGTGCCGTAGCGGCAGTTACGACTGCGGTGTTTCGGCGGGCAGGGTGGTTCGCATCGACGGACGCTGCGACGCAGCGTCGAACCACGTGGCCAGTTTGGGCGCGCCGGCACGCCAGTCGGTGCCATACCGCCAGTCCTCGTACCCGCAGGCGACCGCAGTCGTTATTTGCGCCAGATCGAACTCGGCACCGAACGCCGCTACCTGCTTTTCCAGCGCCTCGAAGCACCTGAGCTGCCTCTCCCGCATTTTGCCGATGAAGTCGTTCGACCGTTCGTGCTCGGAGCGCAGCAGTTCGGCACGCCGGGAGATCTGGGCTTCGATGATGCCGCCGGCGACGGACATCGTCGCGAGCGCGTACCATCTGGCGGCACCGTCGCGCGCGAGCAGGCGAAACGCGCCGAACTCGCCGTTCAGGTAGTCGCAGATCGAATGGGAGTCGGCGAGCGTGAAGTCGGCCGTGACAAGCGCGGGTATCCTCGCGACCGGTGTTTCGGCCATGAACCCGGGATGGGGCACGACTGTCCGCGTGCCCCAGGCGTGCGGCCACCTGGTCTGCACGAACTCGAAACGATCCCGGATTCCCAATTCAAGGATCGAGACGACGACTCGCCTGACCCATGGGGAGGCCGGCGTAACGTAGAGGCGCATGGTTATGGCCGTCTGGCCCCCGGCGCGGTGTCGCGGAGGTAGGTGAGGGCGGCCTGCACGCCACCCGCTTTGTGCGGCACCTTGGCGAGGCCCAGCGCCATCTCGACACCGGAAAGTGTGCCCATCAGCATCAGGTCGTTGAAGTCGCCGAGATGGCCGATGCGGAACACCTTGCCCGCCACTTTGGACAGACCCTGGCCGAGCGACATGTTGAAGTTCTCCAACGCAATCTTGCGGAAGGCGTCGGCGTCGTGGCCTTCGGGCATCACGATGGCGGTCAGCGCGTCACTGTAGGCTTTGGGGTCGCTGCACAGGATTTCGAGGCCCCAGGCGGTGACGGCAGTGCGCGTGGCTTCGGCGTGGCGCGCGTGGCGGGCAAAGACTGCATCGAGTCCTTCCTCCAGCAGCATGTCGCAGGCCTCGTTGAGGCCATAGAGCAGGCTGGTGGCAGGCGTCGAGGGGAACCAGCCGTTGGCGTTGGCCGCCAGCATCTCTTCCCAGTTCCAGTAGGCGCGTGGCGTGTTGGCGGCCTTGGAGGCCGACAGCGCCTTTTCGCTGATCGCGTTGAACGAAAGGCCGGGGGGCAGCATCAGACCCTTCTGCGAGCCGGCCACCGTCACGTCGACACCCCAGGCGTCGTGGCGATAGTCGATCGAGCCCAGCGAGGAGATGGCGTCGACCATCAGCAGCGCCGGGTGCCTGGCGGCATCGATCGCCTGGCGTACCGCATTCACGTTGCTCACCACGCCGGTCGAGGTCTCGTTGTGGACGATACAGACGGCCTTGATCGCGTGACCGGTATCCTCCTTCAGGCGCTTCTCGATCGCCGCCGGATCGGCGGGCTTGTGCCAGTCGCCGCCCATGAACTCTGCCTTGATGCCGAGCTTGTCGGCCATCTTCTTCCACAGCGAGGCGAAATGGCCGGTCTCCCACATCAGCACCGTGTCGCCGGACGATACTGTGTTCACCAGTGCCGCTTCCCACGCGCCGGTGCCGGACGCGGGGTAGATCACAACCGGCTGCTTGGTCTGGAAGACCTGCCGGACGCTGCGCAGCACTTTCTTGGCCAGCGCGTTGAACTCGGGGCCCCGGTGATCGATCGTCGGGTAATCCATGGCGCGCAGGATCCGATCTGGGACATTGGTCGGCCCCGGGATCTGCAGGAAGTGCCGTCCGCTGGGATGAGAGTTCAGCCGCATCTGTTGGTCCTTTTCGCGCTGCTATCTTGCATTTTGTATACAATGTGCCAAAGTGTGTCCAGATACCCGATGGATGGCTCCGATCTCCCGATTGCCCGCCTGACGCTGCCCGAAGCGGCGGCGGAGCGGCTGCGCACCCTGATCATCGAAGGCGAACTGCCGCCCGGCACTCGCCTGAACGAACGCGAACTCAGTGAACGCCTCGGCGTGTCGCGGACGCCGCTGCGCGAGGCATTCCGCATGCTGGCGGGCGATGGGCTTCTGGTCCAGTTGCCCAATCGTGGAGCGCAGGTCGTGGCCCTGTCGCGCGACGACATCCGCCATGCCTTCGAGCTGATGGCCGCCCTCGAGGGACTGGCCGGCGAGCTGGCTGCCGCGCGCGTGACCGACGATGACCTGACTGAGCTTCGCGTCCTGCAGGCAGAAATGGAGGCGGCGCATGCCCGCCACGATCTGCCGGCCTACTACGCCATCAACCGTGCCATTCACGACCGGCTGAGCGTGATCGCGGGAAATCCGATCCTTGCCCATACCTACCGGACATTGAACGCGCGCCTGCATGCGCTGCGGTTTCGTTCCAACCTCAATGTCGCCAAGTGGGACCAGGCGGTCGACGAACATCGCCAGATGATCGCGGCCCTTGCGGCGCGCGATGGCGCCACGCTACGTGACCTCCTGATCCGGCATCTGCGCGCCAAGCAGGAGGCGGTCCTGGAAGCATTGGAAACCGATTGAGCACGCTGGAACAAACACTGCGCCGCACCATCAAGGGCGAGGTCCTGTTCGACCGCGCCTCACGCGGGCGCTATTCGACCGATGCCTCGATCTACCAGGTCGAGCCAGTGGGCGTTGTCGTGCCGCGCGACGAGACTGATCTTGCGCTGGTGGTCGACGTGGCGCGCGACGCCAAGGCCGCCATCGTGCCGCGTGGTGCCGGAACCTCGCAGTGCGGCCAGACGGTGGGCGAGGCGCTGGTTGTCGATGTCTCGAAGTACCTGCGCGAGGTCGTGGGCTTCGATAAGAACCGCGCCGAGGTTACGGTCCAGCCCGGCGTCGTTCTCGACCAGCTCAATGCCTGGCTGAAGCCGCACGGCCTCTGGTATCCGGTCGACGTTTCGACCTCGGCGCAATGCACGCTTGGTGGCATGGCCGGCAACAACTCCTGCGGCAGCCGCTCCATCCGCTACGGCAACATGGTCCACAACGTGGCCTCGATCGACGCCATTCTGGCGAATGGCCAGCGCGCGCGCTTCGGCTCGGCGCGGCCCGAGGACATGCCGGCGGCGGTGCGCGCCATCGCCGACAAGGTGGCGGCACTGGCCTTTGCCGAGAAGGCCGAGATCGAGGCGAAATACCCCAAAGTGCTGCGCCGGGTCGGCGGCTACAATCTCGACATCTTCTTTCCGCAGTCGGAACGGCCCTACACCACCGACAATTCGGTGAACCTGGCCCATCTGCTGGTCGGCAGCGAAGGCACTTTGGCGGTGACGCAGCGCCTGACGCTGAAGCTGGCGCCGCTGCCCAAGCATAAGACTCTGGGCGTGGTGAACTTCGCGAGCTTCCACAAGGCGATGGACAGCGCCCAGCACATCGTGAAGCTGAAGCCCACCGCCGTCGAACTGGTCGACCGCACCATGATCGAGCTGGCGCGGGCCAATCCGGCGTTTCGGCCGGTGATCGAACGGGCCCTCATCAATAGTGGGGGGATCGGCGCACCCGAGGCGATCCTGCTGGTCGAGTTCGCTGGCGAGGAGCGCGAGGCGCAACTCCGCGACCTTGCGCGGCTGGTCGAACTGATGGCCGATCTCGGCCTGCCCGGCAGCGTGGTCGAGATGCCCGAGCCCGGACCGCAGGCGGCCCTTTGGGAAGTCCGCAAGGCCGGTCTCAACATCATGATGTCGATGAAGGGCGACGGTAAGCCGGTGTCCTTCATCGAGGATTGCGCCGTGCCACTGGAACATCTCGCGGACTACACGCAACGCCTGACCGACGTCTTCACCCGGCACGGCACCCGCGGCACCTGGTATGCGCACGCCTCGGTCGGCACGCTGCATGTACGGCCGATCCTCGACATGCGCCGCGAGGGTGCGGCCAAGATGCGGGCGATCGCCGAAGAGGCCTCGGCGCTGGTGCGCGAATACAAAGGTGCCTTTTCCGGCGAACATGGCGACGGCCTGGTGCGCTCGGAGTGGGTGGGCTGGCAGTTTGGGCCGCGCCTTACCAAGGCCTTCGAGACCGTAAAAGACCTGTTCGATCCGGCCGGCTTGCTCAATCCCGGCAAGATCGTGCGGCCCTCGCGCATGGACGACCGTTCGCTGTTCCGCTTCAAGCCCGACTATGCCGGCATCGACTACAAGCCGGCGCTCGACTGGTCGGCGTGGGACGTTCAGCTCGATCCGATGACCGAGGTCGCCTCGGCGCCGGGCAGCGGCGGTGATCCCACCGGCGGCTTCGCGAAGGCCGCCGAGATGTGCAACAACAACGGCCACTGCCGGAAGTTCGATGCCGGCACCATGTGCCCGTCCTTCCGTGTCACGCGCGACGAGAAGCATCTGACGCGCGGCCGCGCCAATACATTGCGCCTCGCCCTGTCAGGCCAGCTCGGTCCGGCAGCGCTCACGTCCGATGCCGTGGCGGCCGCGATGGATCTCTGCGTCAGCTGCAAGGGCTGCAAGCGCGACTGTCCGACCGGCGTCGACATGGCGCGCATGAAGATCGAAGTGAAGTCGGCGCGCCGCATGGCCAAGGGCCTGCGCCTGCGCGATCGGTTGATCGGCGGCCTGCCTGAAATCGCGCCGTGGGCGCGGCGCCTGCCGTGGCTGTTCAACCTCGGCTGGTTCGTGCAGACCTACCTCGGCTTCGCCAAGCAGCGCAGGCTGCCGCAATGGCGGCGCGATACCTTTCTCACCACCACCGATGTCGACGATGCCGACGCCACGGTCGTGATCTTCGCCGACACCTTCTCCAACAACTTCGAGCCCGGGATCCTGCATGCCGCGCGGCGCGTGCTGGAGGCGGCGGGCCATCGTGTCGCCGTCGCCTGGCCGACGCTCGGCGCGCCGGCGCTGTGCTGCGGCCGGACCTATCTCGCGACCGGCCAGGTCGAGCGCGCGAAGGGCGAGGCGATGCGGGTGATCGCGGCACTCATGCCGTTCGTGGCCAAGGGTGTGCCGGTCGTCGGCCTCGAACCCTCGTGCCTGTTCACGCTGCGCGACGAGTTCCTTGCCCTGGGACTGGGCGAGGAAGCCGAAGCGGTCGCGAAGAACGCCTTTCTGTTCGAGGAGTTCCTGGTGCGCGAGAAGCGGGCCGGGCGCCTCGAACTGGAATTGAAGCCGCTGCCCGAGAAGAGCGCCTTGCTGCATGGCCATTGCCACCAGAAGGCGTTCGGCACAATGAGCGCCGTCCAGGAGGCGTTGACGCTGGTGCCCGACCTCGCCGTGACTCCGATCGAGTCGAGTTGCTGCGGCATGGCCGGCAGCTTCGGCTACGAGGCCGAACACTACGAGACCTCGATCGCAATGGCCGAGCTTTCGCTGCTGCCGGCTATCCGCAAGGCCGACCCGGGCGCGCTGGTCGTGGCCGACGGCACGTCGTGCCGTCACCAGATCGCCGACGGCACCAATCGACAGGCGATACACGTCGCTGAAGCCCTGGCCCGCGCCTTGGACTAGCCACTCTTTCCTCCCCTGCGAAGTGGGGGAGGAGGAAGAGGGTCAATTTGCAGCCACCCGTCCGCTGTGGCACCGTCCGCGCCTCATGCAAAGACCCAGAAATCCCTACTCCAGCGCCGACATTGACCGCGCCAGCCACGAGCGCGAGGACGATGAGCGGATGATTGAACTGGCCTCGTCCGGCGCGGCGCGGTTCGTTCCTATCGACTCCGAAAAGAACCTGGTGAAGACCGGCGGCAATCCCGAGGCGGTGTTCCTGCAGGGCATGATGGCCCGCGCCGTGGCGAGTTCTGCCGACACCCAGATCTTCCTGGGCTATGTCGAGGGCACGCCCTATTTCGCCGTCGATGTCACCGGCAAGGACACGCCGCTGGGCGAGCTGGGCGAGTTCGTCGACCTGCGCCAGGTCGGGCCGCTGCTGTTCGCACGCGAGGGATCGATCCTCGCCTATGCGCGCGGAATGACCTACTGGCACCGCCGCCACCGCTACTGCGGTGTCTGCGGTGCCACCAATAAAGTCACGCGTGGCGGTCACGTCCGCATGTGCACGAACGACAACTGCAAGACGGAGACGTTCCCCCGGACCGACCCGGCAGTGATCATGCTGGTCCACCATGGCGACAAGTGCCTGTTGGGCCGCGGCAAGCATTTTCCGCGCGGCATGCATTCCACGCTCGCCGGGTTCGTCGAACCGGGCGAGAGCTTCGAGGATGCCGTGGCGCGCGAGGTCTACGAGGAAGTGAAGGTACGCGTCGACAACGTCATCTATCGGTCGTCCCAGCCGTGGCCATTCCCGGCCTCGGTGATGATCGGCTTCCATGCCGAGGCCGAGTCGATGGAATTCAGCGTCAACGAATCCGAGCTCGAAAGCGCGCGCTGGCTCAGCCGCGAGGAACTCAGGACCGAAAACCTGCCCAAGGACGGCTCGTTCTTCATGCCGCGCCGCGATTCGATCGCCCGCCGCCTGATCGAGGAATGGCTGGGCCACGAGGCCGGCCCGTCGATCAGCGGCTGACCGCCCACAGCAAGGACCACCATGACCGCCCAGCTCTTCACGCCCGTCGACCTCGGCGGCGTCACGCTTCCCAACCGCATCGTGGTGTCGCCGATGTGCCAATACGCGGCGGTCGATGGCAGCGCCCAGCCCTGGCACCAAGTGCACTATGGCATGCTCGCGATGTCGGGTGCCGGTCTGCTCTGTCTCGAGGCGACGCATGTCGAGCGCGAGGGCCGCATCAGCCAGGGCTGCCTCGGCCTCTACAGCGACGAGAACGAGGCGGCACTGAAGCCGGTCGTCGAGTGGGTGCGCGCCTGGATGCCCCACGTGAAGCTTGGCATCCAGCTCGCCCATGCCGGCCGCAAGGCCTCGGCGCAGCGCCCGTGGAAGGGCGGCGGCCCGCTCACCCTGGCCGATGCGCCTGACCTGCCGTGGACGACCTTTTCGGCCTCGGCCATCCCCTATGATGCGGCCGCCCAGTGGCACACGCCGGTGGCACTCGATGGCGTCGGCCTGAAGCGGGTGAAAGCCGCTTTCGTCGCAGCGACCGAGCGCAGCGCGCGGCTCGGCTTCGACCTGGTCGAGGTTCATGGCGCGCATGGCTATTGCCTGCACCAGTTCCTCTCGCCGCTCAGCAACACCCGCACCGACGAGTACGGCGGCACGATGGAAAAGCGCCGGCGCTTTCCGCTCGAAGTTTTCGAGGCCTGCCGCAAGGTGTGGCCGAAGGAAAAGGCGATCGGCATCCGTCTCTCGGCCACCGACTGGGTAGAGGGCGGGCTGACGATCGAGGATACAATCGAGACGTCCCGGCAGCTCAAGGCGCTGGGTTGCGACTTCGTCGACGCGACCTCGGGCGGCAACTCGCCGGCCCAGAAGATCCCGGTCGGCCCCGGCTATCACGTACCGTTCGCCGCCCGTATCCGCCGCGAGGCCGGCATCAAGACCTGGGCGGTCGGCATCATCACCGAACCGCAACAAGCCGAGCGGATCATCGCGTCGGGTGAGGCCGACTGTACGGCGCATGCACGCTCCTTCCTGGTCGATCCGCGCTGGGGCTGGAACGCCGCCCGCGCGCTTGGCGTCAAGGCGCCACCGCTACCGTTACCGGCCGACCGCGGCAGCTCGATTCTGGCGTTCAAGCCACAAAACGCGATGGCCAAGGCCGCGGATTAGGATCGGGCGCGATGAGATCGCCCCCCGTCTGGCTCCGACCGGCCAGGTGCGGCGTTTGGGAGGGTGGCGCCGCCGCTTGCCCCCTTTGCCGGAGGCGCTAGTTTCGCCATATGAGCGTCACTTCGCCCTCAGCTGAGCCGCCGCCGCCACCGGACGGTACGCCCGAGCCGCCGGCCGGACGCGTCGCCGAAGCGGCGTCGACAGAACCCGTCGCGGCGTCGGAGCCCTCGACTGCGCCTGAGGCGACATCGCCGCCACTGCCCGCCGCAGCCCTGAAAACGCCCAGACCGCCACGGGAGGCTAGCCGGTTGCGGCGCCTACTCATCGTTGGCGGCACGATCCTAGGCTTGTTCATCCTCTATCAGGTCTTCGTCTATTTCGTGGCCTACACCGACGACGCCTACGTGCGCTCGGACCTCGTGGCCGTCGCTTCGGAAGTGACGGGGCCGATCCTGAAGGTGCACGTCGTCGACAATCAGGGCGTCAAGAAGGGCGACAAGCTCTTCACCATAGATCCCGAGCCCTTCCACCTCATCGTCAACCAGCGCCAGGCCGAGATCGACGAGCAGAAGGCGCTCCTGAAGGTGTCCCGCGAGGAACTGTCCTCCGCCCGGGCCTCGCTGTCTGCATCGACGTCGGCCCACACCTATGCGCAGGAGCAGCAGGCTCGCTACGCCGATCTGGCCAAGAGCGAGTACGCGCCGCGTGCTGAACTCGACAAGGCCAATGACGATCTGCGCCGCACGGCGGCGGAGATGAGGATCTCCGAATTCGCCATCGAGAAGGCGCAGAACGGTATCGTGGCGCACCAGGCCGCGCTCAACCTGGCGACGGCGGAGATGGCGACGGCGCAATGGCGGCTCGGCAAGACCGAGGTGGTGGCGCCGATCGACGGCGCAATCACCAATCTGACGGTGCGTCCCGGCGATACGGCCAACGCCAACGTGCCGATCATCGGCATCGTCGATGCCCACGCCTGGCGCATCATGGCCAACTACAAGCAGGACTACATCCGCTCCTTCAAGGTGGGCGATACGGTCTGGGTATGGCTGGACAGCCAGCCGTTCCAATTCCACCGTGCGCGCATCCAGGGCATCGCCCGTGGCTTCAGCCGCGAAGTGGGGGAGACGAAGTTGCTGCCCTACGTGGCGCCGACCACCGATTGGATCCGCCTGCAGCGCCGCATCCCCGTGACCATCACGCTGGTCGACCCGCCGCCCGGCCTCAACCTGTACATGGGCGCCGACGCACGCACCGTGATCTTTCCATGAAGGAGCCGATCCTTCAGGCGGTGATCGACGACTTTGCCGAGGGTGGACGCATGGTTGGCCGTGCGCTGGACGGCTGGACGCGCGAACTCGGTGAACTGGGACAGGATCCAGCCCGGACACGGCAATGCCTGGTCGCGGCGATCGTGGTTCCGCTGGCCACCACGATGGCGCTGCTGCTGCGGGCCGAGTCGGTGTGGTGGGCGGCAATCAGCGGCTACATGACGATCATGGCGACGGGGGCGGCCTCGGTCCGCAAAGGCCTGCTGCGCCTCACCGGAACGATCGGTGGCGCGGCCCTTGGGTTCGTCATGGCACGATGGCTGCCGTACGATCATTTTGCGCTCTGCCTGTTCCTCGCAGGGGTGACGATGCTGGGGGTGATTGCCATGCAGGTCAGTCCGCACGGCCTCGCCTGGCTGTTTGGCGCGATCACCGCGATCCTCGTGTTGCTTGAAGGTCTGAACAATCCGCTGCAGGTGCCCTACATCGCCTTCTATCGGGTCTTCGAGGTCGCGATTGGCGTGGCGGCGTCCGCCATCGTGGCCAATCTCCTCATGCATTGGCATGCCGATCCGCCGCCTATCGCACCGGGATGGCGCCACCTGCTCGGACCTCAATGGCCGGCCGTTCTGCACGGCATGCGCGCGGCGATTGCCGTCATCGTCGTGCTGGAAGTCTGGATCTGGATGGATCTGCCGCAGGTCACCGAGATGGCGATCACGATTGCTGTCGTGATGTCGGCGCCGGTGATCGGCGACGGCAGCCTGGGAACGCGCCATGCCGTCGCCGAACGGTCGTTGCATCGGTTTCTCGGCTGTCTGCTGGGCGGCATCGCGGCGCTCTTCTGCCTCTCGCTGTCGGTGACGTCGTTTCCGTGGTGGCTGGCCATGATCGCGGGTGCCGTGTGGATCGGCATGCATGTCCAGATGGGCAAGCATGGTGTCGGCTATCTCGGGACCCAGTCGGCATTTGTCTTCATCGTCACGATGATCCAAGGCCCTGCACCGCCCACCAGCATCCTGCCGGGTATCGATCGCTTCGTGGGCATCGCCGGCGGCCTGGCAATCCTGCTCGTTGTGTCGCTGATGCTGTGGCCGAGCGAAACCGACCAGCCGGCGCCAGGCAAACAGTAAGGCTATGCAAATCGCGCGGAGCCGTTGCCGGCCAGCGCGCTTGCTCATGTGTCGCGGGACGTTAGGTTCCGCGGCATGACAGTCAAAGCGCCGCTGCAGGCGCCCCCTTCGAGCGACCGTATCCTGCGCGCCATCCTGGCCATCCTGTTTTCGGTAACCTGCTTTTCGATCCTCAATGCGATTTCCAAGACGCTGACGCAGCACTACCCGGTCGCGCAGGTGGTGTGGGCGCGCTACGTCGTGGCCTTCGCCTTCATGATCGCGCTCTTCATGCCGCGGAGCGGCCTCAAGCTGTTTCGCTGGCACAATGTTGGCAGTCAGGTGATCCGCGGCCTGCTGCTGTTCTGTTCGTCGTTTCTGTATTTCAACGGACTGATGCACATGCCGCTGGCGTCGGCGGCGTCGATCTCGCTGTCCAGCCCGTTGATCGTGACTGCCCTGTCGGCACGCTTTCTCGGCGAGCCGGTCGGCACCAAACGCTGGATCGCCGTCTGCGTAGGCTTTGTGGGTGCCCTGATCGTGGTACGGCCGGGTGACGCCAACTTCAATTGGTATGTGCTGCTGATCGTGGCCAGCACGATCAGCAGTTCGCTTTACCAACTTTATTCACGGCGCTACGGTCAGACCGAGCGGCCAGATGCTTCCGCGACCATGGCGACCATCGTCGGCACCGTGGCGGCAGCGCCTTTACTGCCTTTCGAGTGGGTGACGCCGGACTATGGCTGGGACCTGGTGCTGTTCGTCGGGCTGGGTGCCATGGCGGCGATCGGTCACTATTTCCTTACTATCGCCTACAGCCAGGCGCCGGCTGCGGTGGTGGCGCCGTTCAACTACATGCAGCTCGTCGGTGCTGCGATCCTGGGCTATGCCGTCTTCAACGACTTCCCCGATTTTTGGACCTGGGTCGGCGCCGGGGTGATCGTCTGCTCGGGCCTCTATCTCGGCCACCAGGAGCGGCTTCGCTATCGGGCGCGGGCGGTTAGAAACTAAGTCGCGCGATATAGAATCCATCGAGGCCGCCGCGCTCGGGCCACATCGAGGGCAGGGTACGGACATCGCCGTCTTTGGTGGCGGCGTTTTCCAGCCCCGGCAACTCGGCCGGCTGGACCGGCATGCGCTTCAAGCGCGGTTCGCGCGCCAACAGGGCTTCGATCCGCGCCAGACCTTCATCCTCCTGCAACGAGCAGACTGCGTAGACCAGCATGCCGCCGGGCTTGAGCAGGTCGACGGCGTGGAGCAGCAGGCGGTCCTGGGTAAGCGTGAGGCGGCCGACGTCCTCCTCGTCCTTCAGCCAGGCGATATCGGGATGGCGCCGGAGTGTGCCGGTGCCGGAGCAGGGCGCGTCGAGCAGTACGGCGTCGAACTTCGCTTCAGGTGTCCACTTGCTGGCATCGGCGGTGACGAGTTCGGCGGCAAGCCCGGCGCGGGCCAGGTTCTCGCCGACCCGGATCATGCGGCGGGCCGAGATGTCGACGGCGGTGACGGCGGCGCCGGCGGCACAGAGCTGTAGTGTCTTGCCGCCAGGGGCGGCACAGAGATCGGCCACGCGCTTGCCCGTGATGTCGCCCAGCAGGCGTACGGGCAGCATAGCGGCGGCGTCCTGGACCCACCAGGTGCCCTCGGCGAAGCCCGGTAACTCGGCGATGTGGCCTCCGCCGGTCCGGCGCAGCGTGCCGGTCGGCAGCACCTCGGCCTCGAGCTGGCCCGCCCAGAAGTCGGTGTTCGAGCGCGGTGTCAGATCGAGGGGCGCCTCGATCAGGTGGGCCGCAGCAATGGCACGCGTCGTGTCCTCGCCATAGGCCTCGGCCCAACTTTGCCACAGCCATTGCGGCGTATTGAGGCGGGCGGGATCGCGGTCGCCGAGGATCGCCACGCCGTCGCGGCTGATGCGACGCAGCACGGCGTTGGCGAGACCTTTGAGATGGGGCAGGTGGGCATCCTCGATCAGGCGCACCGAGGTGTCGACGGCGGCGTGCGGAGCGGTGCCGAGGAACAGAAGTTGGGCTGCCCCCAGCCGCAGCACCTGGCGGCCGGCGGTATTGGGGCCCTCCAGCGGCCGCTCGACCAGGGTCGCCAGCACGACGTCGATCTCGCCCAGCCGCCGCAGCGTCGTTGCCAGCAGCAGGCGGACGAAGGCGCGGTCGCGCGGATCGAGGCTGGCGAAGCCTGCGTGGCGGGCCAGGGCCTCGTCGAGCGGCTGGCCCTTGTCGAGGCAGGACACCAGGATTTCGAGCGCGGCTTGCCGGGAGGCCAGTGGGGAAACATCCATCGCGCGGCGCTATAGACCCCGGCGATGGCCTTGTCATCGCTTGTTCGGTGGCTAGTGTGCCGCCCGAAGGGAATTTCGCATGAAGAGAGTGGGTTCGTTCCTCGGCGACTGGTGGCGCCTCGTCGTGCCGTACTTCAAGTCGGAGGAGCGGGCGATTGCCCTTGCCCTGCTGGCCGGCGCGGTCGCGCTGACGCTGGGGGCGGTCTTCCTCGAGGTGCTGTTCAACGCCTGGAGCCGGCGCTTCTACGACAGCCTGCAGAACAAGGACGAGGCGGCGTTCTGGACGGAAATGCTGACCTTCGCCTGGATCGCGGCTCTGATGATCGCGGCCTTTGTCGCGCGTGCCATCGTCAGTCCCTACCTTCGCCTGCGCTGGCGGCGTTGGCTGACACGGCGGTTCCTTGCCCACTGGCTCGATGGACGCGGCTACTACCGGATCGAGCTGCAACGCACGGTCGACAACGCCGACCAGCGTATCGCCGAGGATCTGCGGTTTCTCGGCGAATACACCATGCAGCTCTTCCTCGGTTTCCTCGGGGCGGTGGCGACGTTGGTGTCGTTCCTGTTCATCTTGTGGACGCTGTCGGGACCGCTGTCGCTGGCCGTCATCGGTCTCGACGTCAATGTGCCGGGGTACATGGCGTGGGCCTGCCTGATCTACGCGCTCGGTGGCACCTATCTCGCCAACCTGGTCGGCCGGCGGCTGATCCCTCTCAACTTCCAGAAGCAGCGCTTCGAGGCAAATTTCCGCTTCTCGCTGGTGCGCGTGCGCGAAAATGCCGAGGGCATCGCCCTCTATCGCGGCGAGGAGGACGAAGCCGAGGCGTTGAATGCGCGCTTCGCCGATGTCTTCGCCAACGGCTGGCGTGTGCTCTTCACCCAGGTGCAGCTCGCCTTCTATCAGTCAGGCTATGCCCAGCTTGCGATCATCTTTCCCTACCTCGTGACGGCGCCACGGTTCTTCGCCGGTGCCATCACGCTGGGCGTGATGACCCAGACGGCCTCGGCTTTCGGTCAGGTCCAGAATGCGCTGTCGTTCTTCATCGACAACTACACGGTGCTGGCCGAGTTGCGTGCCGTCATGGATCGTCTGATCGGCCTGCAGGCGGCGACTGACCACAAGCCGGAGAGCGCCATCGAGGTCGCACCGCAGGCCGGCCGCTCCGACGTCGGCGTCGAGGGCCTTACGCTCGCTCTGCCCAACGGCCAGACGCTGCTGGCCGACACCACGCTGGCATTTCCGCGCGGCCGGTCGACGTTGATCTCCGGCGCCAGCGGCTCGGGCAAGAGCACGCTGTTCCGTGCCGTGGCCGGCATCTGGCCGTTCGGCAGCGGCCACGTTCATGTGCCGGCCGGCGCGCGCGTGCTTTTCCTGCCGCAGAAGCCCTACATCCCGATCGGCTCGTTGCGTGACGCGGTGAAGTATCCCGACGAGCACTCGACTGCGAGCGACGACCAGATCGTCGAGGCACTCACTGCGGCGCAACTCGGCCATCTCGCCGGCCGCCTCCACGAGGAGACGCACTGGACCAACATACTGTCGGGCGGCGAGCAGCAGCGCCTGGCGATCGCCCGGGCACTCGTGTTCAAGCCCGACTGGCTGTTCCTCGATGAGGCCACGGCGTCGCTCGACGACGCGGCCGAGGCGGCGGTCTATGGTGCACTGAAGGAACGCTTGCCGGCCACCACCCTGGTATCGATCGGCCATCGGCCGTCGCTGCGGAAATGGCACGACCATCGCCTCGAGCTGCAGCGCACGCCCGGCCAGGTCGGTCAGCTCGTGGAGGTGGCGGCGTGATAGTTCCTGTATAGCAATATTTATTGCTTTACAGGAAATCTGAGGGCAAATTCGGGCAATGGACAGGATTGCCCGAGCGACCGAAGAGATCGGCCGCCGCCTGCGCAATGCGCGTAACGGCAGCGGGCGGACGCTGGCTGACGTTGCAGCCAAGTCGGGCGTGTCCGAGGGATTTCTGTCGAAGCTGGAGCGCGGCCAGGTTGCCGCCTCGATCGCCAATCTGATTCAGCTCGCCGACGCGCTGGGCCTAGGCCTGCATGAACTGTTCGCCGATCCCAACACACCGGCCAAGACTAGGGTCGCCGTCCACCGCGCCGAACATGACGAGCTCGAAGAGATCGAGGCAACTGGCTATCGCTGGCGCCCGCTGGGCGGCGGTGCGCCGCTCGACCGCATGGAAGTCTTCCATCTCGTCTTCCCGCGCGAAAAGGGGATGGAGGCCATGGTCTCGCATCCAGGCCAGGAACATTGTTACGTGCTCTCCGGCGAAGTGCTGTTCTTCGTCGGCGACGAACAGGTCCGGCTCAAGGCCGGCGACGGGATATTCATCGACTCGCAGCAGCCGCACCGTGCCGAGAACGCCGGCCGCGGCAAGGCGCATGTGCTGATGACGGTGGCCAAGCCCGCTGAGGCGCCCGACGCTCGTGATTGGTGGCATCTTTCCCTGAAGACCCCGACAACGGAGACCGCATGATGAGCAAGCATGTTCCCGATACCGTCCAAGCGAATGCCGCGCTCGTCACGGCGCGCGAGGCCTCGCGCAGGGATCATCTGCCCTACGACATCCGGCACATCGATGAGGTCGAGTGGGAGACCATCCGTTGGCCAGGCGAAACAGGCAAGATGCTGTTTCATCCGCGACCCGAGCGGCCGACCGAGCCCAACGCCGGCATCCTGCGGTTGGAACCGGGCGCCCATCACCCTGAGCACTATCACGGCTTCGCCCAGGTCTGGTACGTCCTGAAAGGCGAATTCACCATCGACGGTAAACTGTGCACGCCAGGCTCGATGCTGTTCCATCCCGACCCCCATTTTGAGGGTGTGTTCCGCACCGAAACTGGTGGCGAAATCCTGATCGTACAGTATCCCGGGCCGACGACCGGCGAACGGCCGATCTATTCGGGCCGTTTCGACATGGCGGAACGCAGGACGGTGGCCGAGGAGCGCGTGGACCTCTGAGAAGGGGCGGCGTATCCGGCGAAGCTCAGCGCAGGCTCGCGTTGATACGGTCGAGCGCCGCAGGGCCGGGGCAGAGTTCGGCATCGCCCAGCGTGTTGAGGGCGACATCGATGGTGTTCAGATGGTGGTGCAGGTCTCTCGGCGCCGGATCGACGTAGAGCAGGCCTGTGACGACCTCGCCATCGGCCTCACCCTCCTGGACGCGCTTCATGGCGGCCACCTTGTCGGAGGGATCGTAGTCCTCACCGAGCTTGCGCAGGCGGAGGATCGAGCCATCGTGCTGCCGCACGGTGGTGAGCGTGCCGGGATCGTAGGACGCCGTGATTGCCTCGCGGCCCTCGATGAAATCGATCCGGTTCAGCGCTTCGTTGTGCTCGCGCACGTAGTCGTAGCTCTTGGTCGAGCCGGGGTGGTTGTTGAACGCCACGCAGGGGCTGATGACGTCGAGGAAGGCTGCACCCTTGTGGGCCATCGCCGCCTTGATCAGCGGTACCAGCTGGTGCTTGTCGCCGGAGAAGGAGCGGCCGACGAAGGTGGCGCCCATCAGGATGGCGAGCGAGACGAGGTCGATCGGCTCCTCGCTGTTGGCCACGCCCTTCTTGCTGATCGAGCCCTTGTCGGCGGTGGCCGAGAACTGACCCTTGGTGAGGCCGTACACGCCGTTGTTCATGACGATGTAGGTCATGTTGACGCCACGGCGCATGATATGCGCGAATTGGCCGAGGCCGATCGAGGCTGAATCGCCGTCGCCCGACACGCCCATGTAGACCAGGTTGCGGTTGGCGAGATTGGCGCCGGTCATCACCGACGGCATGCGGCCATGCACGGTGTTGAAGCCGTGGCTGGCGCCCAGGAAGTAGGTCGGCGACTTCGACGAGCAGCCGATGCCGGAGAGCTTGGCGATCTGGTGCGGCAGGACGTCGAGTTCGTAGCTCGCCTGGATAATGGCGGCGCTGATCGAATCGTGGCCGCAGCCGGCGCACAGTGTCGAGACCGCGCCTTCGTAGTCGCGCCGCGTGTAGCCGGCCTTGTTCTTGACCAGCGAGGGATGATGCAGCCGGGGCTTGGCGATGTAGGTCATGACGCCGCCTTTTCGAAAGGAATCACTTTGAACTGGCCGAGTTTCTCGGCAACGCCGGCCGCAATGAAGCGCGCCGTAATCGGCGTGCCGTCGTAGTGCAGGATCGGCACGAGCTTGCGGCCATCGAGCACGAATTCGCTCATCAGCATGGTGCGGAGCTGGCCGTCGCGGTTCTGTTCGACGATGAACACGCGCTCGTGCTCGTGGATGAAATCCTCGACGCCCTGCGCGAACGGAAAGGCGCGGACCCTGAGTGCGTTGACGTGGTGGCCGGCGGCTTTGAGTTGGTCCAGAGCCTCGTCCATTGCCGGGCTCGTCGAGCCGAAATAGATCACGCCGTAGCTTGTCGGATGGGCTGAGGAGTGGCGGATCGGCTGCGGGGCGATGCGGCGCGCGGTGTCGAACTTCTTCTGCAGCCGCTCCATGTTGCGGACATAGACCGCGCCCTCCTCGCTATAGCGGGCATACTCGTCCTTGGTGGTGCCGCGGGTAAAATAGGCGCCCTTGGTCGGGTGCGTGCCGGGATATGTACGGAACGGGATGCCGTCGCCGTCGACATCGAGGTAACGCCCGAAATTCTTGCCGGCCTCAAGTTCATCGGCTGTCATCACCTTGCCGCGGTCGATGACGCGCTTTTCATCCCACTGGAACGGATGGCAAAGCCGGTGATTCATGCCGATGTCGAGATCGGTCATGACGAAGACCGGGGTCTGCAGCCGGTCGGCGAGATCGAGCGCGTCGGCGGTGAAGTCGAAACACTCCTTGGGGTCCTCGGGGAACAGCAGGACATGCTTGGTGTCGCCGTTGGAGGCATAGGCGCAGCTCAGCAGGTCAGACTGCTGGGTGCGCGTCGGCATGCCGGTCGACGGCCCGCCGCGTTGCACGTTCACGATCACCGCTGGCACTTCGGCGAAGGACGCAAGGCCGATGAATTCGGTCATCAGCGAGATTCCTGGTCCCGACGTCGAGGTGAAGGCGCGCGAGCCGTTCCAGCCGGCGCCAATCACGATGCCGATGGAGGCGAGCTCGTCCTCGGCCTGGACGATGGCGTACTTGGCCTTGCCGGTCTCCTTGTCGTGCCTGAGCCGCTTGCAGTGGGCCTGGAAGGCCTCGGCGAGCGACGACGACGGCGTGATCGGATACCAGGCGCACACCGTGGCGCCGCCATAGACGGCGCCGAGTGCGGCAGCATTGTTGCCCTCGACGAAGATGCGATCGCCGACATTGTCCGCGCGGCGGATCTTCAGCTTCACCGAACCAGGGTCGACGTGCTGGCTGACCCAGTCGCGACCCAGGTTGAGCGCCTTGGCGTTGGAATCGAGCAGCTTCTCCTTGCCCTTGAACTGCTCGCCGAACAGCCGCTGGATTTCCTTCTCGTCAATCCCGAGCAGCACTGAGAGTGCGCCGACATAGATGATGTTCTTGAAAAGTTGGCGCTGGCGGGCGTCGGTGTAGGTGGCGTTGGCAATGGCGGTGAGCGGCACGCCGATAATGTTGATGTCGTCGCGGAACATCGAGGACGGCATGGGCTTGGTGCTGTCGTAGAAGATGTAGCCGCCCGGCGAGATCTCCTTGACGTCTTCCGCCCAGGTTTGCGGGTTCATGGCGACCATCATGTCGACGCCGCCGCGCCGGCCGAGGTAGCCCTTCTCGGTGACTCTGACCTCGTACCAGGTCGGCAGGCCCTGGATGTTCGAGGGGAAGATGTTGCGCGGGCTGACCGGCACACCCATGCGTAAGATCGAGCGCGCGAACAGCTCGTTGGCGGAGGCGGATCCGGAGCCGTTGACGTTCGCGAACTTGACGACGAAGTCGTTTACGGCGGCTATTGCTTGCGGCATGCATGCTCCGCTTGGGTCATTTCCATGTAGTACTTGCGCATGTCCCACGCACCGGTCGGGCAGCGCTCGGCGCACAGGCCGCAGTGCAGGCAGACGTCCTCGTCCTTGACCATAACGCGCTGGGTCTTGAGATCGCCGCCGATGTAGAGGTCCTGCGTCGGGTTCATCGCCGGCGCGAGCAGGCGGGTGCGCAGGTCCTTTTCCTCGCCATTTTGGGCGAAGGTGATGCAATCCATCGGACAGATGTCGACGCAGGCGTCGCATTCGATGCAGAGCGTGCCGGTGAAGACGGTTTGGACATCGCAGTTCAGGCAGCGCTGCGCTTCCTTGAAGGCGAGTTGCGGATCGAAGCCAAGCTCGACCTCGGCCATGATGTCCTTCAGCGCCTCCTTCTTCGGGCGGTGCGGGACTTTCAGGCGATGGTCGATGGTCGGCGCGTTATCGTAGCTCCATTCGTGGATGCCCATCTTCTGGCTGGCGATGTTGACGCCGGGGGCGGGGCGCTCCTCGGGGTTCTCGCCGATCAGCATCTTGTGGATCGAGATTGCGGCATCGTGGCCGTGTGCCGCCGCCCAGATGATGTTCTTGGGGCCGAACGCCGCATCGCCGCCGAAGAAGACCTTGGGGTGGCTGCTGCCGAAGGTCGTTTCGTTAAGCTTGGGCAGGCCCCACTTGTCGAATTCGATGCCGGCATCGCTTTCGATCCACGGGAAGGCATTCTCCTGGCCGATCGCCACCAGCACATCGTCGCATTCGTGGTGCTCGTCGGGTTCGCCGGACGGCACCAGACTGCGACGGCCCTTGGCGTCGTACTCGGCCTTGACCTTCTCGAACAGGACGCCGGTGATCTTGCCGTTCTTGTGGGTGACTTCCTTCGGCACCAGCATGTTCAGGATGGGGATGTCCTCGCCCATCGCGTCTTCCTTTTCCCACGGAGACGCTTTCATTTCCTCGAAGCCGGAGCGCACGATGACCTTGACGTCGCTGCCGCCGAGGCGGCGCGCGGTTCGGCAGCAGTCCATCGCGGTGTTGCCGCCGCCCAGCACGATCACCCGCTTGCCCACCTTGCTGATGTGGCCGAACGAGACCGACGACAGCCAGTCCAGTCCGATGTGGATGTTGGTGGCGGCTTCCTTGCGGCCCGGCACGTCGAGGTCACGGCCGCGCGGAGCACCGGAACCAACGAACACCGCATCGTAGTCTTCGGCCAGGACAGCCTTCAGCGAATCTACCTTCTTATGGCGGAATTCGATGTTGCCGATGTCGACGATGTAGCCGACCTCCTCGTCGATCACCGATTCAGGCAGGCGGAAGTGCGGGATCTGGGTGCGAATAAAGCCGCCGAGCTTGGGGTCCTGATCGTAGATCACGATCTCATAGCCCAGCACGGCGAGATCGCGCGCTACCGTGAGCGAAGAGGGGCCGCCGCCGATGCAGGCGATGCGCTTGCCGTTCTTCGCCGGCGCCTTGGGCATGCCGGCCTTGATACCATCGTCGTCCTTGTAATCCGCCGCGACGCGCTTCAGTCGGCAGATCGCCACCGGCTCCTTCTTGCCCTTGACGAGGTGTTCGTCCTCGACGCGGCTGCGCCGGCAAGCCGGCTCGCACGGCCGATCGCAGGTCCGCCCGAGAATTCCCGGAAATACGTTGGATTTCCAGTTGATCATGTAGGCATCGGAATAGCGGCCATGCGCGATCAGCCGGATGTATTCCGGGACGGGCGTATGGGCCGGACAGGCCCATTGGCAGTCGACGACTTTGTGGAAATAGTCCGGGTTCGCGATATCGGTCGGCTTCAACTGAGACTCCAAGCGGCGGCGGAGCTGCCGATCTGAGGTAAATGACGGTTTAGAGTATCGCAAATTGGACGCGCATTGGGGGGAAATGCACCGGCGGCGTCAAGGCTTCTGTGGTCTAAGCGACTGCAGATCAACACAAATCCCCACTTCTGCGAGGGTCTTATCAATCTGCGGACCGTGGTCGGCGATAGGCGCTGGGTGGCGTGCCAGCGGCACGGCGAAACATGGCGCTGAAGGCGCTGACACTGTCGTAGCCAAGATCGAGTGCTACCTGTGTGACCGGTGCGCCGCCGCCGAGACGGCCCATAGCCTCGAGTACGCGTGCCTGCTGGCGCCACGCGCCGAAGCTGAGGCCGGTCTCGCTCTGAAAGTGGCGGGCAAGCGTACGGGAGCTGGTGTTGATGGTGCGTGCCCAGGCGGCGAGGGTACGCTGGTCGCCGGGCACCATCAGAATCCGCTGGCAAAGCCCACGCAGCTTGGGATCGCGCGGCATCGGCAGTTGCAGTGGCAACGATTGCAGCCCGCGCAGTTCGGCCAGGATCAGCGCCACGACATGACCGGCCGGACCGCTTTCGTCGTAGCGCACGGGCAGTTCGGTTGCGCGCACGATGAGTTCGCGCAGCAGTGGCGACACCGGCAGTACCCGGCAGGCGCCGGGCATGAATGCCGCGGCGTCCTCGCGCAAATAGAGCGTGCGCATCGTGACGTCGCTCGACATCACAATACCGTGCCGCACGCCGGCCGGCATCCACACCGCGCGTTGCGGCGGGACCATCCACATGCCGTCACCGGTCGATACGCGCATCGTACCGACCGTCGCGTAGATGAGCTGCGCCCGCTCGTGGCTGTGCGGTGCGATCTCGAAACTGTCGGGAAAATCCTTGGGCATTGCCGCCACGGCGCGCGGCACGTTCTGGTAGTCGGCCGGATCAGTGGATCGTTCCGTGCTCACGGCAGCCCGTTGGCTCAACTTAGACATAAGTTGGCATTCTAGCGCAAGACAGCCATCGCGGCCACACCTACTCTTGATATCTGGAGGACAATGAGAAGATGAACCACAGCAGCCCCAGCGCCATCCTGCTCAACATCGGCCACGCCATGGACCATTGGATTCTCGTGGTCTTTGCCTATAGCTGGGGCGTGATCGCCGGCGTGTGGGGCGTGGAGTGGACTGAACTCACGCCTTTCAATTACGGCGCGTTGTTCATGTTCGGCGCCGGCTCGATCGTCAGCGGCCGGCTGGGTGACCACTGGGGCCGCTGGATAATGATGGTCATCTTTTTCGTCGGCATGGGCGTGTCGGCATTGGTGATCGCACTGTGCAGCAACAAATGGCAGATCGGCGCGGCGCTGACGCTGATGGGCGCTTTCGCCTCGATCTACCATCCGGTCGGCATTCCGATGCTGGTGCAGAAGGCGAAGAATCCCGGCTTCACGATCGGCGTGAACGGATTGGCGGGTAACATGGGCATCGCCATTGCCGCTGGCGCATCGGTCTATATCGCCCAGCGCTTCGGCTGGCAGATGGCTTTCATCCTGCCGGCTGTGATCTGTCTGATCTGTGCCGTGGCCTTCGTCGTGCTGGTTCCGCGTGAGGAGGAGGCGCCGGCCAAGCGCAAGCCCAAGATGCTCGACCTGCCGCCATCGGTGATGGCGAGGGTGTTCACGATCATGACCTTCACCGCCGTGACGGGCAGCATCATCTTCAACTTCACTACCAATGGGAACGGCGAACTGCTGACTATCCGCGCCAAGAGCATTGCCGAGGACCCAGCGATGCTGGCGACCATGCTCTTCGTCATCTTCGCGCTGGCATCGCTCGCCCAGCTCGTCGTCGGCAAGCTGATCGACCGTTTTCCACTGAAGAACATCTACCTGCCGATCGTGCTGCTGCAGGTGCCGCTGTTTCTGATTGCCTCCCAGGTCGAGAACTGGGCGCTGTTCCTGACGGCGATCGCCTTCATGCTGCTGGTATTCGGCGCCATTCCCTTCACCGACGCCATGGTCGTGCGCTACATCGACGACCGCATGCGCAGCCGGGTGACAGGCGCCCGGCTTGCGATCGGCTTCGGCGTCAGCTCGTTCGTGGTTGCCCTGCTCGGCCCGACGGTCAAGGCGGCGGGTTTCCCCGTTCTGCTGATGGTTCTGGCCGGCGTCGCCCTCTGCTCGTTCCTCGCCCTGTCGCTGCTCCCCAATGAGCACGAGGTCGGCAAGGCCCCGCTCAAGCCCGCAGAGTAGAAGCGCGCCGATCGGCGCGCATTGCGGGGCGGTCGGTGGTTTGCGATCCTTCTCCCGACAATGAAATGGGTGTCGAGGGGATTGGAAATGATAGTGCGTTCGGCCGTGCCGGTACCGGCATCACATCTCGACATCGCACGCGACGCAGAGCCTGCGACGATAGCCGCCAATGCTGCCATGACCGCACGCCTGCCCTTCACCGACGTGGCCGACTTCGAAGCCGCCCAACAAGGGCTGATCGCGCCGGTTCCCGACGGCGTGGTGTGTGCGGCAAACGGCACGGTGCTGTGGAACCTCGGCGAATATGCCTTCGTTGAAGGTGAACTCGCGCCGGCGACGGTGAACCCCAGCCTGTGGCGCATCGCGCGGCTCAATCTCGCCAATGGGCTGTTCAAGGTCACCGACCGCCTCTACCAGCTCCGCGGCTTCGACATTGCCAACATGACGGTGATCGAGGGCGACAGCGGCTTGATCCTGATCGATCCGCTCACCACTGCGGAAGTCGCGCGGGCGGCGCTCGAGCTTTACTTCGCTCATCGCCCGAAGAAACCCGTGATGGCGGTTATCTACACCCACAGCCACGTCGATCACTATGGCGGCGCGCGTGGCGTCGTCAACGAGGCCGACGTGAAGGCAGGCAAGGTCGCGGTGATCGCTCCGAACGGTTTCATGGAAGCGGTATCGGGTGAGAACGTGCTGGCTGGATTGCCGATGATCCGCCGCGCCCAGTTCCAGTTCGGCTCCCTGCTGCCGCGCGGCCCGCGTGGCCAGGTCGATGCCGGGCTGGGCAAGGGCGTGGCGCGCGGCACGCCGGGCCTGATCGCGCCGACGCAGACCATCGCCAAGTCGGTCGAGGAACACACGATCGACGGCGTGAAAATTGTGTTTCAGCTGGCACCGGAGACCGAGGCGCCGGCCGAGATGCACATGTTCTATCCGCAGCTCGGCGTTCTCAACATGGCGGAGAACGCCTGTCCGCTGCTGCACAACTTCATCCCGCTGCGCGGCGCGGTGGCGCGCGATCCACGCATCTGGGCGAAGTATATCTCCGATGCCATCGAACTTTATGGCCCCGATACGGAGATCCTGATCGGCCAGCATCATTGGCCGGTGTGGGAAAGAGCGAAGGTGATCGACTATCTCGAAGCCCAGCGCGATCTCTACAAGCACATTCACGACCAGACGCTGCGCTACATGAACAAAGGCTGGCGGCCGGCGGAGATCGCCGAGGCGATCGATCTGCCGTCAGGCCTCGCCGAGCGCTGGTCGGCGCGCGGATACTACGGCACCGTCAGCCACAATGTGAAGGCGGTCTATCAGCGCTATCTAAGCTGGTATGACGGAAATCCATGCAACCTTCATGCGCTGCCGCCGGCGCCGGCGGCCGCCAAGTTCGTCGAGTACATGGGCGGGGCGGCGGCAGTGATCACCCGCGCCCGGGCCGACTTCGCCCGGGGCGAGTTCCGCTGGGTGGCACAGGTGATGAAGGAGGTCGTCTACGCCGAACCGGCGAATGCGGCGGCTCGCGCGTTGTGCGCCGACGCGTTGGAGCAGATGGGCTACCAGGCCGAGTCAGCGACGTGGCGCAACGCCTTCCTCTACGGTGCCCAAGAGCTGCGGCACGGCGTCTTCCAGATGCCGGCACGCGCGACGATGGGTGCCGACACGCTGGCCGGTCTCAGCACGGATGTGTTCTTCGACCTGATGGCGGTGCGCCTCGACGCGGCGAAGGCGGCAGGCCAATCGACCGTTATCAACTGGCACTTTACGGACCGTGTCGAGAAGCTGACACTTACGCTCAAGCACTGCACGCTCACCCATCGTATGGGTGCGTGGTCGGGTTCCGCGGCGGCATCGATCACGACGACGCGCTCGACGCTCGACGCCGTCGTGCTGCGCAAGATCGCCGCCGCCGATGCGCTGCGTTCTGGCGATCTCAAGGTCGAGGGCGACGCCTCGCGGCTTGCGTCGTTGTTCGGCATGCTTGAACAGCCCGCCGGCTTCATGTTCGACGTCCTCACCCCGGGCGAGGGTCGCCCCACGTCCTTGCGCGACGCTTGACATCCGACGGCTCGACATCTGTGATGCGGTACAACTGATCAAGAAACAATTCTGTAGCTAGGGAGGAACGCAATGTTGAATGGCACACGACGCCGCATTCTCGGAGCGGTGGTTGCGGCAACCGCGGTGCTCGGCCTGACGGTCGCGGCGCAGGCTCAGGAAAAGAAGCTCAAGATCGGCGTCATATACGATCTGACCGGCCCGCTGGCCGGCGGCGGTTCCGAATTGCAGTATGTCGGCGCCAAGATCATGATTGACTACTTCATCAAGGCGGGCGGCGTCGAGGGCTACAAGATCGAGGCGGTCTATGCCGACGCCCAAAGCAAGCCCGATGTCGCCATCAACGAAGCCGTCCGCCTGATCGAGCAGGAAAAGGTCGACATGCTGCTCGGCTTCTACTCCTCGGCGCAGTGCGTGCCGGTGGCGGGCCGCGTCGAGCAGCTCAAGAAATTCATGTGGATCACGACCTGCATCTCGTCGGCCGTGCTGGATGGCAAGAAATACAAGTACGTCTTCCGTCCGCAGGCGAGCGGCGATCAGTTCGGCATGATGACGATGGACTTCATCAGCAACAACGTCGCCAAGTTCGGCAAGCCGGCGAAAGACCTGCGTGTCGCCATCATCCACGAGGATGGCGCTTACGGCGTCGACGTGGCCAAGGGCAACGAGGCCGGCGCCAAAAAGGCTGGCTTCAACGTCGTGCTGAAGGAAGGCTATTCGGCCACCGCGCCCGATCTTTCGGCGTTGGTGACCAAGCTGAAGCGCGCGCGGCCGGACGTCATCTTCCATACCGGCTACAATCCGGACATTACCTTGCTGCTGCGTCAGGCGCGCGAACAGGGCCTCAAGTTTGGCGCCCTGGTCGGCCACGGCGCCGGCTACGGCGTTTACGAGAAGCTGAAGGAAGGCCTCGGCAAGGACGTCAATTACTTCTTCAATACCGACCCGATCTCGATCTGGCTCGCCAACCAGAAGACGCTCGACGCCAAGCTGCCGCCGATCATCAAGATGGTGGGTGAAGAGTTCGACAAGGTGAAGCCGGGCGTTGCCATCCGGTCAGCGCACGTTGGCATGGCCGCCAGCAATGCCTACGTATTTTTCACGGAGGTGCTGCCGGTCGCCATCAAGAAGTATGGCGGCGTCACTCCCGATGCCCTGCGCCAGGCTGCCATGGATGTCGACATCAAGGAAGGCGGCACGATGCTTGGCTTCGGCGTCAAGTTCCCGGCCGCGGGTTCGCAGATGGCCGGCCAGAACGAGCGTTCGTTCCCGGTCGTCATCCAGTACATCGACGACAAGTCCTACGTGGTGTGGCCCAAGAGCCAGGCGCAGCGCGAAGCCGTGCTGCCTCTGCCCGCCGGCACGACTTATAGCAACAAGTAGACGAGCCGGAAGGCTCAAGGGGAAGAGTGCGTCCGTGCTTGTTGTCGAAGGGCTGGTAAAGAAGTTCGGCGGTTTTACTGCTGTCGACAACGTGTCGTTCAAGGTCGATCAGGGCGAGATTCTCGGCCTGATCGGCCCGAACGGCTCGGGCAAGAGCACGATCTTCAACATGCTGTCGGGGACGTTTCCTCCGACGGCGGGATCGATCAAGTTTGCCGGCCGCGAAGTATCCGGGCTGCCGCCACACAAGATCATCAACCGTGGCATTGGCCGCACTTTCCAGATTCCGCGACCTTTCCGCCGGTTGACGATCTTCGAGAACGTGGCGCTGGCGGGCTACTACGGTCAGGGCAGCCACAGCTTGGCCAAGGCCAACGACGCTGCGGAAAAGGCGCTAGAGATGGTCGGCCTGCCGACCGACCGCGAAGCCAGCGTCGACGGCCTCGGCGCAGCCGGCCTCAAGAAGCTCGAACTCGCCAAGGCGCTCGCCACCGGACCCAAGCTGCTGCTGGCTGATGAAAGCCTGGGCGGCCTCGACGAGACCGAGATGGACCAGGCGGCCGACATGCTGCGCAAGATCCGCGACGAACTCGGCATCACCATCATCTGGGTGGAGCACATCATGGGCGTGCTCATGCGCGTGGTCGACCGCGTCATGGTGCTTGATCATGGCGAGAAGATTTCCGAAGGCCTGCCGAGCGCGGTCTCGAGCGATCCTCGCGTCGTCGAGGTCTATCTCGGCACCGATGCCGATGCGACCCAGGCCGCCGCGGCCGAAGCGCGTCGTTGAGGAACCGGTAGATGCTCGAGCTCAAATCGGTCGACGCCGGCTACGGCACTTTTCAGGCACTGTTCGGGGTCAGCCTCGACGTCAAGGCCGGGGAGGCGGTGGGCGTGATCGGCCCCAACGGCGCCGGCAAGACGACATTGATGCGGGTGATCTCCGGACTGATTCGCCCGCGCGCCGGCTCGATTGCGATGGAAGGAACTGACGTGGTGGCGACGCCGCCGCACCGCATCGTCAGCCTCGGTATCGCGCACGTG
>CALDNT010000239.1 GCA_937915145.1 uncultured Reyranella sp.
ATTGCCTGTCAGCGCCAGTGTCCCGGTGGTGGCGTAAAGACGCTGTCCGAGATCACCCCACAGCAGGTCCCAGGCGGCATAGGCGTCGTCGATCAGGCGGGCATAACCCACCTGATCGCCATAGGGATGGCGGATGAGACGATGCTCGTCCATTGATGAGGCCAGCGGGTTGGGCAGCTGACCCTGCTCGAACAACTCGACCTCATGACCGTCGCGTACCAATCCCCACGCGGTGCTGAGGCCCATGATGCCGGCGCCGACGACAATCGCCTTCATGACTGTGTCCTCATGGACGACTAGCGCGCCGGCCAGCGGTCGAGAGCGGCCTGGCGCCGGCGCCATTCCGAGCGCGATACGAGTTCGGCGTGTACGTTGGCTGCAACATCGGCCAGAGGGAGCGCGGCTTTCAGTCGACCCGAGGAGTCGAACGACAACGTCAGTGCCCCAACCCAGCGTCCGGGGAATTCTCCGGCTTCGTAGTCGGCAGCATCGGCGACCAGGCGGTCGGCCGAAGCGTATTCGTCGATTGTTCTGAGGCGCCGTCCGTCGGCCTGCTGCTCGACAATGAGATAATAGGTGTTTTCCATCTCCCCTCCGTTCGAGGACGATAGGGATAGATAGGATTAACTCCTATGGAATGTCAAGCGATAGGCTAGCGGGAATACTTGCCGACGATCAACTGGACCTTCTGCCACTGGCTGCGGTCGAGGTCGAAATCCTTCGCCGGGTTGAACTGCCGGACCCGCCATTTTTCGGGAGTGATCCGCAGCAAGCGCTTGACCAGGGCCTGCTGGGTGCCGTCGCCCTGATCCCGGACGAAGACGCAGTCATCGCCGGGTCGCACCGGTCGGCCGGGGTGAACGAGCAGCAGATCTCCCTGCTCGTAGGCTGGGCTCATGCTGTCGCCGATGACGTAGCAGCCATAGCCGTCGCGTACCGACAGAAGCGGTTCGGGCCGGCGCACGTAGTCGATCGGCTCGCTGGTGATGATAATCGCGCCATTACCACCTTCGGCGGAGGCATAGACCGGAAGATCGGCGCGATCGGCAGCCCGCAGAGGGCCCACCATTCGCAGGTCACCCTCGAGTCGGCCACCGGCGCCAGGGGGGGCGGCGGTCGACCGCAGATCGTCCGGCGAGACCCCGAGCAACGGCGCCAGACCGTGCCGTGCTGCCTCCGGCAACTCGCGCGGCGAACCGCGCATCAGATACTGCTGGAGATAGGCATGATTGCGGCCGATGGCGAGCGACAGGTTCTTGAGATCAAGATCCGGCCGGCGTGCCAGCGTGTCGACCAACACTTTGCGGGGTGCGTCCATAATGCCAGCATTTTGCCAGCCGGCGACCGTTTCGTCTACTAGGAATTGTACGATTGACAAGATAAATAAATCCTATACTCCTGTTGGCAGGAGGTACGGATGTCCTATCCAAGGTTTTACGATCAACTCCCGACCCGGCGCTTCGCCACCGCTTTCAGCGGCCGAGCCGCCGCCGCCAATTATCACGGTGCCCGGATCGCCAGGCTCCTCGCCGACAAGATGGGCCTCCGGCCCGTCGATGTTCTGCCCCTCATGGCAAGACCACTGGCGCGCGAAGCCGCGCGCGCACTGGGTTTGTCCGTCGACCGCGTGCTTGCCGATCTCGTTGTCGATATCGACGACAATGGAGGCCACGATGGCCGCTGAACTTACCTTTGCCGAAGTCCGGCGCGCGGTGATTGCGGCTCTCGACCGGGCGGCGAATACGCTGAAGCGCCTGCCAATGCCGAGGAACCGGCATGCCGGCGCGGGAACGTTCGTCGTGGCCGGCCGCGCCGCACGATCCGGGGGATGCCTACGGCTATACTCCCTTGCCGGCGGCGAGGATTCCGCCCGGGCCGAAGGCAATCTCCGAACTCGACCGTATCCTGCCATGGTTGGGAACGCTCGAAACCGGCGATCGCCGGATCGTTTGGGCGCGTGCGGCGGGACTATCCTGGGCCCGTCTCGCCCGCGAGTTCGGCATCAGTGTCGGGCAGGCGCGCTATCGCTGGAACGGTGCCATCGACTTGGTCGTTGCCGCCGCAGTGCGCGACACGATCGAAACCGGCGCTGCCGCGGCATTGCGCCCCAAGCTCTTGCCAAACCGCCCACATTGCGCGTTGATACGCGCAAGGCTTACACAACCATAGCGTAACCACTTTGGTGAAACGGGGGAGAAGATCATGGCGATGACCATGCTGCAGATGGCGGGAGCAACGCCTGCGCCGGCGACAATGGCGGACGGCGTCCTGCTGATCATCGATGCGCAGCGGGAGTACACCGATGGCTTGCTGCCGCTGCACGGCGTTCAGCCGGCGATCGAGGCGCTGGCCGATTTGCTTGAACGGGCCCGCAAAGCTGGGACCCCGGTCGTGCATGTCCGCCACCAGTCGAAGGGCAAGGCGTTCAATCCCGCGTCCAGCGGCTATGAAATCGTGTCGGCGTTGACGCCGCGTGGCGGCGAGACGACCGTCGACAAGGCTCTGCCGAATTCCTTTGCCGGCACGGACCTTGCCAAGCACCTCGAGGCCACCGGTCGAAAGAACCTGATTGTCGGGGGGTTCATGACCCATATGTGTGTCTCGGCAACCGTGCGCGCCGCGACCGACCAGGGCTTCATGAGCACGATCGCCGCCGATACGGTGGCGACACGGGACCTCCCCGATGCCACCGGAGGGGCGACGATCGGGGCGGACGCCATCAATCGAATTACGCTCGCGGCGCTGTCCGATCGGTTCGCCTGGATCGTCGCCAAGGCGGCCCAGGTCAGTTGAATTGCAATTTCAGCAGGTTTTTGCTATTTTTTGAGGTAGCATGAGGGGGAGTGTCAGGGAGTTGACACCGCCAACGCGCCGCATCGGAGAATTTGGCTTTGTATCTGGCGGGAGAGTGCCGTCGTCTTGCGTTGGGCGCGGCGCCAAGCTCTTAGCTTCGGCTCGACAGTCAATATGCTCGGGAAATCCACCGACCAAGGCGATGCCGCTGCAAGCCACGACATGACATTGGCTATGGGCAGGACGACGTCGCCGCCAAAGAAAATGGGCAGTCCGTTGCCAGACTGCCCGCCTTGTCGCATTGCGGCTACAATGCCGATATCAGTTCAGGCTGTTTACAGCGCCGTTGAGAGTGTTGTTGAGGCCGGTGCCGACGGCCCGCATCGCCGTGATCGCGGCGACGGCGATCAGCGAGGCGATCAGAGTGTATTCGATGGCGGTCGCGCCACTGTCGTTCTTCATGAGGCGGCGGAAAATGGACAGCATCTTTAAATCTCCAAAGGAAATGAACGTTCTTTAGATCGACGTCTGCATCTGCCGCTTCGGTGAAGTTCTGGGGCCTTGTCGGGGTGATCGACACATACGCTGGGGCCGAAATGCGCCCCCTATCTCAATAAATAGATGAGATACTGTAGATAACTTATTGATTATAAGTGTATCTTCAATTTCGGATTTGTATCAATTTCTTCATGATGTGCGTCGACGCGTCGGTGTGGAACTTTGAGTGCCCGATGCTCTTTTGGCTCGTGCTAATGTTCAAAAACAGGGAGGGCGTGTCATGAAGTCAATTCTGACAATGGCCTGGACGGCAGAGGATCCATCCGCATTCGATCTGGCGGTGAAGATTGCGCGGAAATTCGACGCCCGGCTGGTCGGGCTGGAGCCGCCGTCCTATGGCGTGATGAGCATGGCGTGGGCCGATGCCGGCATGG
>CALDNT010000240.1 GCA_937915145.1 uncultured Reyranella sp.
GATGCCTCCACCGATGATTTCGCCCCGGACGAAATCGCCGTTGCGGCGCTCGACGGCAAGATCGACCGGCGGCGGTGCGCCTTCTTCGCGGCCACAAAGTTCGCGCAAGTAGAGCGATTGTCCGAGCCAGCCTCTGGTATCGCCGATCAGCACCAGCGCGCAGCCGGCCTTGGTCAGCCGCGAGCCGACCGCCTTGGCGATGTTGTCGATCACGCCGACCGCGCCGATCGTCGGTGTCGGCAGGATCGGCCGGCCTTCGGTTTCGTTGTAGAGCGAGACGTTGCCCGACACGACGGGGAAGTCGAGCACCGTGCAAGCCTCCACCATGCCCATGATGGCGCCAGCGAACTGGCCCATGATTTCGGGCTTGGTCGGGTTGCCGAAGTTCATGTTGTCGGTAATCGCGAGCGGCCTGGCACCTGTTGCGGTGATGTTGCGCCATGCCTCGGCGACGGCCTGGCGGCCGCCGGTCTCGGGATGGGCATTTACGTAGCGCGGCGTGCAATCCGACGTCATGGCGAGACCCTTGTGGCCGCCGGGGACGCGAACCAGAGCGGCGTCGCCGTCCTGCGGACGGATCGCCGTATTGCCCATGATCAGGTGGTCGTACTGCTTCCAGATCCACGCCTTGCTGGCGAGGTCGGGACAGCCCATCAAGGCGAGCAGCGAGGCCTTCCAGTCCTTGGGCGGCGGCACCGCCGAGGCCTCGATTTCGGGCGGTAGCGGCGTCAGCGTCCAAGGCCGTTCGTACATCGGCGCTTCGGTGACCAGCGGAGGGATTGGGATGTTGGCGACGATGTCACCGTGCCACGACAGCACCATGCGTTCGGTGTCGGTAAGATGGCCGATGACGGCGAAGTCGAGTTCCCACTTCTCGAAAATCTTGCGCGCCTGTTCTTCACGGCCGGGCTTGAGCACGATCAGCATGCGCTCCTGGCTTTCGGACAGCATGAGCTCGTAGGGGTTCATGCCCTCTTCGCGCATCGGCACCTTGTCGAGCTCCATCACCAGCCCGAGGCCGCCCTTGGCCGCCATCTCGAACGACGACGACGTGAGGCCCGCCGCCCCCATGTCCTGGATGGCGATGATGGCGTCGGTCGCCATCAATTCGAGACAGGCCTCAAGCAGCAGCTTTTCGACGAACGGGTCGCCAACCTGCACGGTCGGACGCTTGCTTTCGCTGTCCTCGTTGAATTCGGTCGACGACATGGTAGCGCCATGGATACCGTCGCGGCCGGTTTTCGAGCCGACATAGACCATCGGATTTCCGAGGCCCGCCGCGGCGGCGTAGAAGATCTTGTCGGTCGGCGCGATGCCCACCGTCATGGCATTGACCAGGATGTTGCCGTTGTAGGCGGCGTGAAAGTTGGTCTCGCCGCCCACGGTCGGAATGCCCATGCAGTTGCCGTAGCCGCCGATGCCGGCCACCACGCCCGACACGAGATGCCGCGTCTTGGGATGCGCGGGATCGCCGAAGCGCAGCGCGTTCAGGTTGGCCACCGGGCGCGCGCCCATGGTGAAGACGTCGCGCAGGATGCCGCCGACGCCAGTCGCCGCGCCCTGGTAGGGTTCGATGTAGGAGGGATGGTTGTGGCTCTCCATCTTGAAGATGGCGGCCTGGCCGTCGCCGATGTCGATCACGCCGGCATTCTCGCCCGGTCCCTGGATGACCCATGGCGCGCTGGTCGGCAGCTTCTTCAGCCACACCTTCGAGGATTTGTAGGAGCAATGCTCGCTCCACATCGCCGAGAAGATGCCGAGTTCGACCATCGTGGGCGGCCGGCCCATGATGCCGAGCACGCGCTGGTATTCGTCCGGCGCGAGGCCGTGCTCGGCCACGATCTGCGGCGTGATCGCAGGTTCGTTGGGCAGCTTCACGGGCGTGTTCGTTCCGGCGGCGCTCACGACAGCGCCTCGACCATGCCTTCGAACAACCCTATGCCATCGGTGCCGCCGAACATCGGCTCGACCGCGTTCTCCGGATGCGGCATCAGGCCGAGCACCGTCTTGGTTTCGTTGAATATCCCGGCGATGTTGTTGATCGAGCCGTTGGGATTGGCCGCTTTGCCCTGGGCGCCGTCGACGGTGCCGTCGGGTGCGCAGTAGCGGAACGCGATCTGGCCGCGATCCTCGAGCGCCTTCAGCGTATCGGCGTCGGCGAAGTAGTTGCCCTCGGCATGCGCCACCGGCACGCGGATCACCTGGCCGCCCTGGTAGCGGTTGGTGAACAGGCTCTGGCTGGTCTCGACCTTGAGATGAATGTCGGCGCACACGAACTTGAGGTGGGCGTTGCGCATCAGGACGCCGGGCAGCAGCCCCGCTTCGGTCACGATCTGGAAGCCGTTGCAGATGCCCAGCACCGGCACGCCTTGTGCCGCGCGCCGCTTGACCTCGGCCATCACCGGAGACTGGGCGGCCATCGCGCCGCAGCGCAGATAGTCGCCGTAGGAGAAGCCGCCCGGCACCACGATCAGGTCGGTCTTCTCGAAGTCGCCGTCGCCGTGCCACACCATGGCGGGGCGGCGTCCGGTGACCAGTTCGATCGCCTGGGCGACGTCGCCTTCGCGATTGGAGCCCGGGAAGACGAGAACCGCTGCCTTCATTGGCCGGCCTGCTCGCCCACGATCTCGATCGAGTAGTTCTCGATCACCGTGTTGGCCAGCAGCTTGCGGCACATCTCTTCGAGGCGGGCCTTGGCCTTGGCCTCGTCGGTCTCGGCGAGTTCGAGTTCGATGTACTTGCCCTGGCGGACGTCGCCCACTTCGGGGAAGCCCAGCCGGTTGAGCGAATGTCCGATGGCCTTGCCCTGGGGGTCGAGCACGCCGTTCTTGAGGGTTACGTGAACTCTGGCTTTCATGCGGCTTTCATCTCGCCTCTTATTGCAAGGTGGAGGGGCCACGCACGTCGCCCGGCCCCTGGTCGATCAGGATGCCAAGCCGCCGCGCCACCTCCTGGTAGGCTTCCTCGACCTTGCCGAGGTCGCGGCGGAAGCGGTCCTTGTCCATCTTCTCGTTGGTGCGCAGGTCCCACAGCCGGCACGAGTCGGGACTGATCTCGTCGGCAAGTACGATGCGGACCATGTCCTCTTCGTAGAGGCGGCCGAATTCGACCTTGAAATCGATCAGCTTGATGCCGCAGCCGAGGAACAGGCCGAACAGGAAGTCGTTGACCCTGAGCGTCAGCGCCACGATGTCGTCGAGGTCCTGGGGCGTCGCCCAGCCGAACGCGGTGATATGTTCCTCGGTCACCATCGGGTCGCCCAGCGCGTCGTTCTTGTGGAAGAACTCCATGATCGAGCGCGGCAACTGGGTACCTTCTTCGACGCCGAAGCGCTTGGCGAAGGAGCCGGCGGCGACATTGCGCACCACGATTTCGAGCGGGATGATCTCGACCTGCCGGATCAGTTGCTCGCGCATATTGAGGCGGCGGATGAAGTGCGTCGGCACGCCGATCTCGCCGAGCTTGATCATCAGGAACTCGGAGATGCGGTTGTTGATCACCCCCTTGCCGGTGATCGTGCCCTTCTTCTGGTTGTTGAACGCGGTGGTGTCGTCCTTGAAGTACTGGACGATCGTCCCGGGCTCGGGCCCCTCGAACAAGGTCTTGGCCTTGCCCTCGTAGATTCGGCGGCGGCGGGACATATGTTAACTCCTGTGCGGGTGAAGCAGTTCACCCGCCGATCGGCTGCAAGTATGGCGGCCGGAATATGGCGGAAGTCCCATGCGCCGGGACTGGGGAAAAATCCATTGAAAAAGGTGACACATCCGTCATATTCACACATCCACGGGAGATACCGGCATGGCCCAGCAGATCACTTACGACAAGGCCTATGACACTGTTGCACCGGAAGATTTTCCGGCGATGCTCGAGGTGCCGCGCTATGGCCGCCGGACCAATGCCTTCGACGGCATCATTTCGGCAACCCATGACCATTTCTGGGACCCGCTGGACAAGAACTATATCGACTACGACGTGCCGTTCGACATGTCCAAGACGCCGATCGTACCGCTGGACATGGTGGTCGAGCTGAAGAGCGCGGTCGCCGATCGGCTGGACGACGGGCAGAAGATCCAGCTCGCCAACGACGTCACCCACTGGTCGACCTCCAACCTGCTGCATGGCGAGCAGGGGGCGCTGTCGCTGTCGGCCAGCCTCTGCCACATCCTGCTCGATCCCGGCGCCCAGGAATACGCCGCCAACCAGGCGCGCGAGGAGGCCCGCCACGTCACCGGCTTCACCCGCTACATCGCCAAGCGCTGGGGCGATCCGCTGCCGGTCGGCAAGACGATCGCCACCGTTCTCGATGACCTTGTCGGCACCCAGGAGGTCTACAAGAAGATCGTCGGCATGCAGATGCTGATCGAGGGCCTGGCGATGGGATCGTTCGCGACGCTCAACGCCAAGACCAACGACCCGGTGCTGCGGCGCCTGGTCCAGCTGGTGATGAGCGACGAGGCGTTCCATCACCGCTTCGGTCGCATCTGGGCGGCCCGGACGATCCGGCATCTCAAGGAGGATGAGCACAAGAAGGTCGAGGACTGGTCGGCGCAGCTCTTCCAGATGCTGCTGTTCAACCTGATCAACGCCGAGCAGAAGCAGGTGATCTACGCCAAGTACGGGCTCGACTGGCAGTGGGTGCGCGATTCGATGAAGGAGGCCTTCACCGACGACGACCGCCGCGCCCAGCTCAAGGAAAGCACCAACATATTCCGCGTCCTGATCAAGACCCTGCTGCACGCCGGTATCATCACCGCGCGCACCGCGCCCCTCTATGCGGTGTGGGTCGACATGAAGGAACTCGAGGCGGAGGGCGAGGGCATCCCGGGCGATGTCGTCGCCGAGGAGATGCTGGTGGTGCTGCGCGAGATCAACGCCAAGCGGCGCCGCATTTCGTCGAAGGACGTCGCCGCCGCTGCGTCCTAGGGTTTCTTCGCCAGCACGAAGGCGGAAAGCCCGGCCAGTCGGTTGACCGGGAACAGTGGCAATTCGGCCGCGCAGATCGCGCTCAGCACGCCATTGGCGAGCGCCCCTTGTTTCTTGAGGCTGCTGCGCGGCTCGGTCGTCTTGCGATCGGCGAGCCGCACCGCCGCCGCGAGCGGAAAGACCAAGCCGAAATAGTAGGCGCCGCGCACGATCGCGAGACCGGCGTCGCGCAGCGCCGCCTCGACCTCGGCCAGCCGATAGCGCCGCTTGTGCTCGAGAAAGACGTCGTGGCCGCTCCACAGGAACTGGAAAGCCGGTACCGTGACCAGAAAATGTGCGCCGGCCGGCACTTTGCCCGCGTAGTGGCGGACCAGCCCGCGGTCGTCGTCGACATGCTCCAGCACGTCCATCATCAGCACGAGATCGCAGTCGGTTTGGCCGCAGTCGCGGCGATAGAGCACGGGCTTGCCGGCCACGCTGTCGTCGCGATCACAGGGATAGCCGGTATCGACGCACAATGCGCTTTCGGCCGGTGTCTGGGCCAGCAGGTGACGTGAAAAGAAACCCGATCCTGCCCCGACGTCGAGCAAGTGCCGCGTGCCGATCCCGGCCACGGCGCGGCCGAGCGCTGCCGCCTTCGAGCGATAATACCAGTGCCGGCCGATATCGGCGCCGAGGATGTCCTCTTCCTTGAGATCCATGGGCCGCCGTCAGTCCTTTGGTGCCGCCCCGGTCTCGTCCTCGTAGACTCCTTCGACGACGTAGATCGGCCGACCCTTGACCTCGACGAAGAGCCGCCCGAGGTACTCGCCGATGATGCCAAGCGACAGCAGCTGGATGGCACCCATCAGCAGGACCGCGATCAGCAACGAGGCATAGCCCGGGGTGTCGATGCCGAAGATCAGGACCCGGGTGACGATGAAGAGCGCGTAGAGAATGGAGACGGTGGCGATCACCACACCGACGTAGAACCAGGCGCGCAACGGCGCGGTCGAGAAACTCACCACGCCGTCTAGGGCGAAGTTCCACAGCCGCCAGAAATTGAACTTGGTCGTGCCGGCGGCGCGCTGCGGCCGCTCATAGGGCACGCCGATCGAATTGAATCCGACCCAGGCGAACAGCCCCTTCATGAAGCGGTTGCGTTCGGGAAGCTGGCGCAGCACCTCGACGGCGCGCCGGTCGACCAGGCGGAAATCGCCGACATTGGGCGGGATGCGCACCGGCGAGAGCGAATTGAACACCCAGTAGAACCAGCCGGCCGACATGCGTTTGGCGGCGGTGTCGGTCAGTCGGGTGCTGCGAACGCCGTAGACGATGTCGTAGCCCTCGCGCCAACGCGCCAGGAACGCGCCGATCAGGTCGGGCGGATCCTGCAGGTCGATGTCGATCGGGATCAGGACATCGCCCCGCGCATGGTCGATGCCGGCGGTCAGCGCGGCCTCCTTGCCGAAGTTGCGCGACAGGTTGACGATCCTGATGCGCCGGTCGCCGGTGCTGCGGCCGAGCAGGCGGGAGAGCGTGTCGTCGCGCGAGCCGTCGTTCACGAACACGATCTCGAAGCGCAGCCGGTCGCGCTCCAGGGTCGGCACGACCGTGTCGATGAAGAGATCGATCGATTCATCTTCGTCGTAGACCGGCACCACCAGCGACAGCAGGGGATCGGCGGGCCGCCGCGAGCGCTGCAGGGCGAGCTGATGCTCCAGCGCAGCGCCGGCCAGTCGCGGGGTGGGGAGGGATGAATCGGGCACGAACCAAGGTTCCGTCAAACGCCTCAATAACCCCTCGCGTCCCTGCGTCCAAGGAATCAAATGCGGGACTGGGAATCAACCCCTATTTGGAGCCGGGTCGCGAGTCGGGCCCGCCGTTCACCGGAAGACGGCCTTGCCCTGCTGTGCCAGTCCGCCTTTGGGATCGGCAACCCAGGTCGTCGCCGAGCCGTCGGCCTCGTGGCGGGCCTGCACCGTGAAGGCCGGACCCGAAAACACCGGCGAGAGCGCACGGAACTCGAAGCTCCGCACGACCTTGTCCAGGTGGGCCCGGCGCGCCAGTTCGATCTGCAGCATGCCGAGCAAGGGACCATGGACGATCAGGCCGGGATAGCCCTCGGCACCGGTAACGTAGGGTTGGTCGTAGTGGATGCGGTGGCCGTTGAAGGTGAGCGCCGAGTAGCGGAACAGCAGGACCGGATCGGGCGAGATCTTTTTGGTCCAGGTGGCGTCAGCCGGAGCCGGCCTGGGGGCCTTGGGCTTTTCGCCTGGCTGGGCGGCCTCGCGATAGACGATGTCGTGTTCCTCGACGAACGAGACGCCCCGCGGTCCCGATACGGTGTGCTTCACGGTGACGAAGACCATCGAGCCGGTCGATCCGGTCTTGGGCTCGACCGACTTGATCTCCGAGGCGCGGGCGATCGTCTCGCCGATCCGCAGCGGCTCGCCGTCGAAGCTGAAGCGGCTGCCGGCCCACATCCGCCGCGGCAGCGGCACCGGCGGCAGGAAATCGCCGCGTTCGGCGTGGCCGTCCGGCGCGATCTTCGATTGCGGCGCGGCATCGAGGAAGTAGAGCCAGTGCCAGAGCGGCGGCAGGGGATCGCCATTCCTTGGGTCGGGGTCCTTCTCGTCGAAGGTGGCGATCAGTGCCCGCACCGGGAAGGGTGCGACGAGATCCTCCATGACTTGCGTCCGGCCGATCCAATCACGTAAATTTTCCAGCGACATTGTCTTTGTTTCCTTGGTGGGGTGCCGGACATTGCCACCGTCACGGCGGGGTGGAAAGACCGCGTGGTCGTCGCTATATACCTGTGCGACCAGCCCAAACCGGAGCGGCCATGACCACGTTCAACGAACGCGAAAAAGCCTTCGAACAGAAATTCGAGCATGACCAGGAAATCCAGTTCAAGGTCAATGCCCGCAGGAACAAGCTGCTCGGCCTGTGGGCGGCCGACCTGATGGGCAAGAGCGGCGCCGACGCCGAGGCCTATGCCAAGGAAGTCGTCATGGCAGACTTCGAGAAACCGGGCGATTCCGACGTCATGGGCAAGCTGATGAAGGACCTTGCCGCGGCCGGCAAGCCGATGGAAGAGCATACGATCCGCAAGCAGTCGGAGCGGTTGATCGACGAGGCCAAGCAGCAGGTGATGACCGAGGTGAAGGCCTAGCCGGTAGGGTACGCCCTGGCTTCGCTGTCATCCTGAGCGCAGCGAAGGATCTTCAGGCAGTCCGGGAGATCCCCCGCAACGCTGGGATGACAGCCAAGGGCCGTCACTTCTTGGCAAGCATGCCGGCGAGGCCTGTGTAGTTCTCGGGACGAAGCGCCTTCAGTCGCTTCTTCATCTCGGCGCTTATACCGAGGCCGTCAATGAAGGCGGCGAGATCTTCCATCGTTACCTGCTTGCCGCGGGTGAGTGCTTTCAGCTTCTCATATGGCATCTCTACGTCGGCGACGCGCAGCACCGTCTGTATCGCTTCGGCGAGTACTTCCGGATGCGCCAGGAGCGCGTCGCGAAGCGCCGCTTTGTTCACGCTGACCTTGCCGAAGCCGCGCCCGAGCGCGCGATAGCCGATCAGCGAATGTGCGAAGGCGGTGCCGAAGGTGCGTGCCACGGTAGAGTCCGAGAGATCGCGCTGCAGGCGCGAAATCGGCAACTTTCTCGAGAGATGTTCGAAAAGCGCATTGGCGACGCCGAAATTGCCCTCCGCATTCTCGAAATCGATCGGATTCACCTTGTGGGGCATGGCCGACGAGCCGATCTCGCCTTCTTTCGGCTTCTGCGTGACCCACCCGTCCGAGATGTACCGCCACATGTCCTGCGACAGATCGAGAAGGATCGTGTTGATGCGGCGCAGATTGTCGAACATCTCGGCGAACGTGTCGTGCGGCTCTATCTGGGTCGTCACCTCATTGAGTTCGAGGCGTACGACATGCACCTTGCCGGCGCCGTCCGTATTCAGGCTTTCCGCAAAAGAACGCGCAAAGTCCAGCCAATCGATCTTCGGAAGCGCCACCATCTGGGCGTTGTAGTTGCCTGAAGGTCCGCCCCACTTCATGAGGACGGAGCGATTCTTGAGAGTCTCGACCTGCTTTTCGAGACGCCTCGCGAAGACATTCATCTCTTTACCGAAGGTCGTGGGCGTCGCGCTCTGGCCATGGGTGCGCGCGAGCATGGCAGTATCGGCATGCGCCCGGGCAAGACTGACGATCTCACTTTTCACCTTCTCGAGCGCCGGAAGCATGACTTCTTCGAGTGCTCCGCGAAGCGCGAGGGCATGGGCGGTGCTGTTCACGTCCTCCGAGGTGAGGGCGAAGTGTACCCACTCGAGCACGTCGGCAAGGCTCGAGTTCCTGAGCTTGAGCTTGATGAAATATTCGACCGCCTTCACGTCGTGGTTCGTTGCAGGGATGCCGTCATGGCCCTCGCGCTCGATCTTCTGGATGATCTGCGCATCGCCGATATCAATATTCGCCAGCGCCTGAAGAAGCGCCTTCTCGTCCGGCGTAAGCGGCCGCATGCCGACGCCCTTTGTCTCCGAAAGCGCCGTGAGATACTCACACTCGACGGTAACGCGCATTTTCATGAGCGCGTGTTCGCTGAAATATTCCGCAAGCGCTTGGGCGGTCGCGCGATAGCGGCCATCGACGGGACTTACGGCGGTGAGTGGTTCGAGGTGCATCGTCGCCTGCTATTGCTCTGAATGTGCCCTGGCAACCTAGTGTCGCATGGCCCGGCTTTTAGTCCCGAACGGTCTAGATTGCCATGTTAAGAAGTGTCCCACCATGAAGCCTTTGAATGAATGCCCCCGTGTCGCTCTTGCCTCGATCCAGGGTGTGCTGACCGACATCGATGAAACCGTATCGACCGACGGCCGCCTCACCGCCGAGGCCTACGGCGCGCTGGAGGCGTTGAAGAAGGCCGGATTTTTGGTCGTCCCGGTGACCGGCCGGCCGGCCGGGTGGTGCGACCATATTGCCCGCTTTTGGCCTGTCGACGCCGTAGTGGGCGAGAACGGCGCCTTCTGGATGTGGCACGACTCGAAGGCCGGCAGGCTGCGTACCCGCTTCGTCCAGCCCGAGGCCGAGCGCGCCGAGGGCCGGCGCCGCCTCGAGGCGGTGCGGACCGACGTCCTGAGGGAAGTACCGGGCTGCGCCATCGCCTCTGACCAGCCCTACCGGCTGGCCGACCTCGCGGTCGATTTCTGTGAGGATGTGCCGGCACTGCCGCGCCAGGACGTCGAGCGTATCGTGGCGATCTTCGAGCGCCACGGCGCCCACGCCAAGGTGAGTTCGATCCACGTCAACGGCTGGTTCGGCGACTACGACAAGCTCACCACCAGCCGCCTGATGATGGGGGAGCTGTTCGGCGTCGATCTCGAGGCCGAGCGCGCCGCCTATGTCTTCGCCGGCGACTCGCCCAACGATTCCCCCATGTTCGGCTTCTTTCCCAACGCCGTCGGCGTGGCCAACGTGAGCGACTTCGCGGCACGCATGGATCACCAGCCGCGCTGGATCACCACGGGACGCGCCGGCGCCGGCTTCGTCGAGCTGGTGCGGGCGCTGATCGATGCCCGGCGCCGCTAACTCGGCCTAAAGCGAGGTTCGCCAATCGCCCGGCAAACCGACCCAGGCGCATCGACCGTCATTCGACACGGTGACGGACGGCGGTCCAACAGGATCGTCGGCAAAGCAGCCGCCGGCAACGCCGGTATGTGCCGGCAGGTTGGCGGCCTTCCAGAAAAGTGTCGATCCGCAGTTTGTGCAGAACCATCTCTGTTGCGGATTCGACCCGCCAACTTCGTAGATGCTGATGCCGGCCGGCCTGCTTCCGATTTGGCCGTCGGCGAAATAGGTCGACCATCCGAACGCGCTTCCGGTTCGCTTCTTGCAGTTGCGGCAGTGACATACGGCGTTGAACGCGGGCTCGCCGTCGACATCGATCGTGCATTTGCCGCAGCAGCAGCTTGCCTTGCGGATCATGTGTCGTCTCCGGAAGCAGTCCAGCACAAGGTCAGCGCGGCGGTATGTTGACCAGCAGCGATCCGTAGTGGGTCACGCTGTCGGCCTGGCTCCATGCGCCCATCGGGCCGGGATGGGGCAAGGTCCGGTCGGTGGCTTTGAACAGCGACTCGCCGTTCAGCATCACCTCGAAGTGGTCGCCGACGGCGATGGTCCGCAGCGAG
>CALDNT010000241.1 GCA_937915145.1 uncultured Reyranella sp.
TCATCATCTTCGGCGCGACCCTGTTTTCGTACGTGTTCCGCGCGCTGGGCGGCGATGACCTGGTCGCCGAGATGCTGAAAGCGGCCGGCATCGACTCGGGCTGGGAGATCCTGATCTTCGTGATGTGCCTGGTCTTCGTCATGGGGTTCTTCTTCGACTTCCTCGAAATCTGCCTTGTCGTTCTGCCGATCTTCGCGCCGATCCTGGCGAAGATCGATTTCACGCCGCATATCGCCGAGAACAAGCACTTCATGATCTGGTTCGTGATCCTGATGGCGGTGAACCTGCAATCGGCCTTCCTGACGCCACCCTTCGGCTTTGCCCTGTTCTACATGCGCGCGACGGTGCCGCCGGAAGTGACGATGGCGCACATCTATCGCGGCATCATTCCGTTCGTGATCCTCCAGGTGATTACGCTCGCGCTGTGCATATACTGGCCGGAGATCATCCTGTGGATGCCACGGCACTTCGGCTTCCTCGACTGACGTCCAGGAGGATCGGGCAGTGCCGTTTTCGGGTCAGAGGCCGAACGCTTCCAGGATCGTCACCACGCTCAGCCAGAAGCAGAGCAGGAATACGAACACGGCAGTGAATCTCGTAATCCCCCGCGTTACCATGGCGCGCCGCGGGATCAGGTAGTGCGTGTAAAGCTTGGTCGCCGCCCGCAACGGCGCCAGCAGCATCCGGGCCGGCAATCGGACTGGTTCGATTCGGCCTTCCGTCGCTTCGGTTCGGGCCACGTCTTGTCCTGACATCCAGGTGGCACGCGGATCACCGAACAGATCTGACCAACTCGTCTGATTCAAGTTGAGCAGCTCGTTGGATTTCCGAATAGCACTTAGCGCTTCTCCGTCGTGCTGGCTCATGGTCATGTTGAGCAGCTTGATCAGGCGGTCCTTGTCCAGCGGCACGCTGTTGCTCCCTCACTCGACGCCTCGTGGGACGAGGCCTCACATATAGTGCGTCGGGGTACTCTCAGTGAAGGCATGATCAACGACGGGTCGAGCGGTACCTGTTCCATAGCCAAGTGCACGCCGAGTCGTTTATCGTTGTCCATGGACGATAGCCCGTCGAACGGGGCCGAGCCGGTCAAGGCGCTGGAAAGGGCGTTGATCGGACTGCGGCAGCAGCTGGACGACGTCACCGCTGCCCTTCGCCTGTCGCCGGGAAACACAAGACTGGTAATCGAGCGGGTCAACGTGATGAAGCGGATCATGCTGGCACAAACCGAGATCGACCGGCGGCGCGCGGATATCGCCAACAACTGACCTGGGCAGGGCGTGGAAAATTGTGTCGCACCTGCCTGTAAGCGCTTGATCAGGCTCATTTGTCGCCATACGTCCCCGGATGCCGTCCAAATCAATGACGTTGCCGAATGTCACTGAAGCACTATTGTCGCCGCGGGCGCACGTGCCGCGGTCGGGTCTCAGCCGGATCGGCATTTGTGGGCCATTCGTCCTGATTCGGACGTCATGGTGCTCTTAAGGAACATTCAGAGCAGTCTCAGATGACACGAATGACTAAATTTTTGGGAGTTGGTCTCGGCGTTGTGGCGGTGGTTGCCGTCGCCGCGCTCGCCCTGTCGGGCGGTCTCGGACGGCAGATCGGCGCTGCCCGGGAAGGCATCCGGGCGCCCGGACCGTTGATCTCGCGCGGCTATACCGAGGCTCCGGCGGGTACCGCGGTGATTGCCGGAAACCCGTCGGGAGGCGCCGTGCTTCTCGAACTTCGTGTGATCGACGGTCAAAAGGTCAAGCGCAATGACATCATCGCCGTGCTGTCCAACTATCCTGCGGCCGATGTCGCCGTGCGCTCGGCCGAGGCCGAACTGGTCAAGGCCAGGCAGAAGCGCGAGGCGATGGTTTCCGGGTTCCGTCTGGCCGAACTCGTCATGCAGGAAGTTGTCGTCAAGACAGAGGCCGAGTCCAACAAACTCAAAGTGCTTCAACTGGAACGGTCGAGCCTGCCGCCGGATCAGAAAGAACTCGAGCTGAACATCGCGGCGCAGGGTCTCGAGCGTGAGCAGCTCAAGCTCCGCCTCCAGAAGGAGACGCTGGCGGCCGATCTCGCGCAGATCGAGCTGGAGATCAGCATCATCATGGCTGACCTCGACAACGCGCGGACAACCCGTGAACAGGCACTCGTCCGCACACCACTCGATGGCGTTGTGGCGGAAATCTACACGCGACAGGGCGAGCAGGTATCCGGCAACGGCATCGCCAAGATCGTCGATCTGAGTCAGGTGCGTATCCTGGCGGAAATCGACGACATACACATCGGCCGGGTTGTTCAGGGCGGCAAGGTCGAGGTCACGTTTCGGGGCAGCCCGATCGTCTATCAGGGAACGGTTTCGCGCGTGTCGCCGGTGGTAAAGCGCCTGAAGCGAAGCCAGGCCGATTCCGGTGAAGGAAACGTCAATCTGGTGGAGGTGGAGATTGTCCTCGACGATCCGGCTAGAATGCCCCGGGTACTGTCTCGCGAGACGCGTGTCGTCTATCTGTGAAGGTCCGACACCGGATGAGTGAGGAGAGGGCGTGAAGGAAATCGAATATTTTTATTCCGCGCATTCGGCCTTCGCTTATCTGGGGTCGGTTCACTTCATGAAGTTGGCGGCCGCCTCGGGCCGGCGGATTGTGCATAGGCCGGTCGATCTGCGCCGCGTTGTGGCCGAGGCGGGCGCGGTGCCGTTCGACGCCCGCGGCAAGGCCCATCGGGCCTACTATTTTGGTCGCGAGATCGAGCGCTGGAGCGAGGAGCGCGGCGCGCCGTGGATCGGCCGTATACCGAGCCATCACGCCAACGACATCGCCCTGCCCAACGGCATGCTGATCGCCGGCCTCACCCTTGGCCTCGGGATCGACCGTCTGGCACATGCGTTGCTGGAAGCCCACTGGCGGCGCGACGCCGACCTGGCTGATCGGGCTGCTCTGGCCGAGATCGGCCGTGACGCCGGCTATGACCCGGCACCGCTTCTCGACCTCGCGCTGTCGCCGAAAGTCCAGACAATCTATCAGGCCAACACGGAGGAAGCGATCCGCCGCTCGGTGTTCGGCTCGCCGACCTACTTCGTCGACGGCGACATGTTCTATGGGCAGGATCGCCTCGACATGGTCGAGCGCGCGCTTGACCGGCCCTATGGCGGGAAATGGCCCCGGGATTGAGCGGCTGGGCGTTCCGCTTCAGATCGCCTTGCGGACGATATGCCGGCGGTTAGACGTGAAGGGGCGGACCTCGCCCGGCCAGCGCCCTTTTTCCGCCGCTGCGGCCCAGGCCGCGCTCAGCAGGACTTCCGGACTGTCGATTTCGTAGATCGCGACATAGTTGGGCTCGCTGCCGCCGTCGAGTAGTTTGCGCTCGCCGGCGAGATTGAATGCCGCCGGTTCGGTCTTCCAGCGCGTGACCGCCTTGACGCCCGGCACCGTCAGCAGCAACGGTACATGCTCGGTGTCATAGACTTCGTTGAACAGCGCTTCCTTCTCCTTCGTCACATCCATGCTGACGATGAAAAGGTATTTCGTGGCGGTCGGCATGTCTCTCTCCCTTGATGGCGCGCGGCAGTCGGCCCGGAGTGTCGCCCAATTGGCCAGGGCGTGCCAGCTTGCGACCGTGGGTGCCGTTTCTTTCATGGGGCGTCTTGGTCATCGTGGGCGGGTCGGTTACGATCACAAGTCGATCTGCCGGAGGCCCCTATCGCCATGACTGACCACGACCATGACCACCATGCCGACCACGGTTCGGATCTGTCGGAGACGCAGCTTCGTGTGCGTGCGCTGGAAACGATCCTGACCGAGAAAGGCTACGTCGACCCGGCGACGCTCGACGCGATCGTGGAGACGTATGAAACCAAGATTGGGCCGCGCAACGGAGCGCTTGTCATTGCCCGCGCGTGGAGCGACCCGGCCTTCAAGCAGGCCCTGCTGGAAGACGCGACGAAGGCGGTCGCGACACTGGGCCACGTCAGCCGGGTCGGCGACCATCTGGTCGCCGTCGAGAACACGCCCCGGCGGCACAACATGATCGTTTGTACGCTGTGCTCCTGTTATCCCTGGGAAGTGCTGGGGTTGCCGCCGGTCTGGTACAAGTCGGCGCCCTATCGATCGCGCGCGGTCAAGGACCCGCGTGGCGTTCTCGCCGAATTCGAGGTCGAGCTGCCGAAGGATACCGAAATTCGGGTCTGGGATTCGACCGCCGAAACGCGCTTTCTGGTATTGCCGATGCGGCCCGAGGGAACCGAAGGCTGGAGCGAGGAGCGTCTCGCCGATCTGGTCACCCGCGATTCGATGATCGGTACCGGTCTCGCCAGGAAGCCCGGGGAGCTTGCGCAATGAACGGTGTCCACGACATGGGTGGCATGGACGGCTTCGGCAAGGTCGAGGCCGAACCGAACGAGCCGCCCTTCCATGCCGCCTGGGAGGGCCGGGTTCTCGCCATGCAGCGCGCCATGGGACATGCCGGCGCGTGGCACATCGACGATTCCCGATTTGCCCAGGAGGCGCTGCCGCCGCAGGTCTATCTCGCAGCCTCATACTACTGGCGCTGGGCCTTGGCGATGGAGAACAACCTGCTGGCCCGCGGCTACGTTACCCGCGCCGAACTGGCGGCTGGTCATGCGCTCCAGCCGGCCAAGCCCGTGAAGACCAGGCTGACGCTCGATGTGGTCAATGAGGGCCTGGTACGCAGTTCTTTCTTCCGCCCGCCGCAGGCCTCTGCGCGGTTCAAGCCCGGCGATCGCGTGCGCACGAGAAATTTTCACCCGCAGACCCACACCCGTCTGCCGCGCTATGCGCGGGACAAGCTTGGTGTCGTCGAGCTGCTCCACGGCTGCCACGCCTATCCCGATTCGGTCGCGACGGGCCAGGGCGACGATCCGCAATGGCTCTATACCGTGGTGTTCGACAGCCGCGAGATCTGGGGGGCGGATGCGGATCCGACCCTGAAGATTTCGATCGATGCGTTCGAGCCGTATCTCGAGGCGGCGTAGGGCGATGGCCGGGATCGATCCGGCGGCTGTGCGGTCGGTGGCGGATGCCGTTCCCGGCATTCCCTGCGATGCCGGGGGCCCGGTGTTTCGCGAGCCGTGGGAAGCGCAAGCATTCGCCATGGCTTTGGCGTTGCATGCGCGCGGCCTGTTTACCTGGCCTGAGTGGGCTGCGACGCTCAGTGCGGAGATCAAGCGCGCGCAGACGGCCGGTGACCCCGATACCGGCGAGACCTATTACCGCCACTGGCTCAATGCGCTGGAACGCCTGGTCACGGAAAAGGGCATCGTCGATTCGGATACGTTGGCGCGTTACTTCAGTGCCTGGGATCGCGCCGCCGATCGCACGCCACACGGCGCGCCGATCGAACTTCGATCCGAAGACTTTCGGTAGATAGACCTCGTCGCCCGACATCAAGTCATACCGTCGGACGCTGCCTGTGTCCGGCGGCAGGACGCGATGTTACGCGGCGAGCGCCTGGTCGCCCGAGGCGTCGATCATCGTATGCGCCAAGATCCTGTAGGCGGCGGCCCAGGCTTCGCGCACCTCGGCAGTGAAGACATCGCCCAAGCCTTTTTCGAGAGCCCATAGCAGGGCCACGCCGACCGGCACGTAGTGTGCAGTGCCGACGCCGTAGCCAGTGTGACGCCGGCCCGGTGCGCGCACCGCCGGCAGACGCGTGTCGAGGTGGCTGAGGTCGGCCACGGCGGTGCCCAGCATCGCCATGAGCTTCTTCTTCTGGCCCGACAGGTCGTCCGGGAACATCGCGCGCACGTCGGGCGCGATCTGAAACAGCCGACCGTAGAAAAGATCGGCGGCGGTGGCGGCGATCGGCGTCACCTGGGCAAAGCTCGTCTGCACGAGCATGATCTGACGCGGCGTCATGTGCAGCTCCTCGGTGGCGGGTAATGGCGCCCCGGGATTTACGCTTGGCGTGCATCGCGCCGATGTCGCGAAGGCCGAAAAGTGTATCGTCTGTGTCGTTCGCGGTCAGCCGTTCGACAACCGGGGCCATTCGCGGGAGGGGCGCAGCAGCGTGTCCCGCGCCTGATCGACTTTCCGCGCGAGATAGGTGGTATCGGCGTGATCGGGATGGACGAGCCTCGCCAGGCGCTCGTGCGCCGCCCTGATCGCCGCCTCGTCGGCGTCGGCGTCGAGACCCAGGACGTCGAGAGCCTCCCCGCCGGTCATGCCGCCTGTCGCGTCGCCCTGCGATGTCAGGCGAAGGTCGCGCGCCGCGGTCGGTGCGGCCCGATTGACATAGGCTTCAAGAACCGAGACGGCGCGGCTGACCGTCTCGGGGTCGGGTGCCATTGCCATATCGAAAACCCGCGCCCGTGGCCGGAAGGCATTGAGTACGGCACGCAGCGGCTGCAGCATCGCCCGCCATTTCAGGAAGGTCGGAACGGCCAGCATGCCGGCGCCGAGCAGCATGGTGGCGGGCCAGTTGCCGGCCATGATCGTCCAGGCAAGCAGGGGAATGCAGGCAAGGACCAGCAGGAACAGCATCCAGCGGCTCACCCGGATCATCGTTTGCGGATCGGAATGGATGAACCAGTCAAAAAACTTTGCGGCCGTTGCCAGGACGGAGAGGCCGAGCACGATGGCGCTGACGATGACGGCGTAGTCCATTGTCGGAGACTAGCGGCCCGGCCGGCGAAAATCAGCCTCCTGTTTCCCAAATTCGGAATGTTCTTATCCGTGGGCGATGTCTAGTATTCGCGGAGTTTTAGTGGCGGAGGAGCACGGCCCATGGTTGAGCCAACAAGAGAGACGCCCACCAAGACAGTCTCTCCTGATGTAAGTGCCGGGCCGATTATTGCTCCACCGACCGATACCAGTCTTCCGGCCCGCAAGGCCTCGATCGACGAGTTCCTCAGGCGCAACGCCGAAGTGGCGGAGAAGGACCGCGCGGAATTCCAGACCTATCTTACGGCAAAGGCGGAGTCCGCGGCGCAGAAGGCCAAGGCCGCTGCGGCGACGCCGGCGCGCAAGACCCGAATGAGCCGGCGCACGATGCTGAATGTCGCCGTCGGCACAGCCGGCGTCGCCGAAGCCGCCGTGCTCGGCTACAACGCGCTGGGCGGGGGTTCTTCGTCGGACACCGGGATCTTCCAGGCGAGCGGCTCCGGGCCCCAACAGCAGCACATCACGCGCGAAATCGTCGACTCCAAAGCCGACGTCAAGGGCTGCAGCCTCGGCCAATGGGTCGCTCTGCTGCCAACCAAGCTGGGTGGCGGGACCTACGCACTCGATCTCAATTCCAACCGGGTGCTGGCCTCGATCTGGTACTGGAACTACGGCGACTTCAGCCCGATCAGCCATCACCTCTGCGCGTTTCCGAGTTCGGATCCCTATCACGGCTTCGAATTCGTCAATTCGACGCAGGGCGGCAAGAACTCGCTGATCTACGGCATTCCCACTGCCATCACCGAGCCGGCGCCGGGCACCAACATCTATCGCGTCCGCTTCGACGGCGCACAGATGCAGATGGTTGAAAACGTCTCGGAGACCACCGGCCTCGGACTCGGTGTGCATGTGACGGTCAACCCCAAGGATGCCCAATCCTATTTCGTGACCGACGGCCAGAAGGATATCGCGGCCTGCTTCGATCGCACCACGTCGAAAGTAAAGGCGGCCCTCAGGTTCGACTGGACGCCCAACGTACCCGATCTGCGCGACGCCTGGATCAAGGGCGGCACGCTTACCATCAAGAAGATCTATCCCGACGCCAAGACCGGCCTCTACGACTACCGCGGCACCAAGGGCAACAAGATCGACTGGGAGATGGTGCCGATGGGTGAACTGTTCGTCGAGGAAGGCTCGCTGCCCGGCGACGCCCCGCTGACGCTGACCGGCGCCGACGGAACGATCTGGCATCCCGACGGCCGGTGGGCGGCAACCGTCGTTCGTCTCTGCGGCGGCATCTGCATCCTCGACCCGGAGAAGAATTTCGATCCTGCGGCCTTCCTGCAGTTCAACAAGGATTCCCAGGACCAGTACCCGGTCGAGCAGATCGACAAGGACACGTGGAAGGTCGTCTTCGACAAGATCCATTCGCCGGGCCACGAGATCGGCTTCTCACCCGACGGCAGGTTCCTGGTGATGATGAACAACCTCCGGGAAAACAACTGCTCGATCTTCAACTGCACCGATCCCGACCCCAGGAAGTGGCGCAAGGTCGCGCATGTCGAGGATCCGCTGTGGCGCGGCAAGTATCCGAACCCGTTCCATATGGTCTTCTCGATGGACAGCTCGAAGCTCTACCTGTCCATCCTGCATCCGTCACCGGCCTACAGCGGCATCATGGTGGTCGATACCAAGACCTGGACGATCCTGAAGGAAATCCAGGGCATCGGGCCCGATCTGCAGACGCCGGCGATCACCTATGACGGCAAGTATGTGCTGACCCCGTTCAGCGGCTTCCAGCGCCAGTCGAGCGGCATCGCGGTCATCGACACCTCGACCGACACGCTGATCGGCATCCTGCCGAGCAACGGCGGTCATCATGACTGCGTGATCATCCCGACCAAGCTGGAGCACATGAAGCACACGCGCTCCTGCACGCTTTGAGGCTGCTCGCCAACCTGGCCCTGCAGAACCTCGGACGTCGCAAGGCCCGCAGCTTATTGCTGATCGCCGCGGTAGCGATCGGCAGTGGTGTTGTCTTCACCGGTGCCACGCTGATGCGCAGCATCGATGACAGCATGGCGGTGGGTTTCACGCGGCTCGGCGCCGACATGATGGTGGTGCCCGAGGGCGCGCTCACCAACATCACCGCGGCCCTGCTCACCGTCGAGCCCACAGACCTCGTTCTCGATGCCGACGTTCTTGCCAGGGCACATATCGCCAGCCTTGGGCGGATTGCGCCGCAGAAGATTGTGCGCGTCGAGCATTCGGGCGTCGGCGGCCACCACGACCTGGTCGATCTGATCGGCATCGACCCGGCGCGCGACTTCACGATCCAGCCCTGGCTCAAGGACAAGCTCAACCGCGATCTCCGGGCTGGTGACGTGATCCTGGGCGCCGGCCGCGATGCGCCGCTGGGGTCGCAACTACTGATCTTTGGCAAGCCGCATCTGATCTATGGCAAGCTCGGCCGCACCGGCGTCGGCACCCATGAGCGCGGCGTCTTCATGTCGTTCGCGACGCTGGAGGCGTTGGCCGGTAGCATACCGCAGCACGGGGATGCCCGACCGGCGGTGCTGTCGCTGGGAAAGGTCACCGGCTTCCTGGTCGAACTGGCGCCGGGCGCGACGGCGCTCCAGGCACGCTTTGCCATCCTGTCGGCGGTCAAGGGTGCCAAGGTGGTGACCGGCGACTCTTCCCTGTCGGGGATCCGTCAAGGACTTGCCGCGCTTCTCCAGGGCATTCTCGCCCTGATGGTACTGATGTTCGCCAGCATGGCCGTCATGGTGAGCGTCCTGTTCTCGGCGATCGTGACGGAACGGCGCGGCGAGCTTGGCTTGCTGAAGGCGATCGGCGCGCGGCGCGCGCAACTGGTTGGCATGATGGTCGTCGAGGCGGTGATCGCTACCGGCGTCGGTGGCGTCCTGGGTGTCGCCCTGGGGGTGCTCGTCATGCGGCTCTACGAGCGTTCGCTGGTCTATTACCTGGACAACATCGGCGTGCCGTTCGTCTGGCTCGACCTGCCGCAAACCGTTGCCTATGCGGCGGCGGCGATCGTGCTCGCTTCGGCGATCGGCGCGCTGGGCGCGCTTTACCCGGCGTGGCGGGCGAGCCGGCGCGATGCCTATGAACTCGTCCGCGGCGAGGGCTGACCGATGCTCGCATGCCGCCAGGTGAGCAAAAGCTACAGGACCGAACGTGGCATCGTGACCGCCGTCTCCGGGATCGATCTCGACGTGGCGGCGGGCGAGTTCGCCGCGGTCATCGGGCGGTCGGGATCGGGGAAGTCGACGCTGATGGCGGTGATCGGCGGCCTGAGCCGGCCGTCGGGCGGCACGGTGACGATCGACGGCACCGATCTGTGGCGTCTGTCGGACAACGCGCTGTCGGGGTTCCGCAATGGGAAGATCGGTTACGTCTTCCAGTTCGCGAGCCTGTTGCCGACGCTGCGCCTGATCGACAATGTTGCTCTGCCGGCAATGCTTGGCCGCCGCCATGGCGCTTCGGGGAGTTACGCCCGGGCCGCCGGCCTGCTCGAGCGGATGGGATTGGGCGGCTATCTCGATGCCTATCCTTCCGAGATTTCCGCCGGCGAGCAGCGTCGTGTCGCGATCGCCCGCGCGCTGATCAACGATCCCGCGCTCTTGCTGGCTGATGAGCCGACCTCCGATCTCGACGAGCAGACCGAAGGCGAGATCATGAACGAACTGCTGACCATCAATCGCGAGGTTGGCACGACGCTGATTTTGGTCACCCACAATCTCGCCCTTGCCGAAAGGGCGCAGCAGGTCGTCCACATCGCCAACGGCGCGATCGTGGCATGAGCGATCAAGCCCCTGATCCCGCCACCCTGTCTTCGGAGCAGAAAGACGCGCTGATCCGGGATCTGCGTCGCGAGCTTGCCATCGCTCGTGCGGACAAGGACATGTCGAGGCGGACGCTGGCCGACGAACTGCGCGAGGCGCCACGCAAGGCGGAGGCCGCGCCATCTCTCGTCGCGCCGAGGCTCGGCCGGCTTCCCGGTTTGTGGCACTCGCCGGTCGTGCTGGGTGTCGTCGTGGCGGTGATGCTGGCTTTTGCCGTCGATGCCGGGGTCGGGCGTTATCAGGCGCACCTCGTGAAGCAGCAGCGTCAGGCGCGGCTGGAACTCGAAAATACTGCCATGAGGTCCCTCTATGTCGAACTGAAGCGGATCGTTGCCCTCCCCGACGGTAAGTCGTTTCGCATGACGCTGTCGCTGCAGAACACCAGCCTTGCGGGGCCGCTCTACGTCATGCTCAATCCCGTGGCCGTCTACGTGCAGTCCGGCATGACCTGGCAGCAGGTACCGTCATGGCCTGCCGACGCGGACGGCGCGGGTGTTGTCACCGTTGTCGGCGACCATTCCTACGACGTCGACTTCACGCCCGAGGTCGCGAACTGGGCCGAACTCATTCCAGGCTATATGCATGTGCGCATCCAGGACGACCTGCTGGTCAGCCAGCGTGCTCAGCCGGGCGAAGATGTCGTGGAGCGCCGGACACCGTTCTACGTCTATCTGAAACCCCATGGCGCCAACGACGAGGACATCAAGGCCCGGTCGAAGATGTCCGGCGCGCCGCCGGTCTTCATCCCGATGCCGCCGCACTGAGCGCCTGCTCGCTCGTGGGATTGCCGGCGATGCGGCTGTGCCACATCACGCGCGGCTGGGTCATGTCCCACGGCGTCGCCTGATGGAGCAGGCAGCGGTTGTCCCACACCACCGCGTCACCGGCTGCCCAGGCGTGATGGTAGATGCGCGGCGGCTGGCAGGCGAAATCAACCAGCTCCTGGAGAAAGCGTGCCGATTCGGCCTTGGCCATGCCGGGGATGTTGTGGGCGTGGCGGCCGATCAGCAGCGACTTGCGGCCGGTCTCCGGATGCGTCTTCACCAGGGGGCGAAGCGGCACCGGGCCGTCGTGGAGGCCATAGCCGCTGTATTCGCCGTCCTTCTTCTTGGTCTGGTGGCCGAGCTTGGATTGGCTGTGATGCAGCGAGTGATAGGCGGCGAGCTTCTCGACTTTGACCTTGAGGGCATTGTCGAGCGCATCATAGGCCGTGCGCATGTCGGCAAAGCCGGTGTGGCCGCCAATGCTCGGCACCACCTCGGCGCTGAACACCGCGCCTTTGGCCTGGACCGGCATGTAGGTGCTGTCGGCGTGCCAGCCCATGTTGCCCTTCAGGATCTTCATCATGTCGTCGTTATCCGCTTCGATGCGGAGCGACCCGTCGGCCTTGACGTTGCTGAGCGCTGCCATCTCGAACTCGAGCGGTCCGAACCTCCTGGCGAAGGCGATCTGCTCGTCGCGCGTCAGATGCTGGTCTGGAAAGACCAGCAGGGCATATTTGAGCCAGGCGGCATGCAGCTCGGACCATTGGCCGTCGTCGAGCGTACTCACCTTCAGGCCGGTCACGATGGCGCCGAAGGTGGTGCTGGCAAGCGGTTGGATGTCGAAGGCATGGGCCATGTCGGTTCCTCCGGTCGATCAGGATGCTTGTGCACCTCTTCCGCAAGTCTAGCGCGCGGAGATGTATCTTGCCACCGGCCTCGTCCGGCCCGTAGCCTCGGTGCAACAACCGGAGTTTCCCTTATGACTGCCCAGGAAAAGAGAAATCGCGCCTGCAAGAAATTGCTGGTCGACGTGCATGCCATTACCGACAAGGAAGGGCTGACGCCTTCGGCCCTGCACGCCATCAAGCTGAAGCTGGTGGCGCTGGCGGGCAAGAAGGAACTGTTTCCGCTCGCCGACTTCGAAATGCCGGTCGCCGAGGGCCGCAACCACCCGCTGCTGGTGGAAGACAACGACGGCCATGGCCTCTATCTGACGATCGGTCTGCCGGGCAAGGAAGCGGCACCTCATGACCATGGTATCTGGTGTGTCAATGCCGCCATCGCCGGCCGCGAGTGCCATAAGTTCTTCCGCCGCACCGATGGCATGACCAGGCCCGGTCATGCCTCGGTCGAGCAGATCGCCGAGGTGATGGTCGAACCCGGCACCGGCATGGCGATGTCCGACCACGACATCCACAGCACCGAAGTGCTGGGCGACGAGCCGGCCGTCGGTCTGGCGCTTTACGGCTACGCCCTGGTGCGCTTTCCGTCGGTCGCCTGGTATCAGCCGCAGTTCGGCTCGATCCGCACCACGCCGTCGCGTCGTCACGCAGCCATGGCCTGAGGAGCGCCGGCATGGCACGCGTCAAATCCCATCGCCTCACGATCGCCAATACCCGGCAGACCATCGATTGCGGCACGAGCCAGACGATCCTGGAAGCGGCGATCATGGCCGGAATCGACTATCCCTACGCCTGCGCCACCGGCAACTGCGGGACCTGCACCAGCCACCTTGATGCCGGGACGGTTTCGCTGCTGCCGCGCAGCGATGCCTCGCTCAGTCAGCAACAGGCGAAGGCGGGCCAGACGCTCGCCTGCCGCGCCCGTCCGCGCAGCGACCTCACCGTGACCTGGTTGAGCCGCGGGGGCGGATAGGGCGACGCATGCGTATTTGTGTTTTTGGAGCCGGCTCGATCGGCGGTAACTTCGCGGCGCGTCTTGCCGCGGCAGGCAACGATGTCTCGGTCGTCGCACGTGGAGCGCATCTCGACGCCATCCGCGCCCGTGGCCTCGTCCTGTTGACCGGTGATCGCCGGATCGTCGCACCGGTTCGTGCCAGCGACCGTCCGTCCGATCTCGGGCCGCAGGATGCGGTGCTGGTGACGATGAAGTCGTCGGGCCTCGGCGTCCTGGCGGAGAATGTCGGGCCCCTGTTGCGCAGCGATACGGCGGTGGCGTTCGTGCAGAACGGCATTCCATGGTGGTACGGTCACGGCCTCGGCCCATCGCGCCCGCCGGCGCCCGATCTGTCGCGGCTGGACCCCGGCGGCGCGCTGGCACGGGCAGTCGGTCTCGACCGCGCGGTCGGCGCCGTCGTCACCTCGTCGAACCATGTCGTCGAGCCCGGCGTCGTGCACAACATCTCGCCCCAGCGCAATACGCTGTGGGTCGCGGAAACCGACGACCGCCCGAGCCCGCGCATCGATGCCTTGCGTGCGGCGCTGTTGGCGGCCGGCATCGCCTCGCCGCCGACGCGCGATATCCGCTACGACATCTGGCACAAGCTGATGGCCAATCTCACCGGCTCGACGGTCTGCCTCATCCTGCGACAGCCCAATACGATCCAGATGACCCCCCTGATCAATCGCCTGTGCCGGAAGGCTCATGCCGAGGCGCTGGCTGTGGCGGCCGCGCACGGGGTCGTCCTCGACGACAGCCCCGAACAGCGCTACGGCCCGACCCGCGAATATCCGGACCACCGCCCGTCGATCCTGCAGGACTACGAACTTGGCCGGCCGATGGAAGTCGAGTCGATCGTCCGCGCGCCGCTCGCCTTCGCGCGCAGTGCCGCGCTCGATACGCCGACGCTCGACGCCATCGAATCGCTGTGCGTCAGCCTGGCGGCATCGAAAGGGCTCTATGCGCCATGACGCTCGGCTACGATCTCTACTGGTCGTTTCGCTCGCCCTATTCCTATCTCGTGACGCCGCGCCTCGTGGCGCTCGAGAAGGAGTACGACGTCGCGGCCAATGTCCGCGTGGTCTATCCCATCGCCGTGCGCCAGCCCGACTTCTTCACCAACAGCGACCCGCTGTGGTTCAGTTACTTCGCCCGTGACGTCTTCCGCAGCGCCGAGTTTGTCGGCCTGCCGTTCGCCTGGGCCTCGCCCGATCCGGTGCTGATGGATGCCCGGACGCGGACCTATCCGAAAGAGCAACCATACATCCGTCGTCTCACCCGGCTCGGTCAGGCGGCCACCGAACGGGGCAGGGGGCTTGCCTTCCTGAACGAAGTGAGCGGCGTGATCTGGAGCGGTACGGTCAAGAACTGGCCGGAGGGCGATCATCTCGCCCGCGCCGCCGAACGCGCCGGTCTCGACCTTGCCGAAATGGACGCCGCGATCACGGCCTCGCCAGAGCGCTTCGACGGCGCCATCGAGAGCAACCAGGACGCCCAACGCACCGACGGCCACTATGGCGTGCCCCTGATGGTCTTCAACGGCGAGCCCTTCTTCGGCCAGGACCGTTTCGAGCAGTTCAAGTGGCGGATGCTGCAGAAGGGGCTGGCGAAGCGATAGCCGGCGTGGTCGTCGCCGGCCCTATGGCCTCTGAGCGGCGTCGCTGCTGGCCTGAGGAGGCTTGCTGCGAAACAGGTGGGTGACATCGCCGACGCTGCGCTGGCGGCCGGTATCGATGCTCACGGTCGCTGTCATGCCGGCGCGCAGCGATGGTTCGCCCTCATGCGGCAGCAGGCGCAGCTTCACCGGCAGGCGTTGCACGACCTTGACCCAGTTTCCGCTGGCGTTCTGCGGCGGCAGGATAGCGAACTCCGCGCCGGTCGCCGGGCTCACGCTTTCGACCACGGCTTCCCAGCTTGCGTCGGGATAGGTATCGAGCACGATCCGGGCCTTCTGGCCAACCCGCACATGGGTCAGTTCGGTTTCCTTGAAGTTGGCCTCGACCCAGGGCCGGTTGCTGGCCACGAGCGCGAACAGCGGCGTCGCTGCCTTGACCTGTTCGCCGCGTTGCAGTCGCATGTTGACCACGGTGCCGTCGACCGGCGCCAGTATCGTGGTCCGGGCGAGGTCGAGTGCGGCGCGCTCGCGCGCGGCGGCCTTCTCGCGCACCAGCGGATGTTCGTCGGCCGGCAGTTCGGGATCGCCGTTGAGGGCGGTCAATATGCGACGCAGCTTTGCCCGCACTGAGACCGCCCGGTCGGCGGCGGTACGCGCCTCGTCCTGCGACTCGTCGCGCTTGCTGGCGGAGAGGATTCCCTTGGTGGCAAGCTCTTCCTGTCGCTGCCATTGGCGCTGGGCATATGCGGCGCGCGCCTCGGCGTTCGCCAGTTCGCTGACTGCTTCGCGCCATGTCCCGCGCAGGGTCTCGACATGGGCCCGCGCGGTGTCGAGTTCGGCCTCGGCGCTGTCCAGCGCCAGGCGGAAGGGTCGGGTTTCGAGAGTCAGCAAGATGTCGCCGGCGGCGACGGCGGCGTGATCATGTACCGGCACCCGGCGGATGGCGCCCGATACTTCCGATGCGATATGCACGATGTGGGCTTTGACGTAGGCGTTCTCGGTGACGATGTAGCGTCCGCCGGACAGCCACCAGTATCCCGCGCCCGCAATCGCCAGCAACGGCACGACGACCAGCAGGACAAGGCGTGGCAAGGCGTGCCTGGCGCGGCTCATGGCACGGTGACTCCACGCGGAGCGGCGATGGCGATTCTGGCATCCGGACCGAGGTCGGCCAGCGACTGCAACCGCTCCTTCACGCGCGCCGCCAGCCCGGCAAACTTGGCGCGCTCCAGCGGCGACAGGGGCACCAGCGCATCATCGACCGTCGCCTCGGCGATTGCCCACATCCGCGCGTGGACGCGCTTGGCGTGGACACTGAGGTACAGGCGCTTCACGCGGCGGTCGACGACGTCGGCGCGTCGCTCGACCCAGCCGGCCTTTTCCATGCGGTCGATCATGCGGCCGGCACTGGCGCGATCGACTTCCAGCATGTCGGCGAGTTCGGTCTGGCTGGCCCCCGGCCGGCGGTACAGCCGCGACAGCACCAGCCACTGGGCGCGGGTCAGGCCGAGGCTGCGCACGCGTCGGTCGAAGACCGTCCGCATCAGGCGCGCCACGTCAGACAGCACGTAGCCGATATAGCCGTCGTCGTCCGGACCCATTGTCGACCCCTCCAGGGCGGTGGCGGCAAAGCCGCTTGGTTTGATATTGTTGCATAGGCTACAATAGCCTTGACCATGAGTTCAAGTCCGCCCGCCGTCTCGTCGCCGCCAGCCATTCCGGGCGAATCCTATTCGACCGGCCGTCGGGTGATGATCCTGGTGGCGGTGGTGCTGGGCTCGACGCTCTATGCGACGACGCTGCTGATCGCCTCGACCCTGCTGCCGCAGATGCAGGGCACGATGTCGGCGACCCAGGATGAGATCGCCTGGACCATGACCTTCAATATCCTGGCGACGGCGGTGGCGACGCCGATGACCGGCTGGCTGGCGGCGCGATTCGGCCGGCGCGACACCATGATCTGCTCGGTTTTCCTGTTCACCTTCACGACATTCATGTGTGGCAGCGCCGAGTCGCTGGAAACGCTGGTGTTCTGGCGCATCCTGCAGGGTGCCTTGGGCGCCCCGGTGATTCCGCTGTCGCAGACCATCCTGCTCGACACTTTCCCCAAGCGGCAGCAGGGCCTGGTCGTCTCGATCTTCGGCATGGCGGTGGTGATCGGTCCGGTGATCGGCCCCGTCGTCGGCGGCATGCTGTCGGAACTCTACAGCTGGCGCTGGGCTTTCTACATGATCGTTCCGGTAGGATTGCTGTCGGTTACCGGCCTGCGCCTGACCCTGCCGCGCGACAGGATAACCGGCCGCACCGCGCTCGACTGGACCGGCTTTCTGTCGCTGTCCGTTACCATCGCCTGCATCCAGCTCGTGCTGTCGCGCGGCCAGCGCCTCGACTGGTACGACTCGGATGAGATCATGCTGGAAACCTTCATCGCCGTCGTGGCGTTCTGGATATTCCTGGCGCACAGCCTCACTGCCCGGCGGCCGTTCCTCAACCTGCGCCTGCTGCTCGACCGCAACTACGCGCTCGGTCTGGTGCTGGTCCTGATCTACGGCATGCTCAACTTCACGCCGATGGTGCTGCTGCCGCCGCTGCTGCAGCAGCATGCCGGTTTTCCCGACATGCTGATCGGCCAGATTGTCGCTGCGCGCGGCGCCGGCGCCACGCTCGGCTTCTTCCTTGCCATCTTCGTCGGCCGAATGGATCCGCGCATCGGCCTGATCGGAGGCTTTGGGCTGCAGGCGGTCTCCGGCCTCTGGCTGATGAGCCTCGATCTCAACGTCGACACCGGCACCCTGATGGCCAACAGCTTCGTCCAGGGCATCGCCATCGGCGTCATCTGGGTACCGCTCACCCTCGTCACCTTCTCGACCATCGGTGCCGCCAACCTGGCCGAGGGCACCGCCGTCTACCACCTGCTGCGCAACATCGGGTCGAGCTTCTTCATCTCGATCTGCGTCGCCGAGATCGTGCGCTCGACCGGCGCGAACTACGGCCGCATGGTCGAACTGGTGAACCCCTTCAACAAGGTGCTGGCGTTGCCGTGGGTGACCGGAGGCTGGGATTTCGAGACGGTGCAGGGGCTTGCCCGGCTGTCCAAAGAGATCAACCGACAGGCGGCCATGCTGGGCTATATCAACGCCTTCGGCCTCTATACCTTGTGTTCGGCGCTCGCGATCCCGCTAGTCCTGCTGATTGGTCGTCGCGTCCGCGGGGCCTAGGGTTGCTATGCATGGCGCGCGTTGCTGCCTGACGGCCGACGCGGGCATAGATCGTTGGTATGCTAATCGTTTCAGTCCTATGATTTCTTTATGACAGGCGCCGACGATCCGACGTATCGGCTGGGTCTCGGTTTGGCCGAGGTTTCCCGGTTGTGGCGCCACGTGCTCGATGCCCGGCTCAAGCCACTCGGACTTTCGACCGCGCGGTGGGTGGCCTTGGTCAATTTGTCGGCACATCCCGAAGGGCTGACGCAGAACGCGCTGGCACTCAGGGTCGGCATCAAGGGCTCGACGCTGGTGCGCCAGCTCGACCTGCTCGAGGCCGATGGCTGGGTCGAGCGCCGCAGCCAACCCGGCGACCGGCGGGTCAAACGCGTTTTTCTGACCGCCAGGGCGCGGCCGGCGCTGGCGTCGATCGCCGCCGTCGGCACGGATCTACGGCGCGAGCTGCTGCGTGGCTGCAGCGACGCCGATGTCCGGACCTGCGTCCGGCTGCTGGGGCGGGTGAAAGCCCGCCTGCAACCGCTGGCCGGCCCGGTGGCGGGCGACGAGCGTCCTTCGCCCGAACTGGCTGCCGCCGAGTAGCATCATGGACCAGTCCATCCCGCCGCCCGCCACCCAGGCCGCACCACCCGCGAGGCCGGTCGCGCGCGCGCCGGCCCCGCCATCGCCCGCCGCTGCGCCGCCAGTTTCGCCGGCCCCGGCATCCGCCCCCCCGGTCGGCGCGCTGCCGGACCGTGGCCGGCAGTCGTCGGTCGGCCGCGGCCGGTCGCTGCTGCGGCCGCGCACGTTCGCCGTCGCCGCGGTGCTTCTGTTCGCACTCGCCTATGGCGGCCGCGAACTCTACATGCGGTTCACTCATGTCTACGAGTACGACGCCCGCGTGTCGGCTGATATCGTGACGGTTTCCAGCCGTTCCGACGGTTGGGTGGTCGAAATGCCGGTGCGCGAAGGCATGCATGTCGAGGCCGGCCAGACGATCGCGCGTATCGACGATCGCGTCGCCAAACTGCGCGCCGATGCGTTGCGCGCGCAGATCGAAGGGGTGCGGGTCGAGCGGACGCGGCTGCGTGCCGAACGGCGTCTCAACGTCAGCCAGGCCGACGCCGCCGTGCGCACGCGCACCTCGGCGGTAACGGCCCGTGAAGAAGCGCTGGCGGCGCTGGGATCGGACCTCGACCTTGCCAAGCTGGAGCTCGAGAGAAGCCGCGTGCTTTTCGAGCGCCGCGTCGGCAACGAACGTCAGTTTCAGACCGCTCAGGCGGCTGTGACCAAGTTCGAAAGCCAGATCCTGCAGCTTCAGGCGGAACTTCAGCAGGCCAAGGGCAGCCTCGAGGAGGCGCGCGTCGAGCACGAAAAGGTCGGCATGATCGACGCCCAGATTGAGGCGCTCACCTTCCAGGTCGCCAACCTCGCCGCCCAGCTCCACCAGCAGCTCGTCGATGTCGAGGACCGGACGATCAAGAGCCCGATACCGGCGGTGATCGACCGTACCTTCGTTCTCGTCGGCGAATACGTCGCTGCCGGCCAGCGCATCATGCTGCTGCACAATCCCAAGGAAGTCTGGGTCGAGGCCAACATCAAGGAAACCCAGGTGAGCCGGCTCAAGCTCGGCCAGCTCGTCCATGTTTCCGTCGACGCCTTCCCCAACGACAAATTCACCGGCCGCGTCGCGCGCATCGGCAGCGCCACGATGGGCCGCTTCGCGCTGATCCCGACGCCCAATCCGTCGGGCAATTTCACCAAGATCACCCAGCGCGTGGCGGTGAAGATCGATATGGTCGACATGCCGAAGCAGCTGGCGCCCGGCATGATGGTCGAAGTCGACATTGACGTCCGCTAACCCACCGGTTCCGGCCGCCCCGGTCCAGAACGCAGCCTATCTCGCCGAACACTATGGGCCGGCCTATCGCTGGCTGGTGACGATCACCGGCATGATCGGCGTGGTCGCCATGGTGCTGGCGATGACCACGGTCAACGTCGCCGTGCCCGACGTCATGGGCGCCTTCGGCATCGGCCAGGACAAGGCGCAGTGGATGTCGTCGGCCTATATGGCGACCATGACCGCCGGCATGCTGCTGAACGTCTGGGTCTCGGGCGTGCTGGGCGAGCGCCGCACCTTCATCGGCGCCTTGTTCTTCTTCTCCGCCGGCGCGCTGCTGGGCGGCATGGCGCCCAACGAGGACGTGCTGATCTTTGCCCGCATCCTGCAGGGCTTCAGCGCCGGCATCGCCCAGCCTCTGGTGATGGCCACCATCTTCACCGTTTTCCCGGCCGACCGGCGCGGCTCAGCGATGGGCATCTTCGGCCTGGGCGTCGTCTTCGCCCCGGCGATCGGTCCGACATTGGGCGGGCTGATGATCGAGTATTTTTCCTGGCGCTACGTGTTCTTCATCTCGCTGCCGTTCTGCGGTCTGGCCGCCATCCTGGGCGCGCTGTTCATGCCGACGCGACCGCTGGCGCGCGAGATCCCGCCGTTCGACTGGCTGGGCTTCGGGCTGCTCCTGGTTGGACTGTGGGGCCTGATGACCGGCATTGCCGACGGCCAGCGCGAAGGCTGGGCCTCGGACATCATCGTATTGCGCCTCACGCTCGGCACGTTGGCGGCCGTGGGCTTCGTGCTGTGGGAACTTCACACGCCGCGCGCGCTGCTCGACATGCGGATTTTCGCCAACCTGGAGTTTTCCGCCACCGCGGTGATCGCCTTTATCTTCGGCGCCGGCATGATGGGCTCGACCTATGTGATCCCCGTGTTCGTCCAGACCATGGTGGGCTTCACGCCGCTGCTCGCCGGGCTGATGATGATGCCGGCCGGGCTGATGCTCGCGGTCATCTTCCCGCTCGCCGGCCGGATGTCCGACACCATTCCGGCCTCGATCATGATCATCGGTGGCCTCATCCTGTTCTCGCTCGGTTTCGCCCTGATGGTTGGCGCCGACGCCAACACGACCTTCTGGACGCTGGTCGGCATGGTGATGGTGTCGCGGCTGGGGCTGGGGTTCATCAACCCCACGCTCAATGCCGCCGCACTCAAGGCGCTGCCGCCGGAGAAGGTGCGTCAGGGCGCCGGCGTGGCGAATTTCATGCGCCAGCTCGGCGGCGCTTTTGGCATCAACCTGATCGTCGCCTTCTTCGAGGTGCGCACGCGCTTCCACGCCGATGCGCTCACCGCGACCCAGCACTGGGGCAACCACACCACCGAGCGTCTGCTGCTTGAGGTCGAGCGGCTCATGGGCCGCTCTGGCCTGCCGTTCCAGCAGCAAAAGGCGGCAGCGCTGGAATACCTCGGCACCATGGTGAACACCCAGGCGCAGATGCTGGCCTTTTCCGACACCTTCATCATCATCGCCATCGTGGCGCTGGCGGCCCTGGTTCCGGCCGCCCTGCTGTCGCGCTCGCAGCTGAGGGTGCGACGGCTCGCCTGGCGCTGAGGTGGCGGCCTGATGATTTTTCGTGTTCGATCCGGTGGCTATCGCTTTGCCGGAGGCAGCGCTACACTCGTCCCGCCGTGACAAGACTCCCCAAGCTGACAGACCGCTACGGTCTCACCCTATCCACCGCCGTCGCTGCCGCGCGCGATGCCTACGTCGAGGGCGTCGACCTTCTGCTGACTGTCTACCCTGGTGCCGCCGCGGCGTTCGACCGCGCCATCGCCGCCGATCCGGGGTTCGCCTTGGCCCATGTCGGCAAGGCCCGTGCCCTCCACCTCGCGGGCAACCTTTTGGCCATGCGGGAGTCCCTCGCCATGGCACTGTCCCTCAGCGACGGAAGTTCGGCACGCGAGCTCAGCCATATCGACGTCTTTCGTCACCTGTTTGCCGGCCAGGCCGTGGCGGCACTGGCCGCGATTCGCGCCCATGTCGAGACCTGGCCGCGCGACGCGCTGGTGCTGAGCCTCGCCGCCAACCAGGGCGGGTTGATCGGGATGTCCGGCCTGCCCGGCCGGGAACAGGACCTCATCGATTTTCTCAGTCCACTCGCCCCGCACTACGGCGAGGACTGGTGGTTCGCGGCCCATTACGGCATGGCGCTGTCGGAAATCGGCCGGCATGACGCCGCGCGCCCCAGGATCGAACGTTCCCTGGCCCAGAACAGGCGCAACGCCTATGCCGCCCACGCCTTCGCCCATCTCTGCTACGAAACTGGCGAGCGCGACAGCGGCATCGCCTTCATGCGCGACTGGCTGCCGCTGTACGATCGTGCTGGCGGATTGTTCGGCCACCTGAACTGGCACCTTGGCCTGTTCGAACTGCATGCCGGCAATCTGGAAGCCGCACTCCGCCTCTACAACGACGCCTTCTCGGCCGACGATCATCGTGGCGCCGTGCATCAGAAGCTCTCGGATTCCTCCTCGTTTCTGTGGCGCTCGGAACTGGCAGGTTATCCCCGCGACCCCGCGCGCTGGGCCAAACTCCTGGATTACGCGCGCGAGAAAATTCCACGTCCGGGCTTTTCGCTCGCCGATTGGCACGTGGCCCTCGCCTTTGCCGCGTCGGGCGATGACGCAGCCCTTGAGGGCTGGGTCCAGGCCATCGAGGAGCTGGTAAAGGCTGGCCGTTATCCCTCCGGGTCCACCATCCCCGCAGCGGCGCGCGCCTTCGCCGCCTTCCAGCGCGGCGATCATGCCGCGGCCATCGACCTGATCGTGCCGATGCTGCCCGATCGGGAACGCATGGGCGGCAGCCGGGCGCAGGTGGATCTGGTGGAGGCCACATTGTTGCGGGCCTATCTGAACGCCGGACGCCTCGCGGAGGCCCGGCACCTGCTTGCGAACCGGCGCCCTGGCCCGGCGAGCCTTCCGGTCGCGGGAATTGAGCAGGGCCTGCCCGCTCGACACTAGTCGGCCGGGCAACTTGACCACCGACGGCATCGGCCTGAGGCTCGGGCGATGTCTGTTGCGACGCCAGCCCTGCCTGTCCGCGCCGAGCGCCTGTGGGCGGCGCTGCTGGCGGCGACGCTGATGAACCTGCCCCTGGGATCGGTCTACGCCTTCAGCGTGCTGCTGCGGCCGATCGAGCAGGAGCTGGCCATTCCGCGCTCGGCGCTGTCGCTGGTTTTCGGCCTGTGTACGGTGGGGTTCACGGTGGGCTCGGTCGGCGCCGCCTTCCTCTATCGCGCTGCCCCGGCGCCGGTCCTGGTGCTGGCGAGCGCGTTGGCGGCCGCCGCCGGCACCGCGATGGCGGCAACGGCCGGCGGGCTCACGCAATTGCTGCTGGGCTACGGCCTCGTGTTCGGCACCGGCGGCGGTGCGGCCTACATCCTGCTGCAGCAGAGCGTGAACATGCTGGTGCGGCGGCGTCAGGGGCTGATGAACGGCTACGTCGTCAGCCTCTACCCGATGGGCGCCATGATCGCGACGCCCGCTTTCCATGTCTGCAACGAGGCCTTCGGCTGGCGCACCACGCTGGCCGGGTTGGCGACGGTGCTGGTGGTGTGTGGCGTGGCGGCGGCGCTGCTCGTCCGGCATGGCGGGGCGCGGCTGGTTGCACCGGTAGGCGGTGCGTCGACAGATAGCGAGACGAGGGGCCCGGCCATCCTGGGCCCGACCTTCTTCAAGCTTTCGGCGACGTTCTTCCTCGCTGCCTCGGCTGGGCTGATGGTGCTGAGCCAGGCGCGCGAGATCGTGGCCGCCTATGGCGGGGCGGCAGCCCTTGCGGTGGCGGCCACCACCGGCATCACCGGCGCGATCGCCGCCGCGCGCATCGGCGGCGGCTGGCTGGTCGATCGTTTTGCGGTGCCGCACGTGATGTGTGCGGCGCACGGGCTGGCGCTGGCCGGCGGGCTGTTGGTGATCCTGCTGCCGGCGCCTGTGACCGCGGTCCTGGGGCTGGGAATGGTCGGGCTGGGCTATGGCTTCGTCTCCGGCGCCACCGCCGGCGGCATTGGCCTCTACTGGCGGCCGGCCGACTACGGCCGCGTCGCCGGCCGCACCTACGTCGCCTGGTGCCTGGCCGCCATCGGCCTGCCGGTCCTGGCCGGACACCTGTTCGACCTGACCCGCCAGTACGACACGGCGGTGCTGATCGCGGCCGGCGCCAACATCGCTGGCATGGCGATGGCGCTCACGATGCCGAAACGCGGCTGGCGGGAGGGCGGCTGAGCGCTCTCCGATCTCATGTTCGGCCGGGCGTCATTCCTGGGGATAGCGCCAGGGCTTCGCCGGCTGGGCAGCGCCCTCGTCGATGGTCCAATGCGGCAGGGCGATGCCCGGGCCCGCATCGGCAAAGACCATGCGGACGCGCGTGCCGATGCCGACGCTGCGCACCATCTCCTTCGGCGCGAGCTTGCCGTCCGGGGTCGTGAGGTTGCCGACGACGCGGAGCGCCTCGTGTTCGGTGGGCTGGCCCTTCTGCGTATCGAGGTCGACCAGGAGGATGAGATAGGGCGTGTGGGCCTTGAAGGCCGGCTGAATGGCGTGATGGACTTCGGTGTAGGAGTGGACGGCGCCTTTGCCTTCGACCGGCACCCATTCCGACTTAGGCGCCGCGCACCACGGACAGGCCGTGGTCGGTGGGTAGCGCACCAGGCCGCAGGCGCTGCATTTCTGCAGATGGAAGTCGTGCGCGGCACAGTGCCTGAAATACGCCAGGTTCTCGACATCGAGGTCACCGATGTCGAGCGGCATGTCGAGGTATTTGGCCTGGATCGCCATGGTCGTGCTCCCTTTCCCTAGTCGCGCCGCATCACCATGGCCGACCCGGTCCCCGGGTTCGCCCAGCCCATGTTGGCCGTCAGTTCGCACTTTTTGACCTGCCGGCAGCCGCCCTCGCGATAGTCGTAGGTGTGTTGCCGCTTGCCGTCGGGGCCCACGGGACATGAATCGTCGGCGTCGTGGCGCAGCTGCCGCACGTTCTCGATCACCATGTTGAGCCCGTGCGTATAGCCTTCGCACAGATGGCCGCCGCTGGTGTTGTTGGGCCGCCGCCCGCCCAGGCGGATCGTGCCGTCGCTGACATAGGCGCCGCCTTCGCCCTTCTTGCAGAAGCCGTAGTCCTCGAGCTGCAGCATCGTGGTGAAGGTGAAGGCGTCGTACGAGCCGGTAACGTCGATATCCTCCGGTCCGACCCCGGCGTTGGGCCACAGGATCTCCCGCGCGTAGTGGCCGGCGACGGTCGAGATCGGGCCGTGCTGGTAGTGCATGTCGAGGCGCGGCTTGCTGCAGCGGCCGACGACACCGCGGATCAGCGCGCGAGGATGGCGGCAGTCGCGGGCCCGCTCCGCGCTGGTGACGACGAGCGCCGTGCCGTTGTCGGTCTCGACGCAACAGTCCAGCAGATGCAGCGGCTTGCAGATGATGCGGCTCGCCAGTACCTCGGCGACGCTGACCCGCTCTTTGTAGAAGGCCTTGGGATTGTTCGACGCATGCTCGCTGTGGATCGCCTTGACGGCGGCGACCTGCTCGGGGCGCGTGCCGTAGTCGTACATGTGGCGCATGAAGGTCGGGCTGAACATCTGGCCCGCGCTCTGCCAGCCGTAGGCGCGGCTGTGCAGCATGTCGCCCGACACGGGCGCCACCGCGCGCGCCCCGGTGCCGCCGATACGGACCTGGGAGAAGCCGTTCATGGCGCGAAAGATCACCACGACCTTGCACATGCCGGCCTCGATCAGGCCCATCGCCATGCCGACCAGCGCCTCCGTCGAGGAGCCGCCACCGAACACGTCCATGAAGAAGTTGGCCCGGATGCCGAGGTCGCCGGCGATGAAATTCGAGAAGGTCGAATCGCCGGACTGGTAGGACAGCATGCCGTCGACGTCGGAGGGTTTCAGACCGGCGTCCTCGATCGCGTTGCGCACCGCCCACGTTCCCAGCGCGCGTGTCGTCATGCCCGAGCCCCGCATGTAGGTCGTCTCGCCGACACCGACGATGGCGTACTTGTCGCGCAGATGCTTCGGGCTGGTGGCATCGGCCTCGGCCGGCATCGACATGGCGTCCCCCTTCGATGAATCGCGGGACGCCACGATACGACGGCGTCGGCAGGGCGTCTGCCCCATCCTGCTTCCGAGCCGCATCGCGGCTTTTGCAATTTGCCACCCACCTAGCGTAGCGCTTTCAATTGCTCCCGCAGGATGGAGGAGACCATGCCCGTTGATCCGCAGATCCGTGCGTTGCTGGACCGGGGGACCGGTGTGCCCGCCACGCATACGCTGCCGGTGGCCGAGGCGCGGCGGCAATATGAGGCGCGCATCGCCCTCATGGCGCCGCCTCCGCAGATGGCGAAGGTACTGGAGCGCGACATCGACCACGCGGGCGGGACGATCGCGCTTCGCATCTACACGCCGGCGGGCAGCGGGCCGTTTCCCCTGATGATGTTCTTTCACGGCAGCGGCTTCGTGCTGTGCAGCCTCGATACGCACGACGGCATGTGCCGCAACCTGGCGGCGGGCATCGGCTGCGTGGTGGTGTCGGTCGACTACCGGCTGGCACCCGAGCACAAATTTCCCAAGGGCCTGGATGATTGCCTGGCCGCCACTCGCTGGGCCGCCGACAACGCCGTCGAACTCGGCATCGATTCCGCGCTCATCATGGTGGCCGGCGACAGCGCCGGCGGCAACATGGCCGCGGTCACCGCCCTGCGCCTTCGCGACGAAGGCGGGCCCAGCCTGTGCGGCCAGATGCTGCTCTATCCGGTGACCGACTATCACACGCCCGGCACGCCCTCCTACGTCGAGAATGCCGATGGCTACGGGCTGACCCGCGACACCATGGAGTGGTTCTGGGCGCATTACCTCACCAACCCGGCGGAAGCGGAGAATCCGTATGCGTCGCCGCTGCGGGCACACGACTTCACCGGCTTGCCGCCTGCCTACGTGACCAGCGCCGAGTATGACCCCTTGCGCGACGAGGCCGAGCTCTACGGCATGCGGCTGCGACAGGCCGGCGTGCCAACGAAGATCATCCGATGGCCCGGCATGAACCACGGCTTTCTCTTTTGGGTGGGCATGGTTGGCGGTGCCGACTCCGCGATGGCCGAGGCCTGCGCCTGGGCCCGCCAGGCATTCGGGAAGGCCGGGGCCAGGGATCGGGAAGCTTCCGGCCCGGGATGAGTATCTGGAACATTGCACAAGGGTACGTTGGGCTGAGTGCGCTGCGGGAGGCCCATCGCCTCGCGAAAAATCCGTGTTGGTTGTCGTGCCGGTTTCAATCAGGATGAGGCACCCGTTCCGGGAAGGGACCGCCCCATGACCGTCACCATCACGCCGCTCACGCCTGACTTCGCCGGCGAAGTGGGTGCGATCGACCTGCGCCAGGTCCATGACCGCGAATCGCTGGAGGCGATCCGTGCCGGCATGGACAAGTACGCCGTGCTGGTGTTCCGCGATCAGAATTTCACCAACGAGGAACAACTCGACTTCGCCCAGCGTTTCGACGGCACGCTGCACGCCCGGACGTCCTCCTCGGCCATCGGCAGCAACCGGTTCGGCAACGAGGCGATCGCCGACGTCTCCAACGTCGACAAGGAAGGCAAGATCCGGGACGCCAACAACCGCATGCGCGCCTCCTCCGTCGCCAACCGCCTGTGGCACACCGATGCCTCGTTCGTCGATCCGCCGGGCCGCTACTCGATGCTGTCGGCGCGGGTGGTGCCGCCGGTGCGGGCCGATACCGAATTTGCCGACATGCGCGCGGCCTACGATGCGCTCGACGAAGAGACCCGCGCCACGATCGAGGGGCTTAGCGTCTATCATTCGATCGTCTATTCGCGCCACGTGCTCGGCTTCGACTTCAGTCCGGAGGAGGCGGACAAGCTGAAGGGCGCCGTCCAGCCGCTGGTGCGCACCATCCCGACCTCAGGTCGCCGCGCCCTCTATCTCGCCTCGCACGCCGCCCATGTTGTCGACTGGCCGGTGCCGGAAGGCCGGCTGCTGCTGCGCGACCTCAGCGATCATGCCACCCAGCCGCAATTCACCTGGCGCCACGTCTGGCGGCCGCATGATTTCGTGATCTGGGACAATCGCTGCACCATGCATCGTGCTCGGCCGTTCGACGACAAGACCCACCGCCGCGAACTGCGCCGCACCACGACGGTCGACCTGCCGATCCCGGCTTAGGCGTCCGCCTCATGGCCGGGAGCGCGCGACTGCGGTCGCGCGTCTTCGCATGAGCAAGGGCGCCATTGTCTACCGGAAGGCGGCGGCACCGACCATCGTGCACGACATCAGGCTTCATTCCCGCGTTTGGCGATGCCGCGCAGGATGAAGGTCGCGGCCACCGCCAGGATCGGCACCATGAACAGCGCCATGGTGGCGCCCAGCGGGAGATTACCGCCCAGGATGCCGGTGTAAAACGCCGCCGTGCCCAGCACCTGCGTCGCCCCGAGGGGGCCGCCGCGGGTCAGCGTGGACACGATCGTGAAGCCGGCGAAGGTGGTAATCAGGGAGTAGAGCGCGGTGATGGCGATGACGTTGCGCATCATCGGGAAGGTCACGTAGCGGGTGCGCTGCCACCAGGTGGCGCCGTCGACCCGCGCCGCCTCGTAGAGCTCCTGGGGTACCGACTTCAACGACGCCAGGTACATGACCATGAAGAACGGCGCACTGAACCACACGGTCACCAGGACGACGCAAAAGCGCGCCCAGGCAGCCTCGCCGAGCCAGAAGATGCGGCCCATGCCGAGATGCTCGAGGCCCCAGTCGAAGGCGCCGAAGGTCGGCTCGAACAGCAGCCGCCAGGCGAGCATGCTCATGGCCGCCGGGATCACCCACGGCACCAGGAGCATGCCGCGCCACTTGCGCTGGCCCTTTGTCGGGATGTTGTGCACGAAATGGGCGACCGCAAAGCCGATGACCGCACTGATGGCGACGGCGATGAGGGCATAGGCGCAGGTCTGGATGACGAGTATCCAGAACCGGTCGCTGCTGACCAGGCGGGCGAAGTTGGCGAGCCCGACGAACTTGGTCATTTTCCTGTCGAGCATCGAGAGATAGATCGCGAAGCCCGCGGGATAGGCCACGAGCACGATGATCATCGTCAACAGCGGCAAGGTCATCAGGAAGGCGATGGTCGATTTGCGCCGCATCAGTCCGTGCAGGCTGCCGCGGCTCATTGGTCCCCTTGCCCGTCGCTGGCGCACATGGGCGTCAGCCTGCATGTCGAGTATGCCGATGCACGCTGGCCTTTCATCGCTTGTCGGCGAGCATAACATGGATTTCCGGGTGGCCCGCCGGCAAGCGACCGCTTTCCGGTCTCGACGCACACCGGCCACGACTCCCAATGGCCAGAGAGGCTGCGGTCACAGGCATGAAGAACGACAGCGTTGCGATCGGCATCGTCGGCGCAACGGGTATCAGCCTTCCACGAAGCCGACGTAGCGCACGAACGCGTCGGTCGGCGTCCGCTCGGAGCGCACGGCGTTGGCCGCAAAGGCTTCGTCGGGGTAACCCATCGCGATGCAGGTCATGATCGCTTCTTCCTCGGGGATCTGCGCGACCTCGCGCACGATGTCGGAGCGGGAGATGCCCTGGCCGTTCACGACGGCGCCGATCCCGCGATCCCAGGCGGCCAGCACGATGCCGTAGCACAGGGCGCCGAGATCGAAGTGGCAGGTAGCACCGGGATCGAGGATGCGATCGTAGGTGAGCACCAGCGAGACCGGCGCATCGAACTGCCGGAAGCCGCGCAGCACCCAGTCCTGGCGCATCGCCTTGTCGTCGCGCGCGATGCCCATGGCGGCGAACAGCTGCTTGGCGACGCCGACCTGGCGCTCGCGATGGGCGCCCTCGTAGGGACCGTGGGTGAAGATGTCCCGCTTCGACGGTTTACCTGCCACCATCTCCTCCATGTTGCGGCGACGCACTTCGTCGAGCGGCGCGCCGGCGAGGACATGGACATGCCATGGCTGGCTGTTCATCGACGACGGCGCGCGCTTGGCATCCTCGATGATCTCGGCGATCACCGCCTTCGGCACCGCCTCGTCCCTGAAGCCCCGGACGCTGCGGCGGCTATGCACCAATTCCTGGAAATCCATGGGTCCCCATGCCTGTGATCGACGTGATCAGGATAGCAGGCGGCCCGGTCTGGAAACACGAAGCTGCAAAGCCGGTTCCGTGCACCGGAAGCCGCGCGTTTGCTCTTGTTGGTCGCGACGTACAGCGCTCACCGCAACCAACGGCAAGAGGGCCGCGGTCACGGGCATGATGAACGACAGCGCTGCGATCAGCACCGGGGTGCGGTGCGGGTACGGTAGCCGTCGTAGTACTGGCTTCCGCAGACGACCTGCTGCTGAACGACATCGTCGCGATACCCGTTCTGGCCGCGGTTCGTCACGGTCACCGTGGTATAGCGACGGCCGTCAGTCCGGTTGTAGGTCGGCGCAGGCTGCGAATAGCCATACCGTGTTTGAGCAGGTGCGGGACCGTAGTAGCCGCCGTTGTAGTACGGGTTGCCGTAGCCCGCCGGTGCCTGCTGATAGTAGCCGCGCGGTGCGGCGGAGCCGTCGTCCTGGCACGCCGCCCCGGTGACGCCGATCCCCACAACGAGCAGCAGTCGCGGAAAGAGCCTCAACATCTCGATTCCTCCAGGCCAGGAAGTTTGACCGCCCTCAACTCACTCGATCATTCTGTCCTTATAAAGACAGACAACGTTCCGGGGATCGAATGGTTCCGGTCTGCCGCCTTGGCGCGGCCATGTTTGGGCTCGCCGGGAAGTGACCGCTTCCCGGCCCCGACGTACAACGCTCACGACAACAAACGCCAGAGGGGCTGCGGTCACAAGCATGAAGAACGGTGGCATGAAGAACGACAGCGTTGCGATCGGCATCATCGGCGCCGGCATCATGGGCGAGCGGTTGCTCACCGCGATTCTCCAGCAGGATCCCGGGCTGGTGCAGGCCCGCGGCATCTGGGACCCGGCGCCGGCCGCGATGCAGCGCATGGCAACGACCTTTCCCCAGGTGCCGCGACTGGCCGACGCGGCGGCCGTCATTGCGGCGAGCGACTGCACCTACATCGCTTCGCCCCCGGCCTCGCATCTCCCGCACGCCCGCGCGGCGCTGGCGGCCGGCAAGAGCGTGTTTTGCGAGAAGCCGCTGGCGATCGATGTCGCCGATGCGCGGGCGTTCGTGGCGGAGGCCGGCGATCGCGGCGCGGTAAACTTTCCCTTCGCCTCTTCGCCTGCCGTGGCGACGATCCGGCGCTGGATCGAGAGCGGCGAGATCGGCATCCCAAGGCGCATCGCGATCGAGGTCGGCTTCGCCAAATGGCCGCGTCCCTGGCAGGCGGACGCGGCGGGCTGGCTGGACAGGCCGATGCAGGGCGGTTTTACCCGCGAGGTCGTCTCGCATTTCCTCTTTCTGTCACGGCGGCTCGTCGGGCCCTTGCACGGAATGAGTGGCAAGGCGTCGTTTCCGGAAGCCGGCAAATCCGAACGTCACATAGCCGCGTCCCTGCAGGCTGGAGATCTGCCGGTCACGATCGCGGGTGCGGTCGGCGAGACGGCGAAGGACGATCACAACATCTGGATGCTGGAAGGCGACAAGGGCGCGGTCCGGCTCTGCGACTGGTCGATCGCCGAGCGGCACGGGGCGGATGGCACATGGCAGCCGGCGCCGGATGCTCTGCCCCAGGAGCAGGCCCGGCCGCTGGCGCTCAGGCGCCAGCTCGAAGGCGTGGCAAAACTTGCCCGTGGCGAGCCGCATCCTCTCGCGACCCTGGCGGATGCCCTCAACGTCCAGGAGATCGTCGAAGCCATTCTCGCCGGCTGAGCGGAGTAGAGCGTTTCTCTGGCTGATACAAACCCCACCTCGCCCTGAGGAGGCGCGCAGCGCCGTCTCGAATCGGGCGGAGTAGTCTCCGCCCTGTGGTGGGATCAGTCGTGCTGTAGCCCATGCTTCGAGACGGCCACTCCGTGGCCTCTTCAGCATGAGGTCATTTTGTCAGTCAGCTTGGACGATTCGATACCAGTCGGAACGTACCCTAACGAAGCTGTCCAAGTTTTGTCCGCTCAAAGCTCCTGCGAAGCTCCGCCGTCGACAGCAGCGCGTAACCCGTCGGTACCTTGGCGATGTCTTGAGGCGAACGACGCTCGGCCGGCATTTCGGCCAGCCGCAGCCGCGCCTCCCCGGCGGCATAGTCCCCGGCCTTCAGGCTGGCGAGGGCGCGCACCAGATATTCGCCGGCAAAGGGATCCGGCTGCTGTCCTCTCGCCTCATAGCCGGCGATAAAGACCTCTACGCGCTCTTCCAGGTGGCGGCGCGTCGCGGTGTGCGCGTTGGGTGGCAGGGTCATGGCGGAAAATCGCGTTACTTCCTCTCCCACCTGGGGAAGAGGCCATGACGCCGTCGGCGCTGTTACTGCGGAGCCAGCCTCACGGCCGTGATGTAGCGGGCGCGGTAATAGTCGGCGTCCAGGTTCGTCACCATGACGGGCGAGCCGCGATGCGTGGCATGAACGAACTGGTTGTCGCCGGCATAGATTCCCATGTGGGTGAAGTGGCCGCGGTAGCCGAAGAAGACGAGGTCTCCCCGCACGAGGTCGCCGCGTGCGACCGTCATGCCCTCGCGCGCCATGTCGTGCGGCATGCGCGGAATGCGTTGTCCGAAGACTGCGCCGTAGAGGTAGTAGACGAAGCCGCTGCAGTCGAAGCCCGTGCTCGGCGAGGTGCCGCCGTAGCGATAGGGCGTGCCGAGGTAGTTCATGGCGCGCGAGACCAGGCGGTCACCCCAATCGTTGGCGACGGCGGGGGTGGCGAATGAAACCGGGACCACGGCGGGTGCCGCCTGCGTGAAGCCGGCGTAGGCGCCGTTCTCCTGCTGCCATTTGGCATTGAGCTGATCGGCAATGTTGTCCGTCGGATCGGCCTTGGCCGCCGGTTTCAGCCTCGACTTTGCCGGTGCCTTGACCTGGGCGATTGCGGGAGAAAGAACAGCCACCGTCCCGAACGATGCCAGGGCGGCCAGCACAATGATTCGGTTCCCCAACGGCATAGGCTTTTCTCCCCTGAAACCAATGCTGGGTGCCCAGCGGCCTCGGCTATTGTGGCAAAGGCCGGCGCGTCCGTCCAACAAATGTTGCAATTTTGCCACAGTAATTTCGATCGACAACACATTGATTTATCTTACTTTTTTGGTACTCCATGTCCCGGCCTCGCGCGCTCGGTGCCGATTCTGGGTTCGCGATTGCAGGCGCTTCTGACAGACTGCCTCCGGAGGTCGAGTCATCGGCCATTGTTCCAAGGATTGAAAATGGGCGGCTCGTCCCATCGTTGCGGCAGGCGTCATCCCCTAGAAACCCTGGTCATGGTCGCGGCGTGTGCCCTGGCCATGACATCCTGCGCCAGCGATTCCTATCAGGTAGCGGCGATGGAAGCCTCCGACGGCGGCGATCAGAAGGCAGCAACAAGCCTCGCCAAGAAGGAGGTCGCCCGATTTTCCACCCCCGAGCAATGCTCGCCAACCTCCACGGTCAACTGCGGGACCCTTGCCTTGGCTTACGGCACTCTGGCCGGTTATCAGATACTGGACGGCGACAGTACGGCCGGAGAGGGGAGCTTCGGGCGTGCCAAGGAGGCGTTGGGTATGACCGATCTGGAGAACAGGGCCAGTGCCACCGCCATGGTCTATAGAGACGTCTCGGAAGCGTTCTGGAAGGTCGGCGATCAGGCCCGCGCCATCGACGTATTCAAGGAAGGCCGTTCGGCGGGTGCAGACAAGTACCTGTATATGTCCTCTGCCGCCCAATTTATCGATCAGCAGCCAACTGGCCAACAAACGGACTCAACCCTGGAGCCATAGTCGAGCTCCAACGGAATTTGACAGGTTCAGCAGGTTCTTGATAAGAAATAGCCTATCGTGGTGAGGAGCATATCCGCCACGCCAGCGGCCCGCCCGGCCCTCTTATCCAGGAAATCGCGGCGGGCCTTTTCCTGTCCAAACGAGGTCCAGATGTCCAAGCCGGAAACAATCGGCCCCGGGCGGGCTGACGGATTTTCAGACAGGTCCGGCAATTGGGCCTTCGTCAAAAAGAACCGTCCGGTTCAGGCGGGTCGGCGATGTGCGAATTTCCGGACAGACAGATTCCGGACAACTCGTGTCCGGAAAGTCGGCCGCCAAGGGGCCACGCCGAACGTCGGGTGCCCTACTGCATGAACCAGCCGTGGCTGACCACGGCCGACTGGCCGCTGTGTACCGTGGTCCTGGCGGCGGCGTAGAAGAGGACCGCGTCGGCCACCTCGTCGGTGGCGGTGAACTGACCGTCGATCGTGTCCTTCAGCATGACGTTCTTGATGACGTCCGCCTCGCTGATGCCAAGCTCCTTGGCCTGCTCGGGGATCTGCTTGTCGACCAGCGGCGTGCGCACGAAGCCGGGACAGACGACGTTGGATGAGACGTTGTACTCCGCGCCTTCCTTGGCCAGCACCTTCGAGAGGCCGATCAGGCCGTGCTTGGCGGTGACGTAGGGCGCCTTGAGCTTGGACGCTTCCTTGGAGTGAACCGAGCCCATGTAGATTACGCGGCCGTACTTGGCCTTGTACATGTGCTTGAGGCAGGCCTTGGTGGTGAGGAAGGCGCCGTCGAGATGGATCGCCAGCAGCTTCTTCCAGTCGGCGAACGGGAAGTCGACCAGCGGCTTCACGATCTGGATGCCGGCGTTGCTGACCAGCACGTCGATGCGGCCGTACTTGGCCATGGTGTCGGCCACGCCTTTTTCGACCTGGGCCTCGTCGACGACGTTCATCGCAACGGCAAAGGCGTCGCCGCTCCCCCCTTTGCTCGTACCGAGTGCCTTGATCTCGGCCGCGGTCTTGTCGGCAGCGTCGAGATTGAGGTCGGCAATCACCGGGATGCCGCCTTCGGCGGCGAAGCGCAGCGCGATTTCCTTGCCGATACCGCTGGCGGCGCCGGTGACGATGGCAACTCTTCCTTGGAAGCGCGACATGACAGATTCCTTTTCTACGTCAGCTACTTTGCGAGATAGTCGAAAACCACTTCACCAAGCCCCAGCGTCAGGTCGGTGACGAAATGGCTGGCCGAGACGACCTCGCGCACCGGCAGGCGGGCGACGTCGCACTGGGCATGGTCGAACAGCTGCAGCGCCGCCGGGCCGGTCCACGCGCCCTTCAGCGTCACGTCCTCGCAGTAGTAGCGCACGAGCTCGCAGATGCGCGGCGTGCAGTCGACGTGCGGGATGATCTTGATCATGAAGGCGGGCCTGGCCAGGCTCTTCAGCAACGGCGCCGGGTCGATCTCGCGGTGCTTGTAGCCCATGGTGGCGTTGACGCAGAGCACCGAGCCGTAGTGCAGCGTGCAGACCAGGGTCTCGCTCTCGTGGGCGATGCGCGGCGTGGCGAGCTTCTTGGGGAAGCCCCAGATCTCGCGGCCGCCG
>CALDNT010000242.1 GCA_937915145.1 uncultured Reyranella sp.
TGGTGCGTGCCGAGGTGCCGCTCCCGATCACGCCGATGCGGTTCGGCGATTCCGACACGCTGTCGCTGCGCGGCGAAGCCGTCGCTGCCGGACTGGGCGGCGAGAAGGCGGCGCTCAAGGTCAAGGTTGCCGGGCGGCGGGAGTTTGCCGGCTACTGGGAGTACCTTCTCGACAACGCGATCTTCACGGTTCCCGCCTATCCCTTGTGGGGCGGTTCGGCGCTGGTCGGCGCCGACGGGACATTGCTGGGTGTCGGCTCGTTGCTGGTGCAGGAGGCGCTGGGTCCCGGGGCCCAGGCTTTTCCCGGCAACATGTACGTGCCGATCAACCGGCTGAAGCCGATTTTCGCCGAGCTGGTCGCCAATGGCCGCCTGTCGACGCCGCCCAGGCCATGGCTGGGGGTCTATTCGGTGGAGCACATGGGGCAGATCGTGATCGGCGGCATTTCCGAGGGTGGTCCCGCGGACCGCGCCGGGCTGCAGCGCGGCGACATTTTGCATGCCCTGAACGACGAGGTTCTGGACGACGTCGCGGATTTCTATCGCAAACTGTGGGCGAGCGGTCCGGCCGGCACGGCGGTGAGATTGCGCATGGAGCGCGACAGCGACGCTTTCGAGGTTGCTGTGCGCTCAGGCGACCGGGGCAGCTACCACAAATACGGTTCCGACTGACGACGCCCCGGCCACGGGGTTGTGAATAGTCCCCGGTGTCGTGCTTTGACTCGGCGCAAGTACGCTGCATAGGTTCCCTGCGAACATCCAAAGCGTAGGGAGATATACCGATGGCCAAGGCCTTCGCCTCGCAGGCGGACATGGTGGACAAGAAGATCACCTTCAGCCGGCTGTCCGAGCATGCCTATGCATTCACGGCCGAGGGCGATCCCAATACCGGCATCGTCGTCGGCGACGATGCCGTCATGGTGATCGACGCCCAGGCGACGCCGAAAATGGCCGAACAGGTGATCGAACGCATCCGCACCGTCACCGACAAGCCGATCAGGTACGTCGTCCTGTCGCACTACCATGCGGTGCGCGTGCTGGGCGCCAGCGGCTACAGCCCCGAGCACATCATCTGCAGCGAGGCGACTCGCGAGATGATCGTCGAGCGTGGTGCGCAGGACTACAAGTCCGAGCTCCAGCGTTTTCCGCGCCTGTTCCAGGCCGCCGAAACCATACCAGGCCTCACCTGGCCCACGATCACCTTCAACGACCGCATGACGCTGTGGCTGGGCAAGCTGCAGGTCGACATCATCCATGCCGGGCGGGGCCACACCAAGGGCGACACGATCGTGTGGCTGCCCGAGGAGCGCACGCTGTTCAGTGGCGACCTCGTCGAATACGGCGCCACGCCCTATGCCGGCGACGCGCACTACAAGGATTGGCCCGCGACACTGCAGAAGCTGCGCGACCTCAAGGCCGAGGCGCTGGTGCCGGGGCGTGGCGACGCGCTGCTGGGTGAAGTCGCCGTGGAAGAGGGCATCGCCGGCACGCAGGGCTTCCTGGCCGATCTCTACAAGGCCGTGTCGGCCAGCGCCGAGGCCGGCGATTCGCTGAAGCAGGCCTACGACAAGACGATGACGGCGCTGCAGCCGCGTTACGGCAATTGGGTGATTTTCGAGCACTGCATGCCGTTCGACGTGTCGCGCGCCTATGACGAGGCCAAGGGTCTCGACCATCCGCGTATCTGGACGGCGGAGCGCGACATCGAAATGTGGGCGGCGCTGGAAAAGGGCGCCTGAACAAGGCGCCATGGGTTCCTACGAGTACCGCCGCTATCCCTACCGCCGGCCAGCCGAACTTGACGGCAGGAGCAAACGCCATCCGGTCGTGATCGTAGGGGCCGGCATGGCCGGACCGACGCTCGCCTTGGCGATGGCGGCGCGGGGAATACCGTCGGTCGTGCTCGATGAAGACGACACGGTGAGCTTCGGCAGCCGTTCGATCTGCCAGGCCAAGCACAGCCTCGAGGTCTGGGACCGCTTCGGCATCGCCGGGCGTATGGTCGAGAAGGGCATTACCTGGCAGCAGGGTGAGGTCTATCTGCGCGACAAGCCGATCTATCATTTCGATCTGGCGCCTGAACCCGGCCACAAGTTTCCGGCGTTCGTGAATCTGCAACAGTACTACGTCGAAGAGTATCTGTTCGATAGTTGTCTCGCCGAGAAGCTGATCGAGCTGCGCTTTCGCAACAAGGTCGTGGGCGTTCGGCCGGGCCCCGAGTCGGTGTCGGTCGATGTCGAGACGCCGGACGGGCGCTACGCGCTCGAAGCCGAGTGGCTGGTCGCCTGCGACGGTGTGCGTAGCGCGGTGCGGCATCTGCTCGATCTGCCCTTTCCAGGCGAGATCTTTAACGACCAGTTCCTGATCGCCGACATTCGCCTGGCCCGCGAGCTTCCGAAGGAGCGGCGCTTCTGGTTCTACCCGCCGTTTCATCCGACCAATTCCGTGCTGTTGCACCGCCAGGCCGACGATGTGCTGCGCGTCGATTTCCAGCTCGGCCGCGATGCCGATCCCGAGGAGGAAAAGAAGCCGGAGAACGTCGATCGCCGCCTGCGCCAGATGTTCGGCCCCGACGCCACGTGGAAGCACGAATGGACCAGCGTCTACACCTTCACCTGCCGCATGATGGAGCGCTTTGTGCACGGCCGGACGATCTTTGTCGGCGATGCGGCCCACGTCGTCTCGCCGTTCGGGGCGCGCGGCGGCAACGCAGCGGTGGCCGACGCCGACAACCTTGCCTGGAAGCTGGCGCGCGTGCTGGAAGGTAGCTCACCGGCGGCGTTGCTCGACAGCTATTGCAGCGAGCGCCGAGCCGCCGCGCGCGAGAACATCCTGAATTCCACCCGCAGCACCGACTTCATCACGCCCAAGTTCCCGGCGTCGCGCGCCTTCCGCGATGCCACGCTGGCGCTGGCGCGGGACTTTCCCTTCGCCCGCGCCCTGGTCAACAGCGGCCGGCTGTCGGTGCCGACCGTCCAGCCCGGCTCGCCACTCGACACGCCGGATGGCGACAGCGATTGGCAGCGGGGGCCGGCGCCGGGTTCGGCGATACTCGACGCCCCGGTCGATAGCGACCTCGGCGGCTTCCTGATCGATCATCTCGGACCAGGCTTCACGGTGCTGTGCTTTGCCGCGGGCGCCGCCGATCTGCCTTGCTTGCCGGCTGGCGTCGCCGGCCTGATGGTGGGACACGAAGGCCCTGCGCCGGCCGGATGGGCGGCGCGGCACGATCGCGAAGGCCTGCTGGAACAGCGCTACGATGGCCGGGAAGGCACGGCCTATCTGATCCGCCCCGACCGCTATGTCGCGGCGCGCTGGCGCCGGCCCGATGCAATGGTGCTGGCGGCGGCGGTCCGGCGTGCCGCGGGTCACGGTTGAAGGAGAAGACAATGGCGGAAGCAGCGACAGGTGCGCTCCGGCGCTCGTTGAATCTCGCGCGACCCGATGAAATCTACAATGCCATCGTCGATGCCCATAAGGATCTGGACGATGAGCAATGCCGCGCCTTCGATGCGCGTCTGATCCTGCTGCTGGTCAATCATGTCGGCGATGCCGACGCCATCCGGGAAGCGCTGGCAGCGGCGCGCCCGGAGAGGGAAGGCGAGCCAAATGACCGCTGATTTTCTGGCTGGGCGCATTGCCCTGGTAACCGGGGCTGGGCGCGGCAACGGCGCCGCCATCGCCCATGGGCTGGCCCAGGCCGGCGCGAAGGTGATCGTGACCGATGTCGATCGCCAGACCGCGCACGATACCGCGGAGGCAATCACCAGGGCGGGTGGCGAGGCGCGCGGCTTCGCCCTCGACGTGACCGACGAGGAGGGCTGCCGCAAGCTCGCCGAGGACATCGCCCTGCTGGTCGGTCCCGTTCGCATTCTGGTGAACAACGCCGGCATTTTTCTGCGCGGCGGTTTTGCCGCGGCCGAAGGCAGGGAGCGCTGGGCCAGGACCATGGCGGTGAACGTACAAGGCACCTTCAACGTCACGATGGCCTTCCTCGATCAGCTCAAGCAGACAAAGGGCGTGATCGTGAATGTCGCTTCGACCAATTCCTTCGTGGCGCCGCCGGGCAGCGGCGCCTATCCGGTTTCCAAGGGCGCCATCGCCCAGTTCACGCGCGGGCTGGCGGCTGAGCTTGCCGCCGACGGGGTGAGGGTGAACGCCATCGCGCCCGGCATTATCGCCACGGCGATGACCGAAGTGACCCGGGCCGATCCGCAGCGCCTCGACGCTTTCTTGGCCCATGTTCCGATGAAGCGTGTTGGGCAGCCGGAGGAGCTCGCCGGTCCGGTCGTGTTTCTCTGTTCCGACGCGGCAAGTTACGTGACCGGGGCGGTCCTTCCGATCGATGGAGGCTACCTTGTCGTCTAGAACCGCAGCGGTCACGGTGCGGCCGGCGACCGTCGAGGACGTCGACCTGCTGCACCGTTTCTCGATCGATCTCGCGGCCTACGAGGACGAGCCGGACGCCGTCACCTCGACGCCCCAGACCCTGGCGCGCGACGGCTTCGGCAGCAATCCGAAGTTCGCGGCGCTGATTGCCGAGCGTGGCGGCGCCCCGGTCGGGTTTGCGCTCTACACCTTCAATTATTCGGTCTGGACCGCGGCGCGCGGCATCTTCATCGAGGACATCTGGGTCGTGCCCGAGGAACGCCGTGGTGGCGTCGCCCGCGCCCTGATGGCGGCGCTTGCCGGCGAGTGCGCCGCCAAGGGCTTCAAGCGGATCGATCTCAACGTGCTCGACTGGAACCCGGCACGCGGCTTCTACGAGCGGCTGGGCTTTCGCTGGATCCGCAACTGGCTGCCCTACCGGCTGAGCGGCGAGCCGCTGGCGGCGCTCGCTAGGTCTTCTTCGACAGGCTCATGACCCGGCCGGCCTTGGCCGGCTTGGGCAGCAGGCGGTGCTCCGCCCACAAGGTTTCCAGCCGTTCGGCGACCGGCCGCGGCCACGGCCCCGAACGGCGGGTGGCATAATCGATGTTCATCACGATCGTCTCGTTGGTTGCCGCCAGATGACCCTGCTCGGCATGGAACATCTCGTGGAAGAGGTGAACTTTCTTGGCGTCGCGATCGAGCAGCTGGGTGGCGAAGCGCATTGGGGCGCCGCCCTTCATTTCACGATCGTAGGTGACATGGGTTTCGAGCACGAAGGTCATGCCGAGCTTGCCGTCGACGTAGCGGCGGCCCAGTCCCAGGTTGCGCATGAAGGCGCCTGACGCCTGATCGAAGGCCGTGACGTAGAAGGCGACGTTCATGTGGCCGTTCCAGTCGACCCATTCCGGCAGCACGGTCGAGCGGTGAGTGTCGAGCGGCGCACGCGTGACGAGGTCGGGCAACTCGTAGGGCAGCGAATCCAGCATTGCGGAGAACCTATTTCTTCCTGGGCAGGCCGATCAGCCGGCCGGCCTGTTTCGGCGCCGACAGCACCGTGTGTGCCGCGGCCATTTTCTCAATGCGCTCCATGGCGAAGACCGGCCATGGCGCCGAACGGCGGCTCGCGTAGTCGATGTTCATCAGCATCAGCTCGTTGGTGGCGGCGAGGTAGCCCTCGTCGGCATGATACATGGCATGGATGTAGTGGATGCGCTTGGCGTCATGATCGAGGATCTGGGTGGTGATCCGCAGCGGATCGCCTTCCTTGACTTCACGGTCGTAGGTGACGTGGGCCTCGAGCACGAAGGTCATACCGATCTTGTCCCGCGTGTACTCGAAGCCGCAGCCGAATTGCTGGCACAGCGTATCGGTCGCCTGATCGAAGGCCACGACGTAGTAACCGACGTTCATGTGGCCGTTCCAGTCGATCCAGTCGGGCTTAACGGTGGCGCGGTGGCGATCGAGGGGGGCGCCGGGGTCGAGTTCGATCATGGGGTAGGGAGCTAATTTCATGCGACCGACCGTAGCGAAGAGGCTGCAGGCCCCGCAAGTTCTCCTCACATCATCTCAAGGAGAGTCCGGATGGCCAGGAAGTCGAAAGCCGTCGTGCTGGGTGTTGGGGCGGAACGCGGCGTTGGCGCCGGCTTGAGCCGCCGCTTTGCGAAAGAGGGTTATCACGTGCTGGTGGCCGGCCGCACTGCGGCCAAGATCGAGAAAGTCGCCGAGACCATCCGCGCTTCCGGTGGGTCGGCGACGGCCGTCGCGACCGACGGCACGAAGGAAGCCGAGGTGGTCGCCCTGTTCGACCGCGCGATGAGGGACGATGCCGAAGGCGCGCCGGCGGATTTGCTGGTGTTCAACATGGGCAACAATCAGGCCGTCGATTTCCGCGAGATGACGGCGCAGCATTTCGAGGACTCCTGGCGGGTCGGCTGCTTCGCCGGCTTTTTGTTCGCCCGAGAGGCGGCGCGCCGGCTGGCGCCGCTCGGCCGCGGCACGGTGATCTTTACCGGCGCCTCGGGCTCCCTGCGCGGCCGCCCGCGCTTTGCCGCTTTCAATGCCACCAAGGGTGGGTTGCGGCTCATGGTTCAGTCGATGGCGCGTGAGTTCGGGCCGCAGGGCATTCACGTCGCGCACGTCATCATCGACGGCGGCATCGAGGGCGAGCGACTGCTGTCGCGCATGCCCGACCGCAAGGAAAAGGCCGGCGCCGACGGCTTGCTGGGCATCGAGGCGATCGTTGAGAACTACTGGCATATCCACCGCCAGCCGCGCAGCGCCTGGACCCACGAGATCGACATCAGGCCGTACAAGGAGACGTTTTAGGCGGTCGGTGCGGTCTTTCCCGCCCGTGCGCCTTCATACCAGCGCGACATCAGTTCGATTGCGAACCAGGTCAGGATCGAGCAGGCGAGCAGCGCATAGAGCGCGTTGTGCCAGCCGACGTGGTCGACGATCAGGGCGAACAGCGCCGGCGAGAAGGCATTGACCAGCAGGATCGGCGTCGCGATCAGCCCCAGCACCGCACCATAACCCTGGGTGCCGAACAGCGCGAGCGGCACTGCCCCGCGCACGATGGTGATCACGCCCTGCGAGGCGCCCAGCAACAGGGTGAAGGTGACAAGCAGCAGGAACTCGCCGCGCGCCAGCATGAGCAGCAGCATCGCCGGCGGCAGGACGCCGATGGCGATGCGCGCTATGGTCATGGCCCTGAGGTTCTTGCCGAAAAAGATCTCGACCAGTCGGCCGCCGAACTGACCGTGACCCTTGAGCGAGGCGACCCACACCGCCGCGGCGCCGGCCAGGCCGGCAGATTCGAGCAACGGCACCAGCTGCAGCGACACGACCCCGAATACGAAGCCGTTGAGCGACATGATGAGGGCGAACAGGGCGATGCCGACCGTGCGCAGGCGCCCTTCCAGGGCGGGACCGTCCTGCGCTCTCTCAGGTGCCTTGGCGGTCGCCGTTTCGGTGGCGGCTTCGCGGCGCGAGAGGCCGAGCCAGTTCAGCGGCAGGCAGACCACGAGGTTGACGGCGGCGAAGATCAGCAACGTCCCGCGCCAGCCGTAGGCGGTGTTCAGGTAGTGGCCGATCACCCAGAAGACCGTCGAGGCGTAGGCACCGTAGAGGGTGAGGTAGGAGATGGCGGCGCGCCCGCGGCTCGGCACGGCCTGAACCAGGGCGGCAAACGCCGCGTCGTAGAGGCAGCAACGCATGCCGACGCCGATCACCAGCCAGGCCGCCATGTAGGAGGCGATGTCGCCGACCTGCGAAAGGCCGAGCAGGCCCACGGAGACGATGATGGTGCCGATCGACATGACCGAGCGCGCGCCGATCCGGTCGATCAGCCGGCCGACCGAGGTCGAGATCAGACCCATCGTCACCAGCGCAACGCTGAAGCCGAGGAAGATCGTGCTGATCGCCCATCCGGTCTCGGCCGCGATCGGCTTTGCCAGCACACCCAGGCAGTAGTAGCTCGTGCCCCAGGCCGTGATCTGGGTGATGCCGAGTGCATTGACGGAGACGACCAGAGGGTCGCGCCGCCATTTTTGCCAGCCGGTGTGCCGATCGCTTTGCATGGGATTTTGCTTCTACCGCCTCACCGCTGGCGCTTGGGTATTTCGGCGGGATCCCGAAAGATGCGCTTCCCGAGGCGCTCGCCCGTTGCCACCATGTCATCGGCTCCGACGGACGGTCCGCCGATTCGCAATACGGCATCGCACTTGGCGATCAATTCGCGGGCGATGGGATGGAAGATCTCGTCGAACACCGCGTCGCCGATCTTCTTCGAGCGCGCGTGCTTGAGAAGCGGGAGGGCGAACCATTCGCCCAGCACCGGCAGGTGACCGAGCCGAAACACGACCAGCGCCATGTCCTCCATGGCATCGACGTTGCGCTGGATCAGGATGGGATCGTCGTTGGTACCGGAGCGATAGGGCCCGGCGACCAGGATCATCATCTGCGTGCTCACCGCGGGATCTCCAGCAGTTCGTGCGCCACCAGATGCGGCGCGGAGATGATGCAGTTGTGGCCTGCCTCGATCGGCCTGTAGCGGATATGCGGCATCGCCTGGACCTTCTCATGCATGCCCGCCGACACCGGATAGCGCGGCCGGGTGCAGGCGATGTAGGTCATGGGCCGGCCGTTGCCTGCGGGATAGTGCAGCCGGATCGGCTTGGTATAGCAGGCCAGCGGGTGCGGCGTGAGATGACGATGGGTCCAGGCGGCGAGTTCGGGATCGTCGATGATCAGGCTGCCGACCGGCGCGAAGGGCAGGACCTCGGTGCCGTCCACGACCTTCACCAGTTTCTTCCGCTTGGCCACGATTTCGGCCGGGATACGGCCGAAGATGGATTGGCCATCGACCGCGATGCCGCCGTCGATGATAGCCAGGTGCGCGATGCGTTCGGGCGCGCGATCCGCGGTGAGAGTCGCGATCAGGCTGCCGAAACTGTGGCCGACCAGCACGACGTCGCGAAGATCTTCCTTCTCGAGATAATCGACCGTGTCGCCAAGCAGCAGGTCGTTGTCGATGTCGGGTCCAAGCTCGGCCGCGCGTTCGCCGACGCCGCGGAAAGGCAGGGCGCGGGCGTCGTGGCCCGCCGCCTGCAGGCGTTCGATGACGAATTTCCATGACCAGGCGCCCATCCAGGCGCCGGGCAGGCAGACAAAGGTGCGTGAGTGGTTCATGCGGTGCGCGTCTTAGCACACCTTCCGGCGCGTGCTAGCGTCCGGCAAAGCAGGAGGATTCGATGGCCGCCACCAATCGCCGCGTATTGCTGAAGTCGAGCCCGCTGGGCGAACCGACCCAGGACAACTTCGAGATCGTCGAGCATCCGATCCCCGAGCCGAAGGACGGCGAGTATCTTTCGCGCACCATCTGGATGTCGCTCGATCCCTACATGCGTGGGCGCATGGCCGAGGCCAAGGGCTATGCTGCCAACGTCAACCTTGGCGACGCCATGGTGGGCGGCACTGTCGGGCAGGTCGTGAAGTCGAACAATGCCCGGTTCAAGGAAGGCGATTTCGTCGCCGAATATTCGGGCTGGCAGAGCTACGCGGTATCCGATGGCACCATGAGCATGAAGCTCGACCCCACGACGGCGCCGCTGTCGCTGGCGCTCTCGGTGCTCGGCATGCCGGGCATGACGGCGTGGTGGGGGCTGATGCAGATCGGCAAGCCCAAGGCGGGCGAGACCGTGGTGGTATCGGCGGCGTCGGGCGCGGTCGGCTCGGTGGTCGGCCAGCTCGCCCGGCTGCACGGCTGTCGCGTGGTCGGCATCGCCGGCGGCAAGGACAAGTGCGATTACGTGATCAAGGAGCTGGGCTTCGACGCCTGCGTCGACTATCGCGCCGCCGGCGAGGGCCTGTTCAAGGAGATCCGCACGGCGGCACCCAAGGGCATCGACGTCTATTTCGAGAATGTCGGCGGCGTCGTGCAGGCCGCCGTCGTGCCGCAGCTCAACGATTTCGCCCGCGTGCCGTTGTGCGGCCTGATCTCGCAGTACAACGAGATGAAAATGGGCTCAGGTCCCGACTGGCGCCTGCTGCTGGTCAAGCGCGCGACAGTGACCGGCTTCATCGTGTCCGATCATTTCGGCCAGATGGCCGATTTCTGGAAGGAAGTGCCGCCCGCGGTCAAGGCCGGCAAGATCAAGTACCGCGAGGACATCGTGAAAGGCATCGAGCATGCGCCCGAGGCCTTCATGGGCCTGCTCAAGGGCCGGAACTTCGGCAAGCTGCTGGTGCAGGTCGCCGAAGATCCGACGAGGCGATAGCCGCGTCGCCCCGTGCCGAGCCGAAGGGCCTCAGGCGCGCTTGCGCAGCGCCAGTCCCATCGTCAGCCAGCCGGAACCGATGAAGATCAGATCGATGCCGAGGAAGATGCCGAGCACGAAGAACGAGGAAGCCGGCCATTGGGCGATGATCATGGCCCCCAGCAGCAAGGTGATGACGCCCGACAGCGCGACCCAGCCCCACGATGAGCCATGCTTCATCTGGAAGGCGAGAAAGATGCGCAGCAGTCCGCCGACCGCCAGGGCCGCACCCAGCATCAGGGTGAGGATGGTCGCGGCCGCGAAGGGATTGAGAATCGCGATGATGCCCGCGGCGACATAGAGCGCGCCCAGCAGCAGCCAGAACGCGAACTTGCCCCAGCTCTTGACGCTGAAGGCGGCGAACAGCTCGGCCGCTCCGCCCATGATCATCATGATGCCGACGATCAACACCGCCGATTCCGTGGCAGCGACGACGCTGCCGAGTGCCACCACGCCGGCGATCATGAAGACGATACCGAGCGCGACGATCCATCCCCATTTGGCGCTCAGCATCTTCAGGCCTTCGCCCAGGCTGTTGGGGGCGGATTTGTCTGCGGTCATGGACATGTCGTCCTCCTTCAGTGCGGAACGCGAGGCGACAGACTACACGCGGCCAATGGCACTGTCGCCGGTTGTATGGGAAACTGCGTGCCTCACGGAGATACGGATACAAATGAACGACACGCCCAAAAAGGAGCCGGCACCGCCGCGTCCCGCCACCACCGTCCTGCTGCTGAGGCCCTCGAAGCGTAGCGATGCATCGTCGCTGCTTGAGGTCTTCATGGTGGTTCGCCATCATCAGATCGATTCGTTTTCCGGCGCGCTGGTTTTTCCCGGAGGCAAACTCGAAGACGCCGACGGCAATGCCAAGCTGCGGGCACGCTGCGGCGGTCCGGCGAGCCTGTCCGACTCCGAGCTGACGTTCCGTATTGCCGGCGTGCGCGAGGCGTTCGAGGAATGCGGCGTCCTGCTGGCGCGCAAGCGCGGCCACAAGGCGCTGATCGGTGCCGCCGACCTCAAGCCCATCGAGGACCGTTGGCGCGCCAAACTCACCAGGGACGACGCGAGCATCCTCGATCTGGTCGAGGCCGAGGATCTTGAACTGGCGACCGAGCTCATGACGCCGTTCGCGCACTGGATCACGCCGACGTTCGTGCCGAAGCGCTTCGACACCTGGTTTTTCCTGGCCGATGCGCCGGAGGATCAGGTGGCGCTCCATGACGGATCGGAATCGACCGACTCGGTGTGGATCGGGGCCCAGGAGGCCATCGACGAGGCCAAGGCGGGCAAGCGTACGCTGGTCCATGCGACGCAGAAGAATCTCGAGCTGCTGGCTGAAGGCGGCACTGTCGCCGGTGCCCTTGCTCAAGCAGCCAGCCGCAAGGTGGTGACCGTCCAGCCCTGGGTCGAAGCCCGCGACGGCAAGCGCTTCCTGCACATTCCCGAGGGTGCCGGTTATCGCAATCTGATTCGCGAGATGCCGGCGGCAGGTGGAGTTCCGCAGACCGGAAGATAGTTTTGCATGGGCGGCAGCCATGACGAAATCCGGCTCGCAACGCGCGGGCCGGCGCGCTAAGACCAAATGAACAAGCATTCATGAGCCGGCGGGCTCCCGCCGGGCAATCGGAGGAAAAACAAGAATGGTCGGAATCGTCGCCTTCGGCGCCTATGTGCCGCGCCTGCGCCTCAACCGTCAGGCGGCGTACGACGCCAACAAATGGTTCGCGCCCGGCCTGCGCGGCCTCGCCAAGGGCGAGCGCTCGATGGCCAACTGGGACGAGGACTCGATCACCATGGCGGTGGAGGCCTCGCGCGACTGCCTGACCAGCCACAAGGCCGAGGACGTCCGCAACATCTACTTCGCCTCGACGACGCATCCCTTCAAGGATCGCCAGAACGCCGGCGTCATCGGCACTGCGCTCAACGTCGAACAGAATCTCTCGGCGACCGACATCGGCGGCTCGCTGAAGGCGGGCACTTCGGCGCTGATCGCCGGGTTGAATGCATCGAAGGGTGGCGCGCCATCTCTGGTGGCCGCGGCCGACAAGCGTCTGGCCCGTGTCGCCTCGAGCGGTGAACTCAACTACGGCGACGGCGCCGCCGCCCTGCTTTGCGGCACCGAGAACGTGATTGCCAAGCTGGTCGGCCATCATTCGGTGTCGATGGATTTCGTCGATCATTTCCGCGGCGACGAGTCGGACTTCGACTACGGCTGGGAAGAGCGCTGGATCCGCGACGAGGGCTATTCGAAGATCGTGCCGCCGGCGATCAAGGCAGCGCTCGCCGCCTGCAAGCTCAAGGGCAGCGACATCACCCAGTTCATCATGCCGAGCCTGATGCCGGCCGTTCCCAAGCAGATGGCCAAGATCTGCGGCATCGCCGAAGGCGCGGTGCGCGACCTGCTGGGCGCCAACCTCGGCGACACCGGTGCGGCTCATGCGCTGGTCATGCTGGTCGATGCGCTTGAAGGTGCGAAGGCCGGCGACAAGATCATGGTGGTGGCGTTCGGCCAGGGCGTCGACACCCTGGTCTTCGAGGTCACGGCCGAGAAGGACAAGCTGCCCAAGCGCAAAGGCGTGTCGGGCTGGATGGCGCGTCGCAAGGAAGAGAAGAACTACATGAAGTTCCTCGCTTTCAACGACATGCTGCCGATCGAAAAGGGCATGCGGGCGGAGTTCGACAAGAAGACCGCGCTCTCGGTGCTGTGGCGCAAGCGCGACATGATCTACGGTCTCGTCGGCGGCAAGTGCAGGGTCTGCGGCACCGTGCAGTTCCCGCGCAGCCAAGTCTGCGTCAATCCCAACTGCCACGCCATCGACAGCCAGGATCCCTATGCGATGGCCGGCCTCGAATGCTCGGTGATGTCGTTTACCGCCGATTCGCTGGTCTATTCACCTGATCCGCCGGGTTACTACGGCATGATCACCTTTCCCGAGGGCGGTCGCTTCATGGCCGACTTCACCGACAGCGACAAGGATCAGGTCAAGGTCGGCGCCAAGATGCGCATGACATTCCGCATCCGCGACAACGATCAGATGCGCGGTGGCTTCAAGCGTTACTTCTGGAAGGCGGCGCCGGTCTAGGTCGCCTTCCATCGGTCAAGGGTCTAGAATTCCAACCCCACTACAGGAGGCCTGCCATGGCTCGGGGCATCAAGGACAAGGTCGCGATTCTCGGAATGGGCTGTTCGAAGTTCGGTGAACGCTGGGACAGCGGCGCCGAGGAGCTGATGCTTGAGGCCTACAAGGAGTGCCTCAAGGACGCCGGCATCGACCAGAACCAGCTCCAGGCGGCGTGGTTTTCCACCGCCATCGACGAGGTTCACGTCGGCAAATCGGGCATCCCGCTCAGCACCACGCTGCGCCTGCCCAACATTCCGGTGACGCATGTCGAGAACATGTGTGCCTCGGGCACGGAAGCCTTCCGCGGCGCCTGCTATGCCGTGGCTTCCGGTGCTGCTGATTTCGCCCTGGCGCTCGGCGTCGAGAAGCTGAAGGACACCGGCTACGGCGGCCTTCCCGGTGGCCGCGGCGGCCCGCTGCAAGCCCTGTGGAACGCCAGCGGCACCGCGCCGGGCAACTTCGCCCAGCTCGCCACCGCCTACATGACGGCACACGGCGTGAGCGGCGAGGACCTCAAGAAGGCGATCGGCCACGTCTCGTGGAAGAGCCACCAGAACGGCGCCAAGAACCCCAAGGCCCATCTGCAGAAGGCGGTCGAGATGGACACCATCCTGAACGCGCCGATGATCGCCTCGCCGCTCGGCCTGTTCGACTGCTGCGGCGTCTCGGACGGCGCGGCGGCGGCCATCGTGACCACGCCCGAGATCGCCAAGGCGCTCGGCAAGCACGACATCGTCAGCGTCAAGGCGCTGCAGCTCTCGGTCTCGAACGGCTCCGAGTCGGGCCACAATTCGTGGGACGGCAGCTACTTCCATACCACGCGCATCGCCTCGAAGAAGGCCTACGAAGAGGCCGGCATCAAGAACCCACGCGACGAGGTCTCGATGTTCGAGGTCCATGACTGCTTCTCGGTCACCGAGCTCGTGACCATGGAAGACCTGCACATCTCCGAGCCCGGCAAAGGCTGGAGGGACGTGCTCGACGGCTTCTACGATGCCGACGGCAAGATCCCCTGCCAGATCGACGGCGGCCTCAAGTGCTTCGGCCATCCGATCGGCGCCTCGGGCCTGCGCATGCTCTACGAGATGTACTTGCAGATCCAGGGCAAGGCAGGTCCGCGCCAGCTCAAGGACCCGCGCATCGGCATGACCCACAATCTGGGCGGCGCGCCACGCGAGAACATTTCCAGCGTGGCCATCGTCGGCCGCTACGAGTGACAGCGAAGCCGTCATCCCGAGGCGCAGCCGAGGGATCTACGGGCCGCCCCTAGATCCTTCGCTGCGCTCAGGATGACAACAGTGTGTCGCGCCCTCGCCTGTAACGGGCGGGGGCGTTTCTTTCGGCATTCAGGAGGAGACGGCCATGCAGCTCGACAAGAAGCTTATCGGCCATACGTTCAAGCCATTCACCACGACGGTCGAGGCCGGCAAGATCCGGCTGTTCTGCAAAGCCATCGGCGAGGAAGATTCGATCTACACCGACGAGGCGGCGGCCAAGGCGGCAGGCTATCGCGGCATCACCGCGCCGCCCACTTTCCTGCGCGCGCTCCAGGCCGATGATCCGAACAAGGGCGGGCTGCTGCGGCTGCTCAACGTCGACATCGGATTGATCCTGCACGGCGAGCAGCATTTCGAGTATTTCGCGCCCGTCGTGGTCGGTGACGAAGTCACCTGTCAGGAAAAGGTCGTCGACATCTACGACAAGAAGGGTGGCGCGCTCTGGTTCGTCGTCCAGGAGATGGAGATGAAGGACAAGGCGGGCAAGCTCCTGGCCAAGGGCAAGGGCGTGACCGTCGTGCGCAATCCCGATGCGGCGAAGAAGTGAGGGAGGCAACCATGGCAACCGCGACCGCTCCGAAGTTCGATTCGATCAAGGTCGGCGATCAGCTCAAGTCGCTGGTCCTGCCGCCCGTCAGCCGCCACCAGCTTGCGCTCTATTGCGGCGGCTCGGGCGACCACAACCCGATCCATGTCGATCTGGATTTTGCCAAGAAGTTCGGCTTCAAGGACGTCTTTGCCCACGGCATGCTGTCGATGGCCTTTCTCGGTCGCCTCGTCACCTCCTGGGTGCCGCAGAAGCAGGTGCGCGGTCTCGGCACGCGCTTCACGTCGATCACCTGGGTGGGTGACGTCATCACCGTCAGCGGCAAGGTCACGGGCAAGCGCGAGGCCAACGGCGAGAAGCTGGTCGATCTCGAGGTGAAGTGCACCAACCAGAACGGCCAGGACACGCTGCAGGGCAGCGCCACGGTCGCGCTGGCCTAAGACACGCAACCGGGAGAACGACATGGGTCAGATGGATGGCAAGGTGGCGATCGTCACCGGTTCGGGTCGCGGCATCGGCAAGGAGATCGCGCTGCGCCTGGTGCGTGACGGCGCCAGTGTGGTGATCAACGACATCGACGACGCGCCGGCGAAGGAGACCGTGGCCGAGATCGTGAAGATGGGCGGCAAGGCGGTGGCCTGCAATGGCGACGTGGCCAAGCCCGACTTCGGCGATCGCATCGTCAAGGCGGCGGTCGATGCCTTCGGCGACTGCCACGTCGTGGTCAACAATGCCGGCTACACTTGGGACTCGGTCATCCAGAAGATGAGCGACGAGCAGTGGTACGCCATTCTCGACGTCCATCTCACCGCGCCGTTCAGGGTCCTGCGCGCCTTCCAGCAGCATTTCCGCCAAGCCGTCGAGAAGGAGCGCGCCGAGGGCAAACGTGTCGTGCGCAAGGTCGTAAACATCTCCTCGACCTCGGGCGTCAACGGCAACGCCGGGCAATCGAACTACTCGGCCGGCAAGGCCGGTATCGTCGGTCTGACCAAGACGCTGGCCAAGGAGTTCGGCCGCTACGACGTCACCGTGAACGCGGTTGCGTTCGGCTACATCCAGACCCGCCTCACCCAGCCGCTGAACCAGGGCGAGGCCGGCGAGATCGAGGTCCAGGGCCGCAAGGTCAAGGTCGGTGTCCAGGGCGGCCGGATCGCCGCCATGAACCAGATGATCCCGCTTGGCCGCGGCGGCTTGCCGGAAGAGGCGGCAGGCTCGGTTTATCTGTTCTGCAGCCCCGATAGCGACTATGTCAGTGGACAGTGCCTGGTGGTGAACGGCGGCCTGTAGTACCTGAGCCGGACGAAACCGAGGGGCGGCCGAAGGGCCGCCTCTTTTTTGGTCGGGGCTCCGTCGGCGAGTGGGATGGGACATGTCGGTCGCGGCTTTGGAAATCGCTGTCGTTGGCTGTGGCGTGGCGGGGCAGGCTGCGGCGACGTTCCTTGCCGACGCCGGGCACCGCGTCACCGTTTTCGAGCGCTTTGCCGAACCGCGGCCGTTGGGTGCGGGCCTTCTGTTGCAGCCCACGGGGCTTGCAGTATTGCGCGCGCTCGGTCTTGAGGGACAGGCGGAGAGGCTGGGCGCGCGGATCGACGGACTTCTGGGGCGAAACGACCTCGGCCATACGGTCATCGACCTTGCCTATGCCGACCTGCATCCCGAGGCGCATGGCGTGGGAATTCATCGCGGCGCCCTGTTCGGGCTGTTGCAGGAGCGACTGCAGCGCTCGCCGGCGCAGCTGGTTACCGGGGCCGAGATCGTCGATATCGAGCGCGATGGCGGGCGTGCGTCGGTCGTCGAAGCCGGGGGGCGCCGGCAGGGGCCGTTCAATCTCGTCGTTGTCGCCGACGGTACTCATTCCCAATTGCGCGCGCGCGTCATGCCACCGGCGCGGGCGCCGCTCTATCCCTGGGGCTGCATCTGGGCGACCATCCCCGACCATCGGAGCTTTGCCACTGCTCCCGGCATGCTGCAGCAGCGCCTCAGTGGCACCACGACCATGATGGGGTTGCTTCCGGTGGGGCAGGGGCTGGCTACGCTGTTCTGGAGTCTGCCGGCGGCTGCTTTGGAGCCCGGTCGACCGATAGATATGGATTCCTGGCGGATGGAGGCGCTCGCGCTCTGGCCGGAGGCTGCAGGCCTGATCGAGCAGGTGGCCGATGCCGACGGCTTCGCCCGCGCGACCTATCGGCATGTGACATTGCCGTCCTGGAATGTCGGCCCGGTGCTGTTCATCGGTGATGCCGCTCACGGCACCAGCCCCCAACTCGGGCAAGGCGCCAATCTTGGATTGCTCGATGCCTATGTTCTGGCGCAGGCGTTGGCCGCGGGCACCGACCTCGCCGCGGCCCTGGCGCTGTTTGCGCGCCGGCGCGATCCAGCCGTTCGCTTCTATCGCCAGGCCAGCCATCTGTTGACGCCGTTCTTCCAATCCGACCGGCCTTTACTCGGATGGGCACGCGATGCGCTGATGGGGGTCGCCTGTCTCGCGCCGGGCCTGAGTCCGATCATGACGACGACGCTCGCCGGCCTGCGCCGAGGCTGGCTGTCGACAGACATGCTCGATGGCGAGGGCCGCTACCGGCTCGGCTCCTAGGCGCCGCCGCGTGACAGAGCGGCCCAGCGACCCGGCGTCAGGCCGAACCGGGCCGCGAAATGCCGGGTGAGATGGCTCTGGTCGGCAAAACCGGTCGCGGCGGCAGTCTCCGACAGCGGCACGCCCTGGGCGATCATCGTCCTTGCCCGGGCCAGCCGCCGTCCCACCTGGAAGCGGTGTGGCGAAGTGCCGAATGTCGCGCGGAAGTGTCGGGCGAGGGAGAAGCGGTCGAGGCCGCTCACGTCCTCCAGCTCCCTTGAGGCAATGGCGCGGGTCGCGTCGGCCATGAGGAAGTCGCGGGCGCGGCTGGCGGCGCGATGAGCCGTGGGGTGGCGCGCTGGCCGCTTGCCAGCGTCGCCGCGCGCACCCAGGCCTTCGGCTAGCCGTTCGACGATGGCATCGACCGCCAGAGGCTCCAGCGCCCGTGGAAAGTCGCAGAAAGCCTCGTGCAGCACGGCGGCGAGCGCGGGGTCATCGGCCACCGCGTCGGGCACGAAAGGCGGGGGCGCTCCGCCGAGCGCGGCCGTGATCGAGCCCGGATCGACATAGAGCATTCGGTATTCGAAGCCGCTCGTCGATCCGGCATGTCCGTCGTGCGCTTCGTCCGGATGCAGGACCATGACCTGGCCGGCGCGGCTCGCCCTCTGTGTGCCCCGGTAGTGAAAGACCTGCATGCCGCGAAGCGTCAGTCCGACGGCGTAGGTTTCGTGGCGATGCAGGTCGTAGGCATGCCCGCCAAAGCGCGCGTCCAGCCGCTGCAGGCCGCAATGCGGTTCGTCGAAGCGAATCTGGTCCGGCGTATTCATGCACAAACCTTCAAGACGGACAGGCCAACATGCCTCATATCGACCGCATGATCTACGATTCCAAGACGGTACTTGTTCTGCGACGGGACCTGGCCGTCTGGCAGGTGGCCAATGTCGCGGCCTTCCTCGCCGGTGGCCTTGCCGGTGCCCACCCCCACATCGTCGGTGAGCCGTATCGGGATGGACAGGGGCGGGAGTACACGCCGTTGATCCGTGAGCCCGTCTTCGTGCTGGGTGCCACGCTTGACGAGTTGCGTCGGACCCACCAACGGGCTCTGTCGCGTGAGCTGAAGCCAGCGATCTACATCGAGCCGATGTTCACCACGACCAACGATGCCGACAACCGTGCCGTGGTCGCCTCGGCTCCGGTGGACGCCCTCGACTTCGTCGGCATCGGACTCCACGGTCCCCGCCGGACCGTCGACAAGACCGTGAACGGGCTGAAGTTCCTGTCTTAGGCGGTGCGTCGGCAGGCTCAGGAGCGGCCGACGTGGGCGGATACGCAGCGCCAGCCTTCCGGCCGCCGTTGCCAGTCATCGGTGTAGCGCCCCGCGCCGGTGGAACCGTCGGGCTTGGTGTAGGTCGTACGGGCGTGGACGATGGCGAAGTCGCCGAGAAGCCGGATCTTCACATCGTGCTCGCGGATGTTCTTCACCGGCGAGCCGCGCCCGATCTGGGCCAGGAACGCAGCCCGGTCGAGAAAAGTGCCGTCGGGGTTGGTGTTGCAAAAATCGTCCGCCAAATGGGTGTCGAACCAGCGCACGTCGGCCTGGTCGACTGGCGCACGTAGTTGCGGTTGAGATCGGCCAGTACCTTCAAGTCGGATGCGTCGGTCATGCGGCTTTCCTTCGACTTTCCCGTCAGGCGACGAAGAGGCGGGCTCCCGTCGGCACGGCACGCGCTTTGTCGAGTGCCTCCATGGCGGTGCGATAGCCGACCTCGATGGCGTTGTCGAAGCTCGTCCAGTCGAGCAGGTCGACATGGTTCATCGGCGGCGTGATCAGAAGGTCGGCTGCCGCGCGGTCCTCCTGCGCGTTGGCAGTGCTGGAGACCAGTGCCGCGCGCAGCAGGATGCGGACGATGGAGGGAATCGGCAGAGTTTCATCGCGCCGCCACAGCAGGCGCCGGAAGAATTCCCAGGCCGACCAGGGTTCCATGACGCCGGCACCGGCCGCCAGCGCGCCACCGGTATCGATATCGATTCCAATGGTCAGGCCGCGGCCCAGCCGGCGCATCGCGCGGACCGGAAAATTGTCGATCACGCCGCCATCGACATGGACTTCGCCGGCCTCGTTGAAGGGCGGCAGGACCCCCGGAATCGACACGCTGGCGCTCAGCCAGCGCCACAGCCGTCCAACGGTGTGGATGTCGGCAGCGGATGTCGTGAGGTTGGCGGTGACGCAGTAGAACGGCAGCAACAGGTCCTCGATGTCGCGTTCGCCGAATGCCGAGCGCAGCAGGCCGCGGACGCGATGGCCTGAGAACATCGAGATCGCCGGAATGGTGTAATCGCTGAGGGGATTGACCTCGACGAACGACCGGCGAAACCGCTCCGTGAGTTCCTCGTCACTCCAGCGTGCGGCCACGCCCGCGGCGACGATGGCACCCATGCTGGTGCCGCCGATCTGGTCTATCGGCACGCCGGAAGCACGCAACGCCTTGACGACGCCGATGTGGGTGAAGGCCCGTGCGCCGCCGCCCGCCATCACGACGCCGACCGCGTGGCCGGTCAGCAGCCGTGCCAGCCGGTCGACATCGGCATGAACGTCGAGGCGGACGTGATGGTGCTGGCCGTAGAGCCCGCCGGCCAGCATCGCTGTCGTCGAACCCGGGTCGGGATCGCGTCCCTCGTGCAGCAGCACCAGCTCGCGGCGCCGGTGGAAAATCGCGCCGCTGCGTGCGGCCTCGATCTCGAAGGGCACTTTGGTTGGCCGGGCGACGCTGGCGCGGCGCACCACCACCAGGCAGTCGGCCTGGCGCAGGCAAAGTTCGGTCCATGGCGTGAGGATCTGATCGGCACGATACAGGACGAACGACGATTCCATCTCGCAATGCGCGAACCACTCCGGCTCCTCGCCAAGCGAGTCGGAACCCAGAATCTGGACCTGGTTGCCGATCCGGCCGAGCGCATCCGCCAGCAGCACGGCGAACCGCGCCGACGGCACGTCGGGCCCGGCGGGCAGAATTGCAAAAGTCCGCGGTTGGCGGCGTCGCTTGCTGGGTGTCGCGGCATTGCGGGCCGCGACGTAGCGCATGAGCGTCGGCAGCACTTCCGGATGATGTTCGGTCAGGGAGTCGAAATTGGATCGTGACAGCCGCCAGACCTCGCTGTCGCGCAGCGCCGCGACGCTGCGGGTACGCTCGCCCTCCGACAGCAATGACATTTCGCCGACGATATTGCCGGGCGTGATCTCGGCGATCAGCAGCGGCTCGTCGACGTTGTCGTCCTCATGGCGGAACACACCGAGGCAACCGCTGGCCACCAGATAGACCGCATCGGCGGCTTCGCCCTGGCGGAACAGCGGCGCGCCCCCCGGCAGGACGAGGCGCGCGAGTTCGCGCTCGACCGCCGTTATGTTCCTGGCATCGAGCTCGGCGAACAGCGGTGCGCGCTGCAACGCCCGGCGGAGCCGCAGCAGCGATGCGTCCTCGTGCGGGGTGGCGATGGCGGTCACCGGCGGGATCTCATTTTCCCGTGAGGCCCTTCGCCGCCCAGCCGATGGTCTGTTCGGCGCGCAGCCACACCATTTCCCGCCACTTGTCGCCCGCCGGGAAAAACCGCTCCTTCATGTCCGCCTTGAGCGTGCGGCCAAGCGCCGAGGCGAGGTCGCCGCGGTGGTGCAGCCAATTGTCGGCGCGCACCGCGCCCAGCACGTCGGGCACGGGATAGGTTCCGTATTCGATGGCGATGGACGTGACTTCCGCATCGGGCAGTTCCTGCGGAAATGCATCGGTCATGCAACCCACCACCACGGCCGAGGTCGAGGTGCCGCCCTCGGGCGAGGTCATCTCGTCGCCGTACCATGCCTTGGCCCGCGCGAACGACTTTGCCGATGGCGGCACCGTGCAGATCAGCTCGCCGTGGCCGAACGGGCCGAGGCCGGTATGGAAATCGATGACCGCCACGCGCTGCGCTCGCGACAACTCATCCCGGGCGATGGCGCGGACCGTGCGGTTGCTCCAGGTCGGGTCGACTCCGCCGAAGAAGATGCCGTCGGGGTGGGTGTACTGGCCGGCGCTGATGGCACCCTGCAGGCCGAACGCGCCGTGCTTCTGTGCGTAGGCGGCGAACACGCGCTCGGTCTCCGCCTTGCTGGCGTCGTTCCACTCGTGGGGCAGGATCGCGTCGGCGAGGGCGAGATAGCCGTCGTTGCTCGGGTAGCCTCTGTGGTGATCGACGAAATTTCGGTTGAGATCGACGTTGTCTTCGGTCACCCGGCGCGTCCAGGCAAAGCCGTAGGGGTTGATGGCATGGATCAGCAACGCGCCGGTATCCCTGGGCAATCTGGCCGCCTCGCCGCTCCGCAGCCACGCGATCTCGGCACCGGAGCCGCAATGCCCCTCGACACCGTGGGTGCCGGCGATCAGCACCAGCATGTTGGCGGCGTCGGCGGCGCCGAACCGCGCGGTGTCGAGATAGAGCGCCTCGCCGTTCGGCCCGCGCGCCTTGGGATTGAGCCAGGACCGCAGGGCCCCGCCGGCATCCGCCGCCGCACTGCAGAACTTTGGCCGCGCCTCGGCATAGCTCTCGGAAAAGCACCCGGAAACTGAGACCATGAATTCCTCCCGCCGCCATCGTAGCCGGTTTGGCGGCGGCGCGGAACGTGGAGGCCCTAGCTGTCGTACTTGAGCAGCGTTTCGACCGGGACCTTGAGCTTGGCCCGGCCGTCCAGGAAGGTGAGTTCGATGACGCAGGCCGCCGCCGGCACGACGCCGCCGACCGTCTCCAGCAGCTGGACCGCCGCCGCCATGGTGCCGCCGGTGGCGAGCAGGTCGTCGACCAGCACCACGCGCGCGCCTTTCTTGACCGCGTCCTGCTGGATCTCGATCGTGTCGGTGCCGTACTCCAGGGCGTAGGTATGGCGCACCGTGGTGCCCGGCAGCTTGCCCTGCTTGCGTAGCATCACGAAGCCGGTGCCGAGCGCCAGGGCGAGCGGTGCCGCCAGCAGGAAACCGCGCGATTCGATGCCCGCCAGCACGTCCGGCTTGTAAGGTCTCAGCACGTCCGCCATCCGCTCGATGGTCGTGTGCCAGGCCTTGGCGTGCGCCAGCAGGGTGGAGATGTCGTAAAACAGAATGCCCGGCTTGGGAAAATCGGGGATCGAACGGATGTGCTTCTTGAGATCGATATCGTTGGTCATGTCTCTTCCTGGAAATCAACTGTAGGCGGGCGGAGGTTCGAAGCCGCGGTATTCCTTTTCCAGCAGCTTGGCGAACTGGATACATTCATAGTCGCGGTATTGCGGGCCGATGATCTGCACGCCGACCGGAAGGCCGTCGCTGGTCTGACCGATCGGTGCCGCCGTCGACGGCAGCCAGGTGACGCCGGAATAGCCCGCCCAGAATATCTGGTCGACCACCGGCACCTGGCGGTTGTTGACCACGATCGTCCGCTTGTGGCGCAAGCCGGCCTGGTCGTGCGGGAAGGCTGCGGTCACGGCGACGGGGCACAGCATCAGGTCGTAGTCCTCGAAGAAGGCATCCCAGGCCAGGCGCATGCGGTGGCGCTTTTCGTTGAGCTGCAGCCAGGTGCGGTGGGCCAGCGAGTTGCCGCGCTGCATCTGGGCGAAATAGCTCATGTCGGAGGCCGGCAGGTGAGCCGCATCGGCCCGTGCCTGCTCATACACGGCATCCGTCATCCGCGCCGAGGTCGCGCCGCGCAGCAGCCGTATATAGACGTCGTTCAGTTCGGCGGTATCGATGGCAGGGCGCGCCTTGTCGCTGACCGTGGCCTTCTTCCGGGCAAGAAAGTCGGCGAGCTGCTGGATCTGCTCCTGCACCGAGTGATCGACCTCGGCATTGCGGTCGGTCAGCAGCACCGCCACCTTGAAGTCGCGCAGGCGTTTCTTCCTGCTGCGCGGCAACGAAAGTTTCCAGCCCCGGCCATCGATGGCGTCGGGCCCGGCCATGACGTCCATCGCGATCTCGAGATCCGCGGCGCCGCGCGCCAGCGGCCCGACCACGCCGATGTCGCCGTAGGCGACATTGCCGGCAAGTGCATGGCCCTGGGGGCAGACCACGCCCCAGGTCGGCTTGTGGCCCCAGACGCCACAGTAATGCGCCGGATTGCGGATCGAGGCGCCGATGTCGCTGCCGGCGTCGATGCCGGTGAGGCCCGCCGCCAGGGCCGCGCCCGAGCCGCCGGACGAACCGCCCGGCGTGCGGCCGAGATCCCACGGGTTGTTGGTCGAGCCGTAGACCTCGTTGTAGCTCTGCCAGTCGGCGAGGTTCAGCGGCACATTGGTCTTGCCGAACAGCGTCACGCCGGCGTCGATCATGCGCTGGGCGACCAGGGAATTGGCGCCCGCCCGACTGTCCTTGAAGGCCGGATCGCCCCAGGTCGTCGGATAGCCTGCGACGTCGAACGATTCCTTGATCGTCATCGGGACGCCATGCAGCGGTCCCAGCTTCTTGCCCGCCTTGAGCGCTTTGTCCGACGCCCGCGCCCGTTTGCGCGCGCCTTCGATGTCGGTGGCAACGATCGCGTTCAGCGCCGGATTGTAGGCTTCGACTCGCTTCAGGTAGAGGTCGAGCAGCTCAAGACAGCCGATCTTCTTCTTACGGACCGCGGCGGCAAGCTGCTTGGCGGTCTGGAAGGGCAGGGCAAGCGACATGGGAGGGGTTCCGTTCCGGCGATGGACGCGCCTATAGCCTGTACCATATTGTGCCGGCCGCCGTGAAGAAACTCCCCGCCCGCACGATGCATTTCGCGCTGCCGCTCGCGCTGACTTTCGTCATGACGTTCCTGGTCTCGGGCGTGGCCACCATCCGGGCGATTGGTTTCGCCGACGACATGTGGTCGCGCTGGATCGAGTCGTGGCTTGCCACGTGGATCCTGGCCTTTCCGATCATGCTTTTCCTGATGCCGGTGATGCGGCGCCTGCTGTTGCGAATCATCGAGCTGAAATAGGCGCTCAGCGCGGGCGCGGGTGGCGGACCCGCGCCGTCGGCTCGGCGATCAGCGGGTCGTCCGGCCAGTAGTGGCGCGGATAGCGCCCCTTCAGTTCCGCCTTCACCGACCTGTAGCCGGTGGCCCAGAAGCTCGCGAGATCGCGCGTCACCTGTACCGGCCGCCGCGCCGGCGACAGCAGGTGGATGATGAGCGGCACCTTGCCGCCGGCAATCCGCGGCGTGTCGCTGAGGCCGAACATCTCCTGCAGACGCACCGAGAGCGTGGGTTCGGCCGGGTTGGTATAGTCGACCGGTACATGGCTGCCGCTCGGTACCGCGATATGGGTAGGCACCAGCCGGTCGAGCTCACGCCCACGATCCCACGGCACCAATGCCTTGAGGGCTGCTGCAAGGTCGACACGCGCCAGGTGATCGCGGCGCGATACGCCCTCGAGGAAGGGCGCCAGCCACGCCTCGAGCGTGGCGGCGAGGGCGGCATCGGAAAGGTCGGGCCAGGTCTCGTCGTGAGTCCGCAGAAAGGCGATGCGCTCCCGCCATCTCGCCAGATCGTTGCTCCACGGCAGGGCGCCGAGGCCGAGCTGACGGATACCGTCGAGCATGGCGGTCTTCACTTTTTCGGCGTCGGGCTGCGTGAGCGGCCGGTCCTCCAGCAGCAGCGCGCCGAGACGGCGGCGCTGGCGGGCCAGCACGGCGCCGTCGCGCGGGCTCCAGCGCACGATCTCCTCCGCCACGATGCGATCGGCGTAGAGCTCCTCGATTTCGCCGGCGGCAATCGGGGCGGCGAGGAAGATGCGCGAGTCCTGGGCCGAACCGTCGGTTTCGGCCACCACCAGGAATTCTTCGTTGGCCATCGGATCGCCCTCCGGCAGGGCGGCACCCCGACCGCCCGACAGCAGGTAACGTCCCGCGGTGGCGGCGCGCCGCCGGCCGATGCGATCGGGGTAGGCCAGTGCCAGCAGGGCGCCGGTCATCGAGCTGTCGGAATCCTTGCCCTGCGCGAGCCGCCGCGCCACTTCGAGGATCTGTCGCGGCGCCTTGCCCGACAGGGCGATATCCACGCGATGGCGCAGGTCGGCGTCGCGTTGGCCGGGCGGCAGCCGCAGGAAGTCGCGCTCGCCCAGGATCGCCACCAGCAGGGCGGCGACCTTGCCCTGGCCGAGTTCGCGGCCCTTGAGCACGAGATGCGCCAATCGTGGATGTTGGCCAAGACGCACCATGGCGCGGCCATGTCGCGTGATCGCACCGGCGTCGTCGAACGCGCCGAGATCGGCCAGCAGGGCGCGCGCTGTGGCGAGCGATGCTGCCGGCGGCGGTGTCAGCCACGGCAGGCTGGCGGCGTCGCCCACGCCCCATGCCGCCAGTTCCAGGGCGAGCGGCGCCAGGTCGGCATCGAGGATCTCCGGCGGCGTAAAGGCCAGCAGCCCGCGTCCGGTTTCCTCGGTCCACAGCCGGTAACATACACCGGGTTCGAGACGGCCGGCGCGGCCACGGCGCTGGTCGGCCGAGGCCAGGCTGACGCGCACCGTTTCCAGGCGGGTCATCCCCGAGCGCGGCGAAAAGCGCGGCACCCGCATGAAGCCCGAGTCGATCACGATCCGCACGCCTTCGATGGTGAGGCTGGTTTCGGCGATCGAAGTGGCCAGCACCACCTTGCGCCGGCCGGCCGGTGATGGCGCGATGGCGCGGTCCTGTTCGGCGGGCGAGAGGTCGCCATAGAGCGGCGCGACGTCGATCGTGGGACCGAGGCCGCGCAACCGCTCCTCGACCCGGCGGATTTCGCCGACGCCGGGAAGAAATACCAGCGTGCTGCCGCTCTCTTCTGCGATCGCCCGGCGGATCGCGGTGGCCACTGTGTCCTCGATCCGGCCCGATGCCTCGCGGTCGAGATGGCGCGTCTCGACCGGGAACATGCGCCCGGCGGACTCGATCGATGCCGCCCCGCCCAGCCGCTCGGCGACCGGGCCGGGATCGAGCGTCGCCGACATGGCGATGACCCTGAGGTCCTCACGCAGCGCCGTCTGTGCTTCGCGCACCAGGGCGAACGACAGATCGGTGTCGAGCCCGCGCTCATGCAATTCGTCGAAGATCACGCACCCGATGCCGGGGAGCGACGGGTCGTCCTGCAGCATCCTGAGGAACAGGCCATCGGTCACGACTTCTATCCGCGTGCGCGGCCCGACCTTGCTGTCGAAGCGCACGCGATAGCCGACGGTTTCGCCCACCGCCTCGCCCAGCGTTGCCGCCATGCGCCGTGCGGCGGCACGGGCGGCGAGCCGCCGCGGCTCCTGCATGACGATCCGGCGGCCGGCGAGCCACGGCGCGTCGAGCAGCGCCAGCGGCACGCGCGTTGTCTTGCCGGCGCCGGGGGGTGCAACCAGCACGGCGGCATTGCCGGCCTCCAGCGCGGCCTTGAGGCGCGGCAGGGCTTCGTCGACGGGCAGGGAGTCCATCGGAGGTGCTTATAGCCGTCCTCGACCGCCTATGCCTCTCACTGTTTCCGGCCTAGTCTTAGCGCCACCATGCGACTGATCCGCGGCCTCTGTGCCGCCGCACGTTGGAAAGCCGGGGCGACCGCGCCCAACATCGAGATCGAGTGAGGCACACATGGACGGCAACGAAGCCCGGCACTCGGCGGCTCACTATTTCCTCGAAGGCCTTAACGAGTTGGGCTTCGACTATCTGTTCTGCAATTTCGGCACCGACCATGCACCGCTGATCGAGGCCATGGCCTCGTTCAAGCGCGCGGGGCGGGACATGCCCACGACGATTCTCTGTCCGCACGAGAACACCGCCGTGCACATGGCGGCGGGCTACGCCATCGCTACCGGCCGTGGCCAGGGCGTCATGGTCCATGTCGACGCCGGCACTGCCAACTCGGCAATGGCGCTGCACAATCTCTGCCGTGCGCGCATTCCCGTGCTGCTGATGGCCGGCAAGGCACCCTACACCACGCGTGGCGAGCTTTTGGGTACGCGCGACACCTACGTGCATTTCGTGCAGGAGCCGTTCGACCAGGCGAGCATCGTGCGGCCCTACACCAAGTGGGAGTACGACCTGCCGTGTGGTGTGATCGCCAAGGAAGCGTTGCGTCGGGCCCATACGGTGATGGAGAGCGATCCCAAGGGGCCGGTCTACATGACCTTCCGGCGCGAGATCCTAACCGAGAACTGGGACGAGGGTGCCATCCACGCCTATCCGGCCGAGCGCTTCGGCGCCGTGTCGGCACGCGGCCTCGATGCCGGGTCGATCGACGCCATCGCCACGAAACTGCTCGTTGCCCAGCGGCCGCTGCTGATCTCGGCCTACGCCGGGCGCAATCATGCAATCGTCGCGGTGCTCGACGAACTGGCGCGCTTCGCCGGTATCCGGGTCGTCGAGTTCAATCCGCTCTATGTGAACCTGCCGCACGACTCACCCTGCCACGGCGGCTTCACGCCGGCCAATGCGCTCGCCGAGGCCGACGTCGGCCTGCTGGTCGACGTCGACGTGCCGTGGATTCCGAGCGACATGCCGGACAATCCCGCAACCTGGTGGGCGCATGTCGATGTCGATCCCGAGAAGCGCAATTTCCCGATGTGGACCTTCCCGGGGAACCTGCGCCTGCAGGGCGACAGCCATCGCATCCTGGCTGATTTGCTGGCGGCCCTGAAGGCACGGGCCGATGCTGGCTTCAGGGCCCGCGCTGCCGCGCGGGTCGCGGCGCTCCAGGAAGAGGGCGCGGCGCGGCGCGATCAGGCCACCAAGGCGGCCGCAAACCGCGGCGTGGCGGGCGAGATCAACCCGCATTTCCTCTGCGCTACGCTGGCCAGGGCGCTCGCGCCCTCGGACATCGTGCTGAACGAGGCCATCCGCAATGGGCCGGTGGTGTCCGCCCAGATGCCGCGTACCCAAGCGGGCACTCTGGTTGGCCTGGCGGGTGGCGGCCTCGGTTTCTCCGGCGGCATGGCGCTCGGCCTGAAGCTCGCGATGCCCGAACGCACGATCGTGCAGATCGTGGGCGATGGCACTTTCTACTTCTCCAACCCGCAATCGACGCTCTCCGTGTCGCGGCAATACAAGCTGCCGGTGCTGACGGTCGTGCTCGACAATACCGGCTGGGCGGCGGTGAAGGAGGCGACCCTGCGCGTCTATCCCGACGGCGAGGCCAAGGCGGGCGGCGACTACGGCGCCACCCTGTCGCCCGACATGAACTTCGCCATGGTGGCCGAGGCCGCGGGCGCGCACGGTGAGCTTGTCTCCGAGCCCGACGCCGTCGAAGCCGCCATCGGCCGCTGCCTCGCCGCGGTGCGGGGCGGCCGCTCGGCCGTGCTGCATGCCAAAGTGACGAGGCTCTAGCCATGACTGTTGTCGTCGACGCAATTGACCATATCGTCATCAATGTCCGGGACGTCGACGTCGCGGCTGCATGGTATCAACGCGTGCTCGGCATGGCGCGCGAGGACTGGCAGCCCGGGCCGGGCAGGTCCGGACGGACGACCGTCAAATTCGGCCGGCAGAAGATCAATCTCAGGCCAGCCTCGGCGACTCAACAGGAATGGTTCACGGGCAAGCAGGTGGCGCCCGGCAGCGATGACCTCTGTTTTCTGACAAAATCCTCGCCGCAAGCAGTGGCCGATCATCTGCGCGCCTGCGGGGTCGCCATCGAAGAGGGCCCGTCGGAAAAGCGCGGCGCGATGGGGACGATCGTGTCGGTCTATTGCCGCGATCCCGACGGCAGCCTGATCGAGATCTCGTCCTACAAGTAGGCGCCCGCCAGCAGCTCCAGCGTCTCGATCGCGCCGGTCGCGTCGGCCGCGCCCTGGCCGGCGATATCGAAGGCGCAGCCATGGGCGACGGATGCGAACAGCACCGGCACGCCGATGGTCAGCGCCGAGGCGCGCAAGGGTGAGATCAGCTTGATCGGGATGTGCCCCTGATCGTGGAACATCGCGAGATAGAAATCATGCTTGCGCTGGCTCAGCAGCAGGTCGGCGCCGACCGGGCCGTCGACCGCGATGCCCTCGGCCTTGAGCCGTGCCACGGCAGGCTTGGTGATGCGTTCGTCGTCGTCGCCGAACAGACCATCCTCGCCGGCGTGGGGATTGATGCCGAATACGCCGAGGCTCGGAGCGGCGATGCCCAGTCGCTTGGCCGTGGCCACGGTGGCGCGGGCTGCCGCCACGACGAGGTCGGGCGAGAGGCGGGCCAGTGCCTGCGACACCGATTCGTGCAAGGTCGCGTGGGTGATGCAGAGGCCCTTGGCGGTCAGCATCATGAAAGACTGGAC
>CALDNT010000243.1 GCA_937915145.1 uncultured Reyranella sp.
CGAGGTGCTGAGGATGGTGAAGGACGCCACGACATGGCGGCGGCGCAGGCGCGCAAGGGCGGTGGGAAAGTCCGGCCAGGCGTCGAGTGCGTGCCAGGCGCCATGAATGGCGGCGCGATCCTCCGCCGTGAAGGCCGCCCATCCGGATTCGGCAATGAGTTCGTTCAGCACTCGGCGATGGACGTCGTCGAGGTTGAAGTCGGGGCGAACCTGGCGGGTCATGCCTTTCAGGGCCCGTCGCCGGTATTCGTTGGTCGCCGCGGCCCAGTCGGCGACGATCCCGCGGCGTTTTCCGGCGGCAGCCAGCGCGGCCGAAATGCCGCGATGCCAATCGAGAACCGTACCCCCGGTATCGAAGGCAAGGGCTTTGATCCCGGCGATCACTTCCGGCCTCGCCTTGGCTTGCCGACAGGGCGGGTGTCGAGCAGGCGCAACGCCGGCCGGACAACCGCCTCCAGCGTCTCGCGGTGAGGCTGGGTGCGCGCCAGCACGCGGATTCCCAGCAGCACACCCAGCAGATGTCCGGAGGTTTCCTCGGCGTCGATGTCGGCCGGTACCTGCGCGGCCGCCTGCGCGGCGACAATGTTGCGGCGAAAGAAGGCACGAATTTCGCCCAGGTAGTCTGCCACCACCTCGCCGATGCCGGAATCGTGCGGCGCGACGTCGAGCGCCGAATTGACCAGCAGGCAGCCCTTGCGGTCGCGGTCCTTGAGCGAGCGGTCGATGATTTCCGCGAGAAAGGCCTCGATCGCCTGTTTCGGCCGCCTGCCGGTTTCCAGCCGTGCAATACGCTCCCGAAACGAACGGTCGGCGTAGCGCGCCAGGGCCGCCACGAACAGGGCACGCTTGCCGCCATAGGCGTTGTAGAGGCTGGCACCGCCGATTCCCATGTGGTCGGCCAGTTCGCGCACCGACGCCGCCTCGTAGCCGCGCGCCCAGAAGCAGGCGACGGCGCCGTCGATGGCCTTGTCTTCGTCGAATTCCTTCAGCCGGCCCATGGGTGAACCAAAGCATAATTCTAGAACAACTGATACAGAATTGTGGATCCATCGTCACGAATGACCCGCTGGCAAGTCGCGGCAGTTGTACCGCGACTTGACCAGAGGATAGGACAAGAGTAACAATCCGCTCATAAATCCGATCCACCGGAGAGGAGATGGCCATGGATATTGTGGAAGTGTCGGAACTACGGGTAGAGCCGGCCAAAGCGGTGGCAGCAACCGGGAACACGTCGGAGTCGTTGGCGCGGGTGCTGCGCGGCCCGGTCAGGCGGCGCACACCTCCGCGCCTGCGGGTCTTCTTCCTTCGCCAGTTGCGCCAGTGCGGCGAGGTCAGCCTCGCCGCCAAGCGCACTGGCGTGCCGCTGTCGACCGTTTATCGCTGGCGCCAGCGCGATCCAAGGTTTCGCGGCCACTGGGACACGATCCTGTTGCAACGCCGGCAGATCGTGGAGGACAGGCTGATGGCGATCATCCGCGAGGGCGAACTGCGCTCGGTCTGCCACAAGGGGCTGGAGGTCGGCTGGCGGCGGACGTTCACCCATCTCGCCTCCATCCGGGCGCTCGACTATCTCGAGCGGCGAACGGCCGAAAAAATGTCCCACCATGTTTCCCATTCCGGAGCGGCGCCCGAGGCGGAAAAGCCAGCGGAATCAGCTGCTTGACCGGGGCGGGGGGCGTGCAGGATAGGAAGCGTTCAGTCTGGCGTGACGCCGAAGCGGCGCTGCCAGAAGTCGCGGCTGCGGCGCTCGCCGATATCGCAGCCGAGTTCGTATTCGGGACGCACGAAGCGGGTGTAGTCGTCGTCGGCGCGGTTGCCGCGGCGCGGCGCGGCCTGGGCGAGCTGGACGCCGTGGCGCTCGGTGCCGAGGTCGCCGGTGTCAAAGTCGTGACGGGGCCCGATGTCGGCCACTTCCTGCAGCAGCTTCTTGCGAACGGCGCGCGGGAAATCCTCGAAATTCGTGGCGACCTCGACGAAGGAGCGCGGACCGCCGGTGACGCAGTGGAGGTAATATTTGTCGAGGTCGTTTTCGCTCGGGAAGCCGAACGGATTGGGCCGGTCGTTCATGATCGGCAAACCGTTGATCACGATGCGGTCCTTCAGCGCCTCGTGTCTGAGGTCGGTAACCAGGCCGCCGTCGTTGTTCGATCCGTCGCCCGAGATGTCGAGCACCTTGCGTTCGGCCTCGTAGGGGCTGCTGCTGAACATCGGGATGGCATAGCGGATGGCGCCACTGATCGAGGTCCGGCGTGCGATCGATATCGGTGCCTCGGAAAGGCGGGCGGTGAACCCGGCGATCGCGGCTTCGGAGTCGAGCAGGGTCCAGTCGACCAGCAGCTTCTGCACCCAGGAGTCGGACCATTCGAAGTAGGCGACGGCAATGCGGCCGTGGTTGCCGCTCAGGATCGCCTTGACGATCACGGGGTCGCGGAAGGCCTCGACATAGCCTTCGCGCTGCAGACGGGCCTCGTCGGGGTCGATGCTTCCCGAGATGTCGACGGCCAGTACCAGGGCGACATCGACTTCCTTCCGGTCCTGCGCCGGGGCTGGCGCGGCAAACAGAAGCAGGGCGAGCAGACAGAGCAGCCTGGCCATGGCGATCTCCGCGGTCGGACACGCGCGACGAGCAGAACGACGCAAGAAGCATACCGCCCGTCGGAAGCCGCGGCCAGCGGCGCTCTGGACGGCCGGTTGCGCCGGCCGCAAGCTTCCATCGACAGACCTGCCGGAGGACGACCATGGATCTAGCCCTCAGCCCCCAGGACGAGGCGTTTCGCGGCGAGGTGCGCCGTTTCCTCGACGACAATCTGACCGAGGACCTGCGCGAGGCCGGTCGCAAGACCGGCGGCGTCTTCGCCGACTTCGCCGCCGGCGTGCGCTGGCACAAGGTGCTGGCCCGGCACGGCTGGTCGGCGCCGACCTGGCCCAAGGAACATGGCGGCACCGGCTGGAATGCCACCCAGCGCTATATCTTCTCGCGCGAGTGCACGGCCGTCGATGCGCCGCGCATCTTCGCCATGGGCCTGCGCATGGTGGGGCCGGTGATCATGAAGTACGGCACGCCGGAGCAGAAGGCGAAGTATCTTCCCGGCATCGTTTCGGGCGACATCGTGTTCTGCCAGGGTTATTCCGAGCCCGGCTCCGGCTCCGATCTCGCCAGCCTGAAAACCCGCGCGGTCAGGGATGGCGACGACTATGTCATCGACGGCACCAAGATCTGGACCACCGGCGCGCATGTCGCCAACCACATGTTCTGCCTGGTGCGGACCGCCAGCGAAGGCAAGCCGCAGGACGGCATCTCGTTCGTGCTGATCGACTCGATGCAGGCTCCGGGCCTCACCGTGAAGCCGATCGTCACGCTGGCCGGCGACCACGAGGTCAACCAGGTCTTCCTCGACGGCGTGCGCACGCCGATCGCCAACCGCATCGGACCCGAGAACGCCGGCTGGACGGTGGCCAAGTACCTGCTCGAGTTCGAACGCGGCGGCGAGGCTTATACGCCGAACCTCTATGCCCGGCTGGAGGACCTGCGGCGCATCGTGCGCGAGGAAGCCGCCGACGGGTCCGGCCGGCTGGCCGGCGAGCGTTACTTCGCCGAGCGCCTGGCCGAGGCCGAAATGGACATCCAGGCGCTCGAGATGATCGAGCTGCAGGTGCTGTCCGACCTCAGCAAAGGCAAGAACCCGGGCGCCGCCTCGTCGGCCATGAAGATCAGGGGCAGCGAGACCTCGCAGAAGATCGACCATCTCGGCGTCGAGGCGCTGGCCTGGTACGCCGCGCCCTTCGAGCCCGAGGCCCGCTTGCTCGGCCACAACGCGCCCACCGTGACGCCGGAGTGGGGCATCACGGCGATGCCGCTGTATCTCAACAACCGCGCCGCTTCGATCTACGCCGGCTCCAACGAGGTCCAGCGCAACATCATCGCCAAGGCGGTACTGGGATTGTGAGGGGCCTGTGAGCGATCTTTATACGCTGCACGGCTTCGACCCGTCGCCCTATTCGGTGAAGATGCGGGCGCTGATGCGCTACCGCCGTCTGCCATTCGTGTGGCAGGCCACCGGCAACCCGCGTGACGCGGCGGTGGCGGCCGGCCTGCCGCCGGTCATTCCGGTGCTGCGCTTTCCCGACGGCCGGGTGATGAACGACTCGACGCCGCTGGCCTACGCGCTTGAGCGTGAGCACCCCGGCCAGCGCTCGGTGGTCCCTGACGATCCCGGCCTCGCGTTCATCAGCGACCTGCTGGAGGACTTCGGCGACGAATGGATTACCAAGATGATGTTCCATTATCGTTGGTACTACGAAGCCGACCGCGAATTCGCGCAGGTGTGGGTCGTGAGCTCGCGCAATCCGACGATGGAAGCTGAAGCGCGCGGGCAGGCGATGCAGATTTTCAACGACCGCCAGGTCGGGCGCATGGCGCTGGTCGGCTGCACCGAACAGAACCGGCCGGTGATCGAGGAGAGCTATTGCTTCGTGCTCGACACGCTCGACCGCCATGTCCGCAGCCTGCCGTTCCTGCTGGGCTCGCGGCCGTCGCTGGCCGATTTCGGCATCTACGGCCAGCTCCAGATCCTGTCGGTCGATCCGACGCCGGCGGCAGAGATGCGGGCCCGCGCGCCTGACGTGTTCTGCTGGCTGATGCGGCTCGACGATGCCTCGGGTGTCGAAGGACAGTGGATCGACGCCGCTGCGCCATTGCCCGAAGCCATCGTAGGCCTGCTGGAACATGCCGCGAAGACCTACCTGCCGTTCCTCGCCGCCAACGCCCAGGCGCTGCAGGACGGGGCCGAGACCTTCGAGGTTGAACTGCTCGGCCGCCCTTACGCCCAGGGACCGTTCCGCTACCAGGGCAAGTGCTACGATGCCTTGCGCAAACGCTTCGCGGCCATGCCGGCTGTGGCGCGCGACCGCGTCGCATCCGTTCTCGAGGAGACGGGCTGTCTCCGCTACTTGTAAGCCGCACAACCGCACCACATTTGTAGGACCATGACCGATCCCTATTCCGTCCTGGGCGTGCCGAGGACCGCCTCCGAGGACGACATCCGCCAAGCGTTCCGCAAGCTCGCCAAGAAGCACCATCCCGACCTCAACCCCGGCGACAAGTCGGCGGAGGCGAAGTTCAAGGAGATTTCGCAGGCCAACGATCTGCTGTCCGACCCCGACAAGCGTCGCCGCTTCGATGCCGGCGAGATCGACGCCACAGGCCAGGAGATGCCGCCGCGTGGCTTCTATCGCGACCAGGCCGGCGCGGCCGGTGCGGGCAAGTATCAGCACGCCGGCGCCCACGAGTCGTTCGTCGACATGGGCGGAATCTTTTCCGAGATGTTCGGCGACCGCCGCGGGTCTGGTCGCGGTGGCGGCGGTTTCGACATGAGCGGCATGCCGCTCACCTACACCCTGCGGGTGCCGTTCCTCGTTGCCGCGCGGGGCGGCAAGCAGCGCGTCGGCCTGCCCGACGGCCGGATGCTCGACATCGACGTCCCCGAAGGCGCCGCCGACGGTCAGACGCTGCGGCTGAAGGGGCAGGGCATGCCGGGCGCCAATGGCGCGCCGGCTGGCGATGCCTATGTCGAGATACGGGTCGAGCCCCACGCCTTCTTCGAGGCGCGCGACAACGACATTCACGTCGAGCTGCCGGTGACGATCACCGAGGCAGCTCTGGGCGGCAAGGTCCGCGTGCCGACAGTGGGTGGACCGGTCATGCTCAACGTTCCGGCTGGGTCCAATACCGGCACGTCGCTCCGGCTCAGGGGCCGCGGCCTGCTCGACCGCAAGTCCGGCCAGCGCGGCGATCAGTACGTCAAGCTGAAGGTCACGCTTCCCGAACAGCCGGACGATCGACTGAAGGAGTTCCTCGAGAAGTGGGAAGCCGGCCGTGCCTACGATCCGCGCAAGTCGATGGAGCAGTTTACGTGATCACGCTCGACGACCTGCTGCGCCAGCACGGCAATCTGACGATCGTCCACGTCGAACGCTGGGTGGCGCGCGGTCTGCTGCGTCCCGCCGGCGATGCCGATGCCTGGACTTTCGAAGCCGTGGATGTCGCGCGTGTCCATCTGCTGGTCGAACTGACCGCCGATCTCGGCCTCGACGACGACGACACGCTGGAAGTGGTGATCGGCCTCGTCGACCAGGTGCATACGCTGCGCGGCCAGCTCGATCTGCTCGGGCGTGCGCTCGCCGATCAACCCGCCGCCACGCGCGAGGCGGTCGCGGCGGCGCTGGCGAGATTGGGCGGGCGGTAGGGTGGCTACCGGCTGCTGGCGACGCCGATGATCAGCAGCACGCGCCGGTACTCCCGGGCCTCGCCGCTCCTCGGTATCTGATCCATGGGCCGGGCCGGCGGCAGGTCCTTGCCGTCCTGAAGCATGTCGCGCATCCGTGCCCTGGCGAGGCTGGCAATCTGGCGAAGAACATCGCCTTCCGTGACGGCAGCGGCCTGCACACCGGGAAGGTCCGGAACGCAAGCGACGAAGCAGCCATCATCTTTACGCTTAATGATAGAGCAGTAACTGACATCCATTGCGAATCCCCGGAAGGCAGGGTCGGGTGGACGCGGCCGCCGGTCCTTGATCTGGATCAAACGCCCGCCTTCAGGCTGCCCGGCGCCCGAGCGCCTTCATGTCGTCGAACCATCGCGCGATCTCGGGCTTGCTGCGGGTACCGACGCTGCCAAGCACGGTGTCGCGCACAGGCGAGAGGCCCACGAACCGCAGGATGTTGCGCTTGAGACTTTTCAGGCCATGGGCGCGGAAGTACCAGCGATAGATAAAGGCAGGCATGCCCATTGTGACGACGACACGTGCCGACCGGCCTTTCAGGAGCATCTCGGGAAACCCGCTCGGCCGGTAGGTGTAGGCGAACCCCGGTCGCAGCGTTTGCTCGAAGAAGGACTTGAGCAGCGCCGGCATGTCACCCAGCCACAGCGGGAAGATCACCACCATGTGGCCTGCCCACTTGATCGCCTGCTGCGCCGTGACTATGTCCGATGGCGCGTCGCCATGTTCGAACTCGGCTTGCGAACGGACGAAATCGAACTGCAGCGCCGCGATGTCAATGCGCCGCACTTCGTGGCCGGCCTCGGCGGCGCCGGCGGCATAGGCGTCTGCCAGCGCATGGCAGAGACCCTTGCGGACAGGATCGGGGTGGCCATTGAGGATCAGTATCCGGGCGGTCATGCAGTACGACTTGCATGGCCGCCCGGAGTGGACATTGACCTAGATCATCCGGGCGAGCCTGGTCGGCGCCTTGTGGCCTGCCACACCTTCTGCGCGGTGATCGGCATGTCGATATGGCGCACGCCGAGCGGCCGCAGGGCATCAAGGATGGCGTTGCCGAGCGCCGCCGGTGCACCATTGGTCGGGAGTTCGCCCATGCCCTTCACGCCAAGGATGTTGTTGGGCGAGGGGGTGGCCATCGTCTCGACACGCAGGGCCGGCACGTCGTCGGCGCGCGGCAGGGCGTAGTCCATCAGGGTGCCGCTGAGCAGCTGTCCCGTCTCCTCGTCGTAGAGCGCCTCTTCCATCAGGGCGTTGCCGAGCCCATGCACGATGCCGCCATGCATCTGGCCGGCCAGAAGGCGCGGGTTCACCACCATGCCGGCGTCGACTATGGCCGTGAAGCGGTCGATGCGGGTGGCGCCGGTCTCGGGATCGACCTCGACCTCGCAGACCATGACGCCGGTCGGGAAGGCCTCGATCTTGTCGGCGAAGACCGCATCGCCGTCGAACGGCTTCCAGGCCGCCAGCTCGAACAGGCCGATCCGCCGGTCGGTGCCCACGACCTCGAAGGCGCCGTCACGATAGGCGATGTCGGCAGGTGCCGCCTCCAGCCGCTCGGCGGCAAGATCGCGGCCGCGCTGGATCACGACGTCGGCGGCGCGCGCCAGGGTCGTGCCGCTGACGATGGTCGAGGACGAGCCGCCAGTGCCGCCGCCGTGCGGGATGCTGCGCGTATCGCCCTGGCGGATCTCTATGCGCTCCACCGCTACACCCAGCGCCGCCGACAGGATTTGGGCGAACACCGTCTCGTGACCCTGGCCCTGGCTCTGCGTGCCGAGGCTTGTCACCAGCCGGTCGGCCGCGACCTGCACCACGACATGCTCGTCGGCGATGCCGCCGGTGCCGTGCAGGTGGCAGGAGAGACCGAGGCCACGGCGCTTGCCGGCAGCCTCGCTCGCGGTGCGTCGCGCCTCGAAGCCGGATACGTCGGCCTCGCGCAGGGCTGTCTCGAACAGCCGCGGACAGTCGGCCGCGTCGTAGGTGTAGCCGCTCGCGGCGGTATAGGGCATGTCCTCGGGCTTGAGCAGGTTGAGTCGGCGCAGCTCAATGGGCGAGCGGCCGGTCTCATGAGCGGCAATATCGACCAGCCGTTCCAGCAGGAACAATGCCTCGGGTTTGCCGGCGCCGCGGATCGCATCGATCGGCACGGTGTTGGTGAAGGCGCAGTCGAAATCGAGCCGGATCGCCGGAATGCGGTAGAGGCCGGAGATCACCTTGGCCATGCCTGTGGTGGCGATGCTTGGTGCGAACATCGAGACATAGGCACCGTAATTCGCCTCGGCCTTGACCCGAACGGCCAGGAACCGGCCGTCGGCATCGAGAGCCAGTTCGCCGGTCGCCACGAGGTCGCGGGAGTGGCTGTCGGCCAGCGCCAGCTCGGTGCGGTCGGCTGCCCAGCGCAGACCGCGCCCGAGCTTGCGGGTCGCCCAGGCGATCAGTGTCGGCTCGGCATAGATCGGATACTTGGGCCCGAAGCCGCCACCCACATCCTCGGTGACCAACCGCAGTCTGTCCTTGGCGACGTTGAGAACCCGTTCGCACATCAGCCGGTGCGGGATCTGTACGCCCTGAGATCCGAAGGTGACGGTGACGAGGTCGTTGGCGGAGTCGTAGGCCGACCAGGCGGCGCGAGTCTCCATGTAGTGCACGATCTGCCGCGGCGAGCGGATCGTAAGCGTCGAGACGTGCGCCGCCTTGGCGAACGCGGCCTCTGTCGCGGCGGCATCGCCCCTGGCCCAGCGGCACATCAGGTTGCCGGGCACGTCGTCATGAACCAGCGTGGCGCCGGGCGCGAGCGCCTGCGCCACGGTCACGACGGCGGGCAACTCTTCATAGTCGACGACCAGCGCGTCGGCGGCGTCGCGGGCCCGGTCGAGCGTGTCGGCCACGATCATGGCGACGATATCGCCGACATGGCGCACCTTGCCGACCGGCATCGGCAGGTGCTGCGGCTCGCGATGGCGGTTGCCGGCTTCGTCCTTGATCTCGCTGATGGCCGGCAGATGGCCGAGTTTGTCGGCGGCGGTGTCCTGGGCGGTGTAGATCGCGGCGATCCCCGGCGAGGCGATCGCCGCATCCTTGTCGATGCCGGCGATCCGCGCATGGGCATACGGCGAGCGCACGAACAGAACGGCCAGCGCCCCGTCCGGCGCGGTGTCGTCGGTGTATCGGCCCTGGCCGGTCAGGAACCGCCGATCCTCGCGCCGCGCGATGGACTGCCCGAGCTTCAGAGGCGTGTTCATGGGCAGTCTAGGCCGCGAGTGCGTCGCTGATGATCTTGAGAGCCGAATCGATGTCGGGTTTGCTGACGTCGAGATGGGTGACGGCGCGGATGCGGTTGCCGGCGGCGGTGCCCATCCCGACGCCGCGCTCCTTGCAGGCATCGACCAGCCGGGCCGGCGTCCAGCCGGGTTTGGTCACTTCGAAGAAGACCAGGTTGGTCTCCATGCGCGGCACATCGATCTTGAGGCCCTTGATGTTGGCGATGCCCTCCGAGAGACGATGGGCATTGTCGTGGTCTTCGGCGAGGCGATCCCAGTTGTGGTCGAGCGCATAGAGCGCCGCCGCCGCGATCACGCCGGACTGGCGCATCGATCCGCCCAGCATCTGCTTCTGGCGCCAGGCTTCCTTGATGAAGTCCTTGTCGCCGGCGATGCTGGCGCCGACCGGGGCGCCCAGGCCCTTGGTGTAGTCCAGCCAGAGGGAATCCACGCAGGCCGCGTAGTCGCGGGCCTTGGTGCCGGATTTGACGGATGCGTTGCAAAGCCGCGCGCCGTCCATGTGAAGGCTGAGGCCGGCGTCGCGCGCCACTCTGCTCACGCCCTGCATCGTGGCGAGCGGCCACACGGTGCCGCAGCCGCCGTTGGAGGTGTTCTCGATCGACACCAGCCGCGAGCGCGGAGCGTTGCGGCTGTTGGGGTCGCGCAGGGCATCCTTGACCTGTTCGCCGGTGAAGACGCCGTTGGGACCGTCGACCATGCGGATCATGACGCCGGCGTTGGCGGCCGTTCCGCCGCCCTCGGCGTTGATGATGTGGGCGGTGCGGTCGGCGATGACTTCATCGCCCAGTCTGCAATGAACCCGGATGGCGATCTGGTTCGCCATGGTGCCGCTCGGCAGGAAGATCGAATCCTCCTTGCCCAACAGGTCGCATATGCGTTCGCGCAGGCGATTGACCGTCGGGTCTTCCATCTTCTGCTCGTCGCCGACCTCAGCGTCGGCCATGGCCTTTCGCATACCGGGTGAGGGCTTGGTCTTAGTGTCGCTATAGAGGTCGATGAAACGGTTTTGCATGGCGTGTCGTGTTCTCCTGCGCCACCATAGCGGCATACGGCGGAGGGAGGAAACATGAGCCAATTTGCGGCCCAGCCTACACCAGCGGTAATGCCGGACGAGCTGCTCTACGGGGTCGACGGCGCCATCGCGACCGTCACGCTGAACGCCCCGCAGCGCATGAACACCATCTCAGGGCCGATGCTGAAGCAGCTCACCGAGGCCCTGGTCCGTGCCAGCGAGGATCCCGTCGTGCGGGTGGTGATCCTGACCGGCACCGGCCGGGCCTTTTGCGCCGGGCTCAACCTCGAGGCGCAATCCAAAGGTAAGGACAATCTCAGTGTCGGTTCGGGCGCCACGCCCACCAACATCGACCTGCGCAACACGCCGCCGCCGGTACTGCATGCGATGGACAAGCCGGTGATCGCCGCACTCAATGGCTCGGCGGCCGGCTATGGTCTGGACTTGGCGCTCGGCGCCGACATCCGGGTGATGGGCCAATCGGCCAAGCTTGCTGCGTCCTACGCCAAGCGCGGCGTGTTGCCCGAATCGGGCGGCACCTGGTACCTGCCGCGGATGCTGGGCTGGGCCAAGGCGGCCGAGCTGATCTTCACCGGTCGCACCCTCTCGGCCGACCAGTCGCTGGAAATCGGCCTGGTCAACAAGGTCGTGGCCGATGCCGATGTAATGGGCGCGGCGCGCGAGCTCGCTCTTGAGATCGCCGCCAACGCACCGCTCGCCATACAGGCGGCAAAGCGCATGATGCGCATGGCTTGGAACGAGCCGTTCAACGAGCATGTTCACCATGTCTTCCTGCAGCTGCTGCCGCTTATGCAGACCGCGGACATGAAGGAAGGCATCACGGCCTTTCTCGAGAAGCGGGAACCCGTCTTCAAGGGGCAATGACCATGAAATTCACCTGGTTCCACCTGATGCCGTGGCCGCACATGCCGGACGATTTCCGGCAGAAGTACCGTTCGGTGTGGGTCGATTTGCCGAGCCGCATGTACGAGCCCGAGCTCGGCCACGGCATCTATCACCAGTATCTCGACCAGCTCGAATTCGCCGAGAGCGTCGGCTTCGACGGCATCGGCGTGAACGAGCATCACGCCAACGCCTACGGTCTGATGCCGTCGCCCAACATCATGGCCGCGACCTTGACGCGCCGCACGTCGAAGGCCGCGCTGGTCGTGCTGGGTAATTCGATCGCGCTCTACAATCCGCCGCTGCGGGTTGCCGAGGAGATGGCCATGCTCGACGTGCTGTCGGGCGGCCGTCTGGTGGCGGGCTTTCCGGTCGGCACCTCGATGGACACCAACTACGCCTACGGCACGATCCCGGCGCTGACGCGCGAGAAATATGCCGAGGCGCACGATCTCATCCGCAAGGCGTGGGCGGCCGACGAACCGTTCGCCTTCAACGGCCGCTATACCAAGCTGCGCTACGTCAATTGCTGGCCCAAGCCGATCCAGAAGCCGGCGCCGCCGATCTTCATTCCCGGCGGCGGCTCGGTCGAGACCTACGACTTCTGCATCGACAACACCTACTCCTATTCCTACCTCAGCTACTCGGGGTACATGCGCGCCAAGCTGTTGATGGAGGGTTACTGGAAGCGCATCGAGGAAAGGAAGGTCGACGCGTCGCCTTATCGCGCGGGTTTTGCCCAGGTGATCTGCGTCGCCGACACCGACGCCGAGGCCGAACGGCTCTTTGGACCGCATGTGAACTACTTCTACAACAGATGCCTGCACGTCTATCCGGGGTTCGCCGACGCGCCGGGCTATCGCACCATAAAGACGATCCAGACTGGCGCGCTGTCGCAGTTCACTCAGGCGGCGGCGCGGGACTATCCCAACATGAGCTGGAAGGATCTGGTCGACGGCCGCTACATCATCGCCGGGTCGCCCGAAACGGTACGCCAGCAGATGGAGGAGCTGATCAAGAGCCTTCGGGTCGGCAACGTCTTCTGCCTGATGCATGTCGGGGATATGCCTGACGAAAAGGTGCGGCACTCCACCAAGCTGTTCGCCGAGAAGGTCATGCCGCACCTTCGCCATCTGTGGCCGGAATGGAACGATCACGACGATCGTTTCTGGGTCCATCCGATGACCGGCAACCGCGCTTCGCTGAAGGTGGCCGCCGAATGAAATCCCGTTTCATCAAGCTCAAGCCTTCGGGCACCCGGATCGAGGTCGTCGAGGCCGGTCCGCCGGGAAGCAAGAAGGCCAAGGATCTCCTCTATCTCCACGGCGCCGGCGGGCACATGCCGGGAGATCCGTTGATCGCCGCACTCGCCAGCAAGTATCGTGTCGTGGCACCGCTGCTGCCGGGCTATGGAAAATCGACCGGCGAGGACGATCTGCGCGACATGCTCGATGTCACGCTCCATTCGCTTGACGTGCTGGAAGCGCTCAAGCTCAGGAAGCCTATCGTGGTTGGTCATTCCATGGGCGGCATGATCGCAGCTGAAATGGCGGCGATCGCCCACACGGAAATCACCAGGCTCTGCCTGCTGGCGCCTGCCGGGTTGTGGCTCGACGATCATCCGGTGGCCGACATTTTCTCGAAGTTGCCGTTCGAGTTGCCGGGGCTGCTGTTCCATGACGCCGCAGCCGGCCAGAAACTGCTCACTTCAGGCGTCAGAATGGAGGATCCGGAGTTCCTCAAGGAGTTTCTGGTGATGAACGCGCGTCGGCTGGGCATGGCGGGAAAGATCCTGTTCCCGATCCCCGAGCGTGGGCTGGCACAGCGGCTTCGTCGCGTGACGGCCAAGACGCTGATCGTGTGGGGCCGGGAAGATGCACTGATCCCGCAAGTCTACGGCGATGCCTTCAAAAAGGCGATTTTCGGCTCAAAGCTTGTTAGGATCACCAAGGCCGGTCACGCGATTGGACAGGAGAAGCCGGCCGCCGTGCTCAAGGCGATCAAGGATTTTTTCTGACGGGAGACGATTTCGATGTGGAAGGCAATTGCAGCAGGAACGGTGGCGACTCTTCTGGTTGCCGGCGCGGCCCAGGCCGCCGAGCAGCCAACTTACACATGGACCGGCTACGGAGTCGGTTCGGGCAAGTGCCCGACCTACAAGATGACGATCAATGTCACGACCGTCGGCAACGAGGCGCGGGGCCTCTTCCAGCAGGAAGGCCGCCCCCAGCGTCACTTTGAAGTAAACATGAACCCCGACAAGTCGTTCAAGACCCGGGCCGTGGTCGGCAACAACAACATGATCGACGTTGTCGGCACTCTCAAGGAAGGCGCTCCCGCCATCATGCTCGACGGCTACTGCCTGTTCGAGGGTCCGCTCGTCAAGAAATAGTCTTGTCCGGTCGCGTGGCGGTCGCTCCATGACCATCGCCACGCGGCCGGCGACACTTGAGCTACAGAAGGACGAAGGTGCGGCCGACTTCCTCGAAGCGGGCATCGTGCGGGCAGGGTACGCAGTCGGACAACAGAAGCCCGAAGCGGTGCTTGAGGTGATCAGAGTGTTCTTCTGACGGGGCAGTATCCATGGTCAGGTTCGTTGCGGCGGCATTCCCGGTGGTTCTCCTTCTGGTCGGCGCAGCCCATGCCGAGCAGGAACGTGAGGCCTATCGATGGGCAGGTATGGGCGTGGGCTCGGGCAACTGCCAGACCTACCGGATGTCGATCGATGTCAGGGTGGATGGCAATGCGGTCAAAGGCGTGTTCCGCCAGCAGGGTCGCGCGGAGCGGCGCTTCGAGGCGACCAAGGATGCCAAGGGCATGTTCAAGACCTCGGCCAAGGTGGGTGACGGTGGCACCATGAATGTCAGCGGCGCGATCGACGGCGACGAAGGCAGAATCCTGCTCGACGGCTACTGCAAGTTCGAGGGCAAGCTGATCCGCAAGAAGTAGCGCCGTCTGCGGCTACTCCATTGCTACCGCGACCCGGCCGGTGACACTACGCTCCAGCAGAGCGCGTATCGCCTCGGCTGCCTGGTCCAGGCGGAAGGTCCGGTCGACGTGCGGGCGGCAGACGCCGGCCTCGCACCAGCCGCGAATGCGTTCCATCAGGGCGAAGGTGCGATCGGCTTCCTCGAAGCGCGCATCGTGCGGACTCCAGCCGACATAGTAGCCGTAGTTGAAGCCGGTCACCGCCAGGGTCTTGACCAGCAGGATGTTGGCCGGGATCTGCGGGATGGTGCCGCCGGCAAAGCCGATCGGGCAGATCCGCCCCTCGACCGCCATGCAGCGCAGCGACTGGGCGAAGACATCGCCGCCGACCGGATCGTAGACGCGGTCGACGCCGCGTCCATCGGTCAGTTCCAGCACTTCCTCGCGAAAATCGGCGGCGGTGTAGTCGATTACATGGTCGGCGCCGTGTGCCCTGGCGAAGGCAGTCTTGCGGGCGCCGCCCGCCGTGGCGATTACCGTGGCGCCCAGGGCCTTGCCGACTTCAACGGCAGCCATGCCCACGCCTCCGGCTGCCGCATGGACCAGCAGGGTGTGGCCCTGCTGTACGTCGAGGGCCATGGGCCAGGTGAGAGCGCCGGCCGACGTGGGATAGGAGATGGCGAGTTGAATCGCCTCGACGAAGCCCAGGTTGGCCGGCTTGGGGAAGACATTGACCTCATGTGCGACGGCTTCCTCGGCGAGGCCGCCCCAATCGAGCACGGCCACGACCTCGTCGCCCAGCTTGAGCCGCTTGCAGGCGGCGTCGACCTCGGTGATGACGCCCGAAACCTCGGTGCCCGGTGCGAAGGGAAAGGGCGGGCGGCGCTGGTACTTGCCGGCGATCACCAGAGACGTTGCGAAGCTCACACCCGCGGCTCTGACGGCGATCCGCACCTGGCCCGGCTTGAGCGGCTGCGGCTCGACGTCTTCAAGCCGCAGGTCCTCCGGGTCGCCCCATTTGCGGCAGATCATCGCCTTCATAGCGTTACCGGTAGGCTCTTCACGCCACGCAGGATCAGGGAATCGTGCCACTCCGGCTCCCCGCCGCAAAGCCGGATGTCGGGCAGACGTTCGGCGAGCCTGACCGCCGCAACCTGCGCTTCCAGCCGCGCGAGCGGCGCGCCCAGGCAGAAGTGGATGCCGTGGCCGAAGGTGAGGTGCGGGTTCTGGGCGCGGCCGATATCGAAGCGCTCGGCGTTCTCGAAGGCCTCGGGATCCCGGTTGGCCGAATTCATGAAGGCAAAAACGCGCTGGCCCTCGCGGACGGTCTTGCCGCCCATTTCAAGGTCGGCTGCCGCGACCCGGGCGAGCGCACCCGACGGTCCGTCGTAACGCAGAAACTCCTCGATCGCTGTCGCGGCGAGAGTCGGATCGGCAACAAGCCTTTCCCATTCGCCGCGATACCTCATCGCATGGAGAAAGCCGTTGCCGATCAGGTTGGTCGTCGTTTCGTGGCCGGCGAACAACAGCAGGATGCAGGTGCCGATGATCTCGTCGGTGCTGAGCGCATCGCGATCGTCGCGCGCCAGTACGAGCTGGCTGATCATGTCGTCGCGCGGCTGCGCGGTACGGGCCTCGACGAGGGTGCGGAAATAACCCGACATCGCCTTGGCGCCGGCCTCGGCACGCAGGTATTTGTTGCCGGCGACCTGGGCCGTGCCGATGAAGAGGGCAATGTCGTCGGACCATACTTTTACACGCTCGAGATCGGCGCGCGGCACGCCCAGCAGGTCCATGATCACCGACGCCGGCAGGGGGTAGGCGAAATCGGCGATGTAGTCGATCGTCTCGCCGCGCCGCGCCTTGGCCTGCATGCCATCGATCAGGTGAGCGACGATGTCCTCGATGTTGGGCCGCAGGTTCTCGACCGAGGTCGGTGTGAAGGCCTTGTTGAACAGGCGGCGCAGGCGGGTGTGGTCGGGCGGGTCGCGGAACACCATCCAGTGGTTGAGGTAGCGCACCAGGCTCTCGATCGAGCCCTTCTGGTATTCGGGATTGGTCTTGAAGAACGGCGTCAACCGGTCGGCTGAGATCTGGCGGTTGTTCAGCGCCACCTGCTTCACGTCGGCGTAGCGCGTCACGATCCATGCCTTCATGGCCGGCGACCAGTGCACCGGATCTTCGGCGCGCAGGCGCGCGAATTCTGGGAAGGGGTTGGCGTTGGTCGCCGGATTGCCGAGGTCGAAAATGTAGCTCATCGGCGGAGGCTAGCGCCCGGGGACTTACCAAACAAGTGTTTGGTTGCTACGGTGCCCCATGTCCCGTGAGAAGCTCCTGGCCGTATCGGCGCAGCTCTTTGCCAAGGGCGGCTTCGAGGCCACGTCGATGCGCGACATCGCCGGCGAGGCGGGCATGCTTGCAGGCTCGATGTACTACCATTTCCGGTCCAAGAACGAGTTGATCGCTGCCGTCTACGAGGCGGGTGTGGCCGAGATCGGCGGCGCCGTCGATGCCGCCGTGGCCCGGGCGCGTACGCCATGGACGCGGCTGGAGGCCGCCTGTGTCGCCCACCTTGAATCTCTGCTGGCCGACCGGGCTCACGCCGCGGTCATGACTGCCGATCTCAGCCGCCTCGACTCCAGCCTGCGCCGCCGGCTGGTCGTGATGCGCGATGGCTACGAGCGGCGTTTCGTCGAACTGGTGGCGGCACTCCCGCTGCCTTCCGTCCACGACCGTGGCCTGTGGCGCCTGCAGCTTCTCGGTGCCCTCAACTGGACGCCGACCTGGTACCGCGCCGGTGGTGAATCGCCGGCCGCCATTGCCCGGGCCGTGGTGGCAGCATTGCGCTAGTCGGCTATAGAGAGCCGATGACCGTTGAAATCCGCTACGTCGGGCCGGGCGACGAGGGCCTGTTCGACCGCGTTGCCCCTGAAGTGTTCGACCACCCCGTCGAACGCCGCCACCTCGCGCACTATCTCGCCACGCCGGGCCATCATCTCATGGTGGCGATTGCCGATGGCGAGATCGTCGGCCAGGTCGCCGCGATCGTCCATCGCCATCCGGACGGCCGGCCGACCGAACTCTATATCGACGAGGTCGCGGTCACGCCGGGGCGACAGCGCCAGGGCATCGCACGGCGGTTGCTCGACGCCGTGCTGGCGCTCGGCAAGGAGATGGGCTGCGAGGAATCCTGGGTTGGCACGGAGCCTGACAACGAGCCGGCCAAAGGCCTCTATCTCCGACGCGGTGCACGGCCCGAGAATTTTCTCATGTACGTGTCAAAACTTTAGACCAGCGCCGTCACGTCGAGCGCCTTGCCGAAGCGGCGGCTGCAATCCAGCGGGTCGCCGTACTTGCGGTGCCGTGCGGTGTGCTGGGCGGCGGCAAGCAGCAGCCGGCCGCGGTCGGGCAGGCGGTTCTTGGCGAAATCCTCCAGCATGCAGAGGGCGATTTCCTGATTGTGCGGGTCGTTGCCGAGCCGGCTCGCCGCCATGGCGAGCGCACGCACCAGGGGGGCTGTGTCGTGGCCGGCTGCGAGGTAGGCCTTGGTCCATCCGACGGCCTGGGGTGCATCGAGGGCGACGGTTGCCGCTTCGACGCGCCCGGCGAGTTGCCCGGCGTCGAGGCCCGAGGCGGCGGACGGCATGTCGATGCGCGGCGGCAGCAGGTCGCTGGTCAGTTTCTGGTGCCAGGCATTCTGGTTCAGGTAGGCGGCGGCGAGATAGAGCAGTTTGAGCCGCTGCGGATGCTCGAAATTGTCCCAGAACCAGCCCAGCGTATTGCAATATTCGTAGCAGTGCTGTGGCAGGGAGAAGTTGATGTCGGAATGGGTTTCCAGCACGACCTGGGCGGCGCCGAGCTGGATCGCGTCCAGAATCGAGCGCGGATTCCTGCCGGCCTTCAGCAAGCCGGTCAGATGCTCGATGTAGGCCGGTTCGGGCTGGCGCAGCACGACCTCGACCAGGGCATCGGCTTCGGCTTGCGTGAGGGGCACCTCGTTGCCGGTCAGGATCGCTCGCTCCTGCTCGGTCGTGCCGCTGTAGGGCACGGCGTGCAAGTCATGGCCTTCGAGATAGACGGTGATGGCATTGCAGGCCGCTTCGTAGAGCGAGTACCAGCGCGGGCCGACCGCGATGTCGAGCGCGCCGGCATAGAGCACGTCGTGCGCCATGTCCCAACCAATGGCGTCACCCAGTTCGACAGTGGCGCGGGCGCGGAAGGATTTGTGGCCGGTGGTGTAGGAGCGGTTCTGGAACGAACGGTCCTGGACGTCGATCAGGCCGGCGAAAACCAGTTCGCCCAACGCTGCGCGCCGCTCGGCGGAGTTGGCCATCAGGCCGAGGAAGACGCGGTAGGCATCGACCACCTGGCCGCGATGCACCAGGGTCATCCACTGGCCGAGCCGTTCATGAAGCGGCCCGTCGAGTTTTAGCGGCGTCTGGTCGGGCCAGTGGACCACCGGCGCCGGCGGCGGCCCGTCGGCCATATGGAAGCCGCGTGCGTAGTGGCCAGGCGCCTTGGCGATCTTCTGGTTCCAGATATCGAGGCCGGTCGGGATGTACCAGATCGTCTGCGCCATCGGCAGGCCCGCGGCGGCGCCCGGCAGCATCCGCGCGAGATGCAGCGTGGCGCGTGCGCTCAGCAGGCAATGATCGTTGTTCACGAAATTCACGAAGCCGTCGTCGATGCGCTCGTGATAGGGCACATGAGTATAGGGACCATGGATGCGCACTGCCTCGCGCAGCATTTCCGGCAATGGCCGGCCGGCCTTCACCAGCCCGTAGTAGACCTCGCTCGCGCCCTTCTGGTCGCGGGCCAGGATGCGCTCCTCGAGCGCGGTGTAAATCGGGTCGGAGCGCGTACTCGCAACGGATGCAGAGTCAGGCGGCATGGCGGACCTCTCAAGAGGCCGACATTAGACGCCCGCCGGGGCCGCCGTCCAAGCTGCTATTTCGTCCAGGGTCCGAAGGGCGGCATGTCCTTGCTGGGCTTCAGGGGGAAGTTCGGCGCCCGCTTCTCGAGGAAAGACTTGATGCCCTCCTGGGCGTCGGCGCCGGCGGCGAGATGGCCAACGCACTGCAGGTCGAGGGTGACGGCGTCGAGCGGATCCCGGGCACCCCACATGCTCCACATCAGCCGCCGGTTGACGGCGGCTGCCACGGCCGAGGAGGTGCTGGCCGCGAACTTCCGCGCCAGGGCCTGGGCGGCCGGCAGGAGTTCGCCCGGTGCATGGACGGAACGCACAAGCCCGCCCTTCAATGCCTCGTCGGCGCCGAACAGCTCGGCCGTCATCACCCATTCCTGGGCCTGCTGCATGCCGACGAGCCGTGGCAGGAACCAGCAGGAGCCCGCCTCCATCGCCATGCCGCGCTTATTGAACACGAAGCCGATACGGCCCGCGCTGGAAATCATTCGCACGTCCATCGGCAGGCACATGGTGATGCCGACGCCCACGGCAGCACCGTTGATCGCGGCCACGATCGGCTTCAGGCAATTGAAGATGGCGAGCGTGATCGAGTCGGCCGCCTCGCGCTTCTGCGGCGCACTGCCGTCGTTCCAGACCTGGAAGGCGGCGCTGCCGCCGGAAATGTCGGCACCGGCACAGAAGGCGCGTCCGGCGCCGGTTACGACGATGGCACGCACCTCATCCATGGTGTTCACGCTTTGGAAAAAGTCGATCAGCTCCCGACTCATGGTCGTGTTGAAGGCGTTGAGCTTGTCGGGGCGGTTGAGCGTCACGGTCATGACGCCCTGGGCCAGATCGGTCAGCAGGGTCTCGTATTCCATGGCGCCGGTGATCCTTTTCGATGGTTCCGCGATGCGAGGCGGAATGTCGTTGCGCGAATGCTTGGATTACGAAACCATCGCCGCAACCGAGACGAACCGCAATCCTGGAGGAAGCCGATGTCCTACGTGCTCAAGACCGTCGAAGACGGCGTGATGAAGATCGTTCTCAACCGTCCGGATGCGATGAACGCGCTGAACCGCGACATGATGAGCGGCTTCAACGACGCACTCGAGGAAGCGGCGGGCAGCCGCGACATCGGCTGCGTCGTCGTGCGTGGCGCCGGCGACAAGGCGTTCTGCGCCGGTGGCGACGTCAAGTCGATGGCGGCGGGGCGTGACCAGGAAAAGACCTATGAGGACAAGGTCCACGATATCCGTATTCGCATGCGCGTCTCCGAGCTGCTGCACGAAATGGGCAAGCCGACCATTGCCATGGTGAACGGCGTGGCGGCGGGCGCTGGCCTGTCGATCGCGTTGGCCGCCGACATGCGTTTCGTCGGCAAGAGCGCACGCATGACGACGGCTTTCGCCAAGGTGGGCTTCTCCGGCGATTTCGGCTCGCACTATTTCCTGCACAAGCTGGTGGGCACGTCGAAGGCCCGCGAACTCTACTTCACCGCCGAGATCCTGAACGCCGAGCAGATCGAGAAGCTGGGTCTCGCCAACCGCGTCGTCGATGACGCCAGTCTCGAAGCCGAGACCATGGTGTTCGCCAAGAAGCTCGCCGCCGGCCCGCGGGTCGCGTGGTGGCACGGCAAGAAGAACATGAAGGTGGCGGAGGAGGGCACGCTGTCCGAAGCGCTCGACAGCGAGGCGGCACGCATGATCCGCACCGGCGAGACCGAGGATCACAAGGAAGCGGCTCGCGCCTTCGTCGAGAAGCGCGCGCCGGTCTTCCGCGGTCACTGACGGCGGAGGCGGGCGGCGAGGCGGCCGAGCGTGCCGGCCAGGCCGGCCGGCATCGCCACAATGGCGGCGATCAGCAGCACGGCATAGAGCAGGGCCGACAGGCCCTTGCCGAAGCTGGCCACGAGATCGGGAAAGAACTGCAGGAACAGGCCGCCCAGGATCGCGCCGGCGACCGAATGCATGCCGCCGATCACCAGCCCGAACAGCATCTGGACGGAGAGCGCGAAATTGTAGCTTGTGGGTCCGACGAAGCCGAACTGGAAGGCCTGGAGGCAGCCGGCGAGCGCGATATAGGCGCCGGCCAGGCCCGAAGCCGTCGCCCGAATCTGCACGACCCTGATACCCTGCGCCGATGCCGCGAGATCGTGGTCGCGCACCGCCATCAGTGCCCGGCCGGAGCGGCTCCTGATGAGATTGTCGGCCAGCCAGACGCCTGCCGCCAGCAGTGCCAGGGTCATCAGAAAACCCCAGCGGTCATTGCTCAGGAGCCCGCCCGGCGGCGTCGGGAAGTCGAGATAGAGGCCCTGGACGCCGCCGGTCCAGCGCTCGATCGGCCGCCAGCGCAGGAGCTGTGGAAAGGCAATGGCGAAGGCGTAGCTCACCAGGGCCTGTGTCCACAGGCTGTGGCCGCCGGCGATCCGGCCAAGACCGTAGCCGGCGGCATAGCCCGCCAGCGGTGCCAGAGCGAGAGCCCAATAGAGCGAAAGCGGCGTGTGGGCGGCCAGGATGGCGGCGGTATAGCCGCCGATGCCGAACAGGGCTGCCTGGGCGAAGGAGAATTGCCCGCTGATGCCGCACAGGATCACCAAGCCAACCAGCGCGATCGCCCAGATCGCGGCCAAGGTGAAGCGAAAGACGATGTAGTCCGGGAAGCAAAACGAAAGCGCGGCCGCCGCCACGAAGCCCATGGTCCACACGGTCCGCATGGGGCTACCATAGGCGACCAGGAAGAAGAACGGGAGGGGTTCGATGAAACTCAGGCAATGCGTTTTCGTCTGCGGCGACCTGGAAAGCTCGCGCGAGGAACTGTGCGACATCCTTGGCATCGACGTCGCCTACCGCGACCCCGGCGTCGCCAAGTGGGGCCTGGTCAATGTCGTCTGCCCTACGGGTCACGACTTCCTCGAAATCGTGACGCCGTTCCAGCAGGGCACGTCAGCCGGCCGCTACATCGAGCGGCGCAAGGGCGACGGCGGCTACATGGTCATCATCCAGGTTCCCGACGCCGCGGCCGAGCGCAAGCGCGTGACCGACCTCGGCATCCGGGCGGTCGCTCAGAAGGACCTGCCTGAGTACCAGTACACCCACTTCCATCCGGCCGACACGACAGGCGTGCTGCTGTCGCTCGACACCACCTTCGCGCCCAAGGGTGTCGATCCGGCGCTGTGGTGGCCGCCGGCCGAGAAGGGCTGGCTGAAACATTCCCGGTCGGACGTTACCAGCGGGCTGGCCGGTGTCGAGATCCAGCACGACGACCCGGACCGGGCAGCCGCGACTTGGGCGAAGATCCTCGACCGCCCGGCGACGGACAACATCATCCGCCTCGACGGCTCGCAGATTCGCTTCGTGCCGATCGTCGACGGACGCGGCCCCGGCGTGTCGGCCTATGATGTGAAGGTTGTCGACCGCGAGCGCGTCCTGGCGGCGGCGCACAAGCGCGGCAAACAGCACGGGCCGTCTCAGGTCGAGGTCTGCGGCTGCCGCATCAACCTGGTGTAGTAACCGCACCGGCATGCCCGATCTGGAACTGTCCGGGGGTCGCACCCTCAGCTATCGCGAGGAAGGCGAGGGACCGCCGTTGGTGCTGGTTCACGGCTCGCCGGGCGATGGCCGCTCGTGGGGACGCGTGGTGCCGCATCTTCGTCGCCGGCATCGCGTTTTCTGTCCCGATCTGCCCGGCTTTGGCGGTTCGACGCGGCTGCCCGACGAGTCGAAGGGCCGAACCGCCGCAATGGGTGCTGCGGTCGCGCGGCTGATCGAGACGTGCGACGGGCCGGTGCGTCTGGCCGGTCATTCCTTCGGCGGCAACATTGCGCTGCAGGCCGCCCTTCAGGCCCGGCACGGCACGGTGGGCGAGGTCGTACTGTTCGAGCCAGTGTTCTTCCGTGCTCTTGAATTAACCGGCGACCGCGCTGCACTGGAGCCCGCTGCCGCCTATTTCGAGGACTACGCCCGCCGCGCCCTCGCGGGCGAGCCCGGCGCAGTGCGGCTGATGATCGACTACTGGTTCGGCGCCGGCACATGGGCGCGGATGCCCGAGAAAATCCGCGGGCCGTTGGACAACGCCGCGGCACACAACGCCATCGACGTGCGCGGCACGTTCCTCGACACCAACACGGCCAGCGCGCTGGCGGCCTTCCGGCAGCCGGTCACGATCATCGCCGGCGAGACCAGCCCCGATGTCGTCCGCTCGATCGCCCGAGCCTTGCTCAAGCTGCTGGCCAAGGCGCGGATGGAAGGGTTGACCGGCGCCAATCACGCCATGCTGGACACCCATCCGGAAGTGGTCGCCGGATTGATCGCGGCATAGACCATGCTGCGCATTCATCCCTTCGTAATGGGCCATCTGATCGGTGCCGTCATGGTGGGCTCCATGGCGGGCGCGTTCGTCAGCCCCCAGGTGTCGCTCATCGCTGGCCTGGCCCTGTTCGCCGGCGCCCTCGTCAGTTGCTTCGTCTGCCAGTGGCGGCCCGGTGTCGAGGCGCCGGCCTGGCAGCTCTGGCCGGTCGCCGTGTTCGCCAATCCACTGATGATCGCGGCGCTGGCTTTCATGGCCGCCGATTGGCAATGCGTGATCGGCGCTCGCCGGGGCTGGGGCTGCCTCGAGGCGGCGTTGGCGATGCTCGCCGCCGGGCTCTGTCTCCTGCCGCCATTCGGCGGCCTGCTGTGGCGCTGGTGGAAGCGCCGGCGACCTCCCGCGACTTAGGCCGCGATCGCCTTGGCCAACCGGCCGCGGATCATCTCCTCGGCTTCGGCCACGATCCGCTCGACCAGTTCCTTGCACGAGGGAACGTCATTGATGATCCCCATCACCGTGCCGGCCGACCAGATGCCGTGTTCCATGTCGCCGGTCTCGTAGACCAGACGGCCCTTGGCGCCGGCCACAACCGGCCCGATCTCCTCGATGGTCTTGCCCTCATGTTCCATCTCGATTGCCTTCTTGGCGATCGAATTGCCGTAGACGCGGCTGGTATTGCGCATGGTGCGCAGGATCAACGACGTCGAACGCTCGTCGCTGTCGACCAGCGCCTTCTTCACGTTGCCGTGGATCGGCGCTTCCTTGGTCGCCATGAAGCGCGTGCCCATGTTGATGCCTTCGCAGCCCAGCGCCAGTGCTGCCACCAGGCCGCGGGCATCGCCGAAGCCGCCCGACGCCAGCATCGGGATCTTGATGACGTTGGCCGCTGCCGGCAGCAACACCAGGTTGGGAACATCATCCTCGCCGGGATGGCCGGCGCACTCGAAGCCGTCCATCGAGATCGCATCGACGCCGACCTTCTCGGCCGAGACGCCATGGCGGACCGAGGTGCACTTGTGGATGACCTTGATGCCGGCCGCCTTGAGCTTGGGCAGGAACGGCTTGGGATTGTTGCCCGCCGTTTCGACGATCTTGATGCCGGAATCGATGATGGCGTCGATGTATTCGCCATAGGGCCGTGGCACCAGTGTCGGCAGGATGGTGAGATTGACGCCGAACGGCTGGTCCGTCATTTCGCGGCAGCGCTTGATCTCCTTGCGCAGATCGTCGGGAGTAGGCTGCGTGAGGCCGGTGAGGATGCCGAGCGCCCCGGCGTTCGAGACCGCCGACGCAAGCTCGGCCCGGCCGACCCACTGCATGCCGCCCTGTACGATCGGGTGCTTGATGCCGAACATCTCGGTGAAGCGCGTCTTGATCATCGTCGATTCCCCTGCCGTTTTGATTTGTTGTCCCCAGCATTAGCGAACCGAGGTGCTACCGGCCAGCCCCGGAATTGCCTTCCGCAGCGCGGATCAATGGCTGTCGATGAAGGCCATGGAGTCGGCGAGCGTGGGTGCTCGGGCGCGCAGGAACGACGACATCGCCGCCACGACGTCGATGTGGTCGACTTCGGGATAGAGCTGCATTTCGGCACTGCCGCCCGCCGCCTGCCAGGCAGAAGCAAGGCGTACGGTGTTGCGCGGATAGACGATGCGATCGGCTTCGCCGTGAAGCAATAGAACCGGCGGCAGCGGGGCCACGGTAAAGCTGATGGGCTGAGTCGCGGGATCGTTGGCACTGCCGAAGATGTCCTGAAGGCGGTGCGAGGTGAGCGGCAGGAAACTGTAGGGACCAGCCAGGCCGACTGCGCCGGCAAGCTTCATCCGGTCGACACCAGCATCGGCGAGATAGCGGGTGTTGGCGGCCAGCATCAGGGCGCTGTGGGCACCTGCGGAATGGCCCATCGCGATGAGCTTCTCGACGCCCACCCGATCGGCCGCCCAGCGTGTGGCGAGCGCGGCGTCCTCCACGAAGGCCGGGAAGCGCACTTCGGGATAGAGACGATAGTCGGGCACGATCACCGTCAACCCGTTGGCGGCCAGGGCCTGGGCCACGAACAGATAGTCGGACTTAGTGCCCGAGTCCCACGAGCCGCCGTAGAAGAATATTACTGCCTTGCCGTCGGCGCGTGGTGTGTCAGGCCGGTAGAGGTCGAGCTTCTGGCGCGGGTCGGTGCCGTAGGGGATATCGGCCTCAAGCGTATAGCCCTTGCGCGAGACGGTCGTATTGAGAAGCGCGGCGGGCGAACAGCCGGTCAGCATACCGAGCAGGCCGCAAATCACGCCTCGTCGGGCCAGGTTCATGCGGAGGCGATGTCGCGGACCAGTTCGGCCAGGGCAAGCGATGCGGTGAGACCCGGCGACTCGATGCCGAACAGATTGATCAACCCCGGCACGCCGTGATCGGCCGGTCCCTGTATCTGGAAGTCCTGGGCCGATGCGCCGGGCGGCACGATCTTGGGCCTGATGCCGGCATAGCCCGGATGCAGCGCGCCGTCCTTCAAATCGGGCCAGTACCGCCGCACGGCCGCGTAAAATTTGTCGGCACGGTGCGGGTCGACCTCGTAGTCGATCTTGTCGATCCACTCGACATCCGGACCGAACTTGGCCTGGCCGCCGAGGTCGACTGTGATGTGCACGCCAAGACCGCCCGGCACCGGGACGGGGTAGATCAGGCGCGAAAAGGGCGAGATTCCAGCCAAGGTGAAATAGTTTCCTTTGGCGTAGTACGCCGACGGCACCTGATTGGATGGCATGCCGGCAATTTTTTTTGCCAGCGCCGGTGCGTGCAGGCCGGCGGAATTGACCACCAGCCGGCAGTTCAGGTTCATCGGCTCCTTGCCGCCGACCTCGAGTTCGACGCCGCCCTTGACAGCGCGGCCCTGCAGCACCGGGCTGTGGAAGGCGACCATCGCGCCATGGCTTTCGGCATCCCCCCGCAGTGCCAGCATGTAGGAGTGGCTGTCGATGATACCGGTGCTGGGCGAGAGCAGCGCGGCGGTACAATGCAGATTGGGTTCCATCATCATCGCTTCGGTAGCCCCGAGCAGCCGCATGCCCTCGACGCCATTGGCTTCGGCGCGGCCCTTGATGTCGGTGAGCATGTCGCTTTCGGCGTCGTTGGTGGCGACGATCAGCTTGCCGCAGTTGCGGTGCGGCACACCGTGCTCGGCGCAATAGGCGTAGAGCAGGCGGCGGCCGGCGACGCAGGTCTCCGCCATCAGGCTGCCCTTGCGGTAGTAGATACCGGCATGGATGACTTCGGAGTTGCGCGAACTGGTTTCGGTGCCGATGCCGTCGGCGGCCTCCACGACGATGACCTCACGGCCGGCAAGGGCAAGGGCGCGGGCCACGGCAAGGCCTACAACACCTGCACCGATCACAACGCAGTCGACGGTATCGAACGGGGACGAACTCATGGCCACATGCTAGAACCCGCCGTCCCGTTAGTCACGATGGAGTGGATGTCGCAGCATGAAGGGTGCGTTGGTCACCGGAGCAGGAATGCGGATCGGGCGGGCTCTGGCGCAGGCATTGGCCGCCGACGGATTCTTCGTCTTCGTGCACTACAATCGCTCCGCCGCCGGTGCACGGGCCACGGTGGCGGCGATTGCTGCGGCAGGTGGCCGCGCCAAGGCCGTGCGCGCCGATCTGTCGTCGGCCCGCCAGGCCGAAGCGTTGGTGCCGAAGTGCCGGGCGCGGGGAGTGCGGCTCACCTGCCTGGTGAACAACGCCTCGCTGTTCAAGCTCGACCGGGCGCCGACCGTCAGGGCGGCCGATTTCGACCTGAATATGGCGATCAATCTTCGTGGGCCGCTGCTGCTCTCCCAGGCGCTGGCCCGGCAGCTCCCGGCCGGCGAGTCCGGGCTGATCGTGAACGTGCTCGACCAGAAGCTGTTCAATCTCAACCCCGACTTTCTGAGCTATACGCTCTCCAAGATCGGGCTTCACGGCCTGACGACATTGCTTGCCCAGTCTTTTGCGCCGCGCCTCAGGGTGGCGGGCATCGCCCCCGGACTCACCTTGCGCAGCGGCAGCCAGACCGATGCCCGCTTCTCGGCCCAGCACACCGCCAATCCTCTTGGTGTCGGCGTCGCGACCGACGATCTGGCGCGGGCCCTGCGCTTCATCGTGGCGACGCCGAGCTACACCGGTGATACGCTGATCGTCGACAGCGGCGAGCATCTCACGGGCCGGCCGCGCGACATCGCATTCGCTACGAAAGCGACCAAGTGACATGAGCCCCGGGATGGATCGGCGCATATTCATTCGCGACCTTCGCCTGCAGGTCTCGATCGGCATTCACGACTTCGAGAAGGAGGGGCCGCAGACTGTCGTGGCCAACGTCGATCTCCTGCTCGGTCCGGCCGAAGCAGCGCATGGCGACAGGATTGCCAACGTGCTGAACTATGACGTCGTGCATGACGGGATCGTGGCACTGGCGAAAAGCCGCCATTTCAATCTGCAGGAAACGCTGGTCGACGCGATTCTCGATCTTTGTCTGGTGCAGCCCGGCGTCATCGAGGCACGCGTCTCGACCGAAAAGCCCGACGTCTACAAGGATTGCCGCGTCGGCTATGAAGCGGTACGCCGCCGCGCCGCTGGCTGAGCCGACGTCCCGCATGGTCGCATCGTCACCTGGCGCGCTGAAGCGCGCCACTTTGGTTCTGCTTTTGGCGGCATTGATCTGGGGTTCGATGATTCCGGTGCTGGCTGCGCTGGCGGAACACTACGACAAGTGGCTGCTGTCGTGGTTGAGGTATGTGCTGGGCCTGCCGGTCCTGTGGCTTGCGGTCCTGTGCAGCCGCCCGCCGCCGGCCGCGCCGCGGCCGTTGCAGCCCGGCCGGCTGTTCCGTCTCGGCGCTGCCATGGCGGCCTTCTCGGTGCTCTACACCTTCGGGGTTGCCAACGCCCATCCGGCCACCGCGGCCATAGTGCTGATGTGCGGACCGATCTGGGCCACCATCCTGTCGCGCCTGTTGCTGCGGGCAGCGCCGCCGCCGGGTTTTTACGTCACCCTCGCGCTGGTGGTTGGTGGCGGCGTCCTTGTCGTTCTGGGCACACCGGGCCGAACCGCGGGCGGTCTTGGCATCGAAGGTGGCGAGATCCTGCTGGTGATCGCCCAGCTCTGCTGGAGCTGGTACTCGATCCGGGCTCAGCAGTGGCTGGCCGACCGTGGCCAGATGGCGCTGTCGGCGCTCACGTCCAGCGTGGCCAGCGTGTTGCTGGCAGTGGTCTGCCTTGTCGTCTGGGCAACGCTAGGACTCGACTTGCCGACGCGTGCGCCGACGCTGATTGAAGGCGGCATGATCGTGTGGATCGGTGTCCTCGGCGTCGCCGTGGCAGTGCTGCTGTGGAATACCGGTGTGTCGCTGGTCGGCGTGCCGGTGGCCTCTCTGTTCTCCAACTCCGCGCCGGTATTCGCCATCGGCCTCGCCGCACTGATGGGGTTCGAGCCGAGCTGGCTTCAACTCGCGGGCGGCGCCGTCGTGATGGGAGGAATAGCACAGTTGCAGATCCGTCAGATGCGCGCGGCCCGGCCGGGAGCAAACGCCCGGTGACGCAAGCTGGTCGCCGCCACCTGTTCGGTGCTTTCGCGGCCATGGTTTTCGTGGGCGCGAGCTGGGGCGCCAACGTGCCCGTGTCCAAGGTGATGCTGGAGCATTTCGATCTGATCCCGATGTCGGCGATCCGGACGGCATCGGCCGCTGTCGTGCTCGGCATCCTGTTGCTGCTGGTCGAAGGCGTGCGCGCCCTTCGCATCGACGTCGGGTTGCGCCGGTTCGTCCTGCTTGGCTTGATGATGGGCGGCTTCTTCACGATCTACACGCTCGGCATCCAGTTCAGCAATCCGATCTCGGCTGCCGCCGTGCAGGTCGCGGGCCCACTGGTCTCGGCGGCCACCGTGCGGCTGGTCACCGGCCTCAGGTTCGATCGCGGATTTCCAACGGCACTTGCGTTGACGCTGCTCGGCGGATTGATCCTGGCCTCGGGCAGCTTCGTGGGCGCGGGAACCGTCACGCTGGGCGGCGGCGAGATCGTCGTGCTGCTGTCGAACGCACTGTGGACGCTCTACAGCATCAAGGCCCAGGCCTGGTTCGATCGCGCCAGCCAGCTCCACCGCACCTATGTCGCCTCGCTATCGGCCATGAGCTGGATGATCCTCCTCAGCCTCGGGCTGATCGCGTTCGGTTGGGCGCGCTCGCCCTTCGCCGTCACCGACGGCTGGGTGTGGACGCAGCTCCTGATGGTGGCGGTGTTCGCCAGCGGTCTCGGCGGCTACTTCTGGAACGTCGGCGCGAGCCGGCTCGGCGTTGCGATTGCGTCACTTTGGGTCAATCTCGTGCCGCTTTTCGCCGTGCTATGGTCGATGGCCTATGGCTTTATGCCCAACGCCTATCAGATCGTGGGCGGCCTCGTGGCGTTGAGCGGCGTGGTCTACATGCAATGGCGTAAGCTGCAGACGACGCATCGCTGAGATAGAATTTCCGAATCATGGTCGATCCCATTCTCGCCTCGCGGGGCTGCCGCTGGATTGCCGTTCCCGGTGCCGCCGACGAAC
>CALDNT010000244.1 GCA_937915145.1 uncultured Reyranella sp.
GCCTTCTGATCGTTGAACACATCGACGTCGACCAGGCCGACGCTCTTGCCGGCACGGCGCACACGCGCCGTCGTGGTGAGCGCCGTCTTGATCGCCGGCCGGAGATAATCGACGCGGAAATTGATGGTCGGCAGGCCGCGCCTGAGCGCCATGATCAGCGCATAGTCGCCGACCGTGTCGATGATCGCCGCGATCGGCCCGCCATGCCACTGGCCGGTGCCGGCGCCGCGTTCGAACTCCGGCCGCATGGCGCAGGTCATCGTGACCTGCTCCCGGGCCGGGTCGGCCTCGGTGACCTTCAGGCCGAGGAAGGCGATGAAGGGCGAGCGGTCGAGCATCGCCTGCAGCTCGGCTCCGGTGAGGGGCGCCAGCTTGTCCGTCATGGTGCCACCACGATCTTGCCGAACACTTGGCGGTCCTCGATGACGGACAGGGCTTCGCGTGCCTCCTCGAGCTTGTAGATCCTGTCGACCAGCACCTTGAGCTTGCCCTGCTGGACCATATCCAGAAGCGTGACGATGTCGGAGCGCGCCCAGCCGTTGGAGCCCAGGACCTTGAGTTCGAAGGTCCAGATGAAGCGGATGTCCTCCTTGGGGTCGTAGCCCGCGGTGGCGCCGCAGGTCAGCAGCCGGCCGCCAACCTTCAGGCACTTCAGCGAGTTCACCCAGGTGTTGCCGCCGGTGTAGTTCACCACGACGTCGACTCCCTGGTCGGTGCCGGCGCCGCGGCGCGTCGGCTTGCCGTACATCGCGAAGACCTCCTTCATGAAGTCCTTCTCGACGTAGTTGATGGTCTTGTCGGCGCCGAGCTCGGCCAGGCGCCTGGCCTTGACGTCGGTGCCGGCGCAGGCGATCACCTCGGCGCCGGCGATCTTGGCGAGCTGCAGGCAGCAGACGCCGACGCCGCCCGAGGCGCCCAGGATCAACACCTTCTCGCCTTTCGCGACATGGCCGTTGGTCGTCATCATGCGTAGCGCCGTGCCATAGGCGACGGGAAGGGCGGCGGCATCGGAGAACGACACGCCGTCGGGGATCCGCACGAGCTGGTGGGCGCGCGCCTTGCAGAGCTCGGCCAGGCCGCCGTGCACCGTCTCGCCCATCAGGCCGCCTTCGACCCGGTTGATCGGATCGACCAGGACGCGGTCGCCTTTCTTCCAGCCGGTGACGCCGGGTCCGACTTCGGCGATCTCGCCGGCCACGTCGAGGCCCATGATCGCTGGCATCGGCACCTTGATGCCGGGCATGCCGCGGCGGGTGAAGACGTCGTGGTAATTGAGCGAGGAGGCTTTCACCGCGACGATCACGTCGCCCTCGCCAGGCCGGGGGTCGGGGAAGCCTGTCTCGAAGTTCAGCACGGCGGGGTCGCCATGCTCGCGGATGACTGCGGCTCTCATTGTCAGATGTCTCCTCCCGTCGGGATCTGCGTGGCGAGCGCGCGCTTGTCGATCTTGTTGGTGCCGGCAAGCGGCATCTCGTCGACGAACAGAACGCGGCGTGGATGTTGGTAGGCAGGCGCGTTGGCGAGCGCGTAGGTCTTGACCGTCTGTTCGTCGAGCTGGGTGCCGGGCGCTTTGACGACGAAGGCGATCGGCTTGTGACCTTTGAGGTCGTCGGGAACGGCAATGACGGCGGCCTGGTGGATGTCGGGATGGCGCTCGAGCATCTTCTCGACCTCGCCGGGATAGATGTTCTCGCCGCCGCACACGAACATGTCGTCGACGCGGCCGACGAAATAGAAGAAGCCGTTGTCGTCGCGGCGGAACACGTCGCTGGTGCGGTAATAGCCATCCGCCGTCATCGCCTTGGCGGTGACCTCGGGCAGCTTGTGATAGTGCGTCATCAGCGCATCGCACTTCATCTCGAGCGCGCCTTCGTCCTCGACCTCGCGGCCGTCGCGTACCAGGCGCAGCTGCACCTCGGGATGCGGATAGCCGGTCGAAAGTTCGGGCTGCGGGATGCCCTTGGGATGCGGACCGAACACGACCGGGCCGGCCTCGGTCGTGCCGTAGCCGTTGCTGATCGCCGCCTTGGGAAAAACGCCGCGCACCTGGTCGATCAGCGCCTGGGTGATGGGTGCCGAGCCCATGCGGACGGCTTCGACCGCCGAGAGATCGTTGCTGGCGAGCAGCTCGCGCTCGCGCAGCATCATGGCGATCATGGTCGGCACCGAGGTGAGAAAGGCCACGCGATGCCGGGCGGCGGCCTCGACGTAGCCCCGGGTGGTGAACTGCGGCAACAGCACGATGGTGTCGCCGTGACTGAGCGTCGTCTGGCACATCGCCAGACCGTTCATGTGATAGAGCGGCGCGGCCACCAGGACCCGCTGGCCGAACGGCACCGGCCGGCGCATGCGCTGGCTGATCGCCCAGAGGTGCGAATGGTGCGACAGCACCACGCCCTTGGGTCGGCCCGTCGAGCCCGACGTATAGAGGAACATCGCCGGTTCCTCGGGCCGCATCTCGAGCGGCGCAAAGGGGCCTTCGTCGAGAAGTTCGGCAAAACCGGAATCGAAGGAAATCTTCGACACGCCGCCCGGTGCCAGCGCGAGACGGACGTCGTCGCCGATCACCAGCCTGGCGTCGCAATCGTCGATGACGTAAGCCACCGTCTCGGCCGGCAGCTTGTAGTTCGCCGGCACCGCGACCAGGCCCGCCTGCATGATGCCGAGGAATGTGATCAGGAATTCGGCGCGGTTGGCCGACAGGATCGCCACGCGCTCGCCACGCCTGAGGCCGCGCTTGTGAAGGCCGCGCGCCACGGCACCGCTTAGGCGCATGATGTCGCCGTAGGTGTAGGTGCGTTCGGCGCCGTTGCCGCCGGCGTCGATCAGCGCGAGGGCGTCGCGCGACACCTCACGCGAAATAGCGTCGCCCTGATTGTCGTAGTTGATCGCAGCCATCGTGCCTACTCGATGAACTCCAACACGGCATTCACCGCCTGCCGGGCCGGCACCACCAGCCGCCCCGCACCCTGGACCGCGCCATCGATCTTGCCTTCCTGCAAGGTACGTGCCGCCTTCGCCACCGACACGGTGCGGAAGGTGAGCCCGGCCATGTAGGCCTTGCGCCCCTCGGCTTCCGGTGCCGCGTCGCCGAATTCGGCGCGAAGGGCTGCTTCGGTCACGATATCGAAGCGCGAATTGCCGACGACCACGCTCTTTCCGCCTTTGATGTCGCGCACCGATTCGGGCCCGAACATGTCGGCGTAAAGCTTGGCGCCCCTGGCCGGATCGGGCTCGACGATCAGCGCGCGAGCCACCGCAACGACGCCGTTGGCGTGATGGCGCCACTCGTCGCGCCATACCAGATCGCGGGTGAAATGATGGCAGTAGTAGACGCGACCGTAGGGCACGACGCCGGCCTTCATGCGGACCGTACGGAAGCGCGCGTCGCGGTCCTTGCCGTCGACTTTGACCGGCCGCGTGAACTCGACCGGCGCTTCGATGGGCACGCCCGCCTTGGAGAGTGCGCTGTAGGTAATAGCCGAATCCTCAGAGCCGAACACCAGGCCGTTGAGGCCAAGTGGAAATTCCAGCAGATCCAGGCGGCCGGTCTTGGCGCCTTTCGGGATCGCGATCAGCTCGAGGTAGTCGGTGCCGAACATGGCCAGGTGATTCATCGAACCGAGCGAATGATAGCCGCGCTCGGTGAGGGTGAAGCCCAAGCGGCGATAGATGTCAGCAGCACGATCCATGTCGTCGCGCGCATTGATGACCACATGGTCGAGTGTTGCCACTGGCAATGTCATGAAGAACTCCTCTCGCCTTCCGGCGTTCCGCATCTTGGCACGGCGGACACGTCAGGAATTTTTATATTCCAGGACGTTTGCCTCCTGCGAGGAAATCGTTTCCAAGATCTTCCAATTTGAGAGAATGAAAACCCTCAGCGATCGGGCTTGGCGCTATTGGCGTCTGGTTGTTTCCCGCCGGTCGCGAATCTCCGCTCGGCTAGCGTGCGCGCCGCCAGCCGAGTGGAGAATGATCATCGCATCGTGAAATTTCGCACGCAACGCCGCTCAGGCACTCTCATTGCTCAGCACCTCGCCGAACAGCTCCCAGGTCTCGCCCTTGAAGCGCTGCAACTGGACCGACTGGATGGGATAAAAGTCGGTCGGGCTGGTGTTGATCTTGATGCCGGGCAGCAGCATCGGCACCACGAGGCTCTTCATGCTGGCGGCCTGCTTCATCAGGTTGGCGCGGGTCAGTTCGTCGCCGCAGCGCCTTAGACAGTCGCGCATCGTCGCCGAGACGGCGTAAGCGTAGGCGTTGAAGGAGTCCGAGATGTTACCGGTTGGATGGTACTTGGCCATCCATGCCTTCCACTCGACGAAATCGGGCGAACTCGCCCATTGTTTGTCGGTTGGGTCCTTGAGATAGGCGGCCGTGATGATGCCTTGGCTGGCTTCGAAGCCGGCCGGCTTCAGGACCGAGGTGACGGAGGCCGAGACGTTGGCGAGATAGTGTGCTGGCTTCCAACCAAGGTCGGCAATCTTGCGAATTGCCTGTGCCGCCTGCTTGGGCGCGGCGTCGTTGAACAAACACGAAGCGCCCGAGTTCTTGAGCTGGATGATCTGAGAGTCGATCGTGGGATCGGTGACCTCGTAGCTCGCCGAGGCGACCACCAGCTTTTCGTTCTCCTTGCCGAGGCCCTTCATGAAGCCGCCGACATAGTCCTTGCCGGAATCGTCATTCTGCCAGAGTACCGCGATCTTCTCGCCCTTGTGCGTGGCCAGCATGTGCTTGGCGTAGATGCCGCCTTCGGTGGCGTAGTCGGGCTGCCAGCCCATCGTCCACGGGAAGTTCTTGGGGTCGCCCCACTTGGAGGCGCCCGTGGCGACGAAGAGCTGTGGCACCTTCTTCTGGTTGAGGTACTTGTGCACGACTGTGTTGGTTGGCGTGCCAAGGAGCTGGAACATGGCCAGAACTTTGTCGTCCTCGACCAGCTTACGTACCATCTCGACGGTCTTGGGTGGCTGGTAGCCGTCGTCGTAACTGATGAAATTGACCTTGCGGCCGTTGATGCCGCCGGTGTCGTTGACCATCGTCCAGTAGGCGGCCTCGGCCTTGCCGATCACGCCATAGGCCGACAACGGGCCGCTGTAGGGGTTGGTGTGGCCGAGCTTGATCTCCTTGTCGGTCACGCCCGGGTCGTACTTCTTCTGCGCGCGAACGATCGATGGCGCGAACGCAAACGCGGTAGCGGACGCCACGAGGCCGCGGCGGCGGATCTTGGACATATCGTTTCCTCCTGCAACCGCCCCGCTTGTCTGGATCAGGGCGGGGTCGTCGGCGGGAATTGTATCCCGGACTGCATCGAAAGGAAGGCAGCGAGAGATCTTTCGCTAGTCGAGAATTCCACTTCGCTCGGCCGGCCGTGGAACAGCTCGTAGCGCCTCGTCTGCTCCCTCAGGCCACCTTGTCGGCCGGCGCCAGCGCGAACTTCAGGGTCGCGCTGTTGAGTGCGAATGTCGAGTTGCGGGCCACCGCGCCCGGCATGTTGGTGACGCAGGAATGGATCACGCTTTCGTCGACGTAGGTCGGATGCGAATGCGTGGTCGGATGCGAGGTCTCGCAGCAGCCACCCTGGTCGATGGCGATGTCGACGATCACGCTGTTGGGTTTCATCGACGTCATCATCTCGCGCGTGACGAGCTTGGGGGCGGCGACTCCCGGCACCAGCCCGGCACCAATCAACAGGTCAGTGCGCCGCAGGATGTGGGCGAGGTGACGGTCTCATAGGCGATCGCCGTCACGCCGCTGGCGAGGAGGGTGCGTGTCTGCTCCGGGTCGGGCGCAAGGTGGAAGTAGGTGAAGACCACCTGTCCGGGTCTCAGCCGCGGACGCTCCACTGGCAGCGGTTCCTTGACCTTCACGATCAGCTCCGCCTCAGCGAAGACCGTTGCTGCCTCCGGTGCAATCCTGGCGCCGGCGGCGACATAGAGATCGTCGCCGAGTCCGGCGCCGAGGCCGGCGGCGCGTTCGACCAGGACGTCATGGCCATGACGCACCAACTCGGCCGCCGACGATGGTACGAGGCCGACGCGGTATTCGTGATCCTTGATTTCCTTCGGGACGCCGATGAGCATTGCGCGACACTCCAAGGACGCAGGCTAGAGCAGACTCTGCCGGGCCTGAGTGACCTGGATCAAGCGGGCGCGGCGGCGCCTATAACAGATGTCCCGAGCGCTCGGCCTTGGTGCGCAGGTAGTTCTCGTTGTGGCCGTTGGCTGGGAAGGAATGCGCTACGCGCTCGGCGATCTCGACGCCGTAGCGCTCCAACCCGCGAATCTTTTCCGGGTTGTTGGTCATCAGCCGGACCCGCTGGATACCCATGCGGGCCAGCATCGTGGCGGCCGGGGCATAGATTCGTTCGTCGGCGTCGAAGCCGAGCTGCTCGTTGGCATCGATGGTATCGAAACCGTCGTCCTGAAGCTCGTAGGCGCGCAGCTTGTTGACCAGGCCGATACCGCGACCTTCCTGCGCAAGGTAGAGCAGAACGCCCGAGCCATGCTTGGCGAGTTCGGCGATGGCGCCGCGCAGTTGTACGCCGCAGTCGCAGCGCAATGAGCCCAGCAGGTCGCCCGTGAAACATTCGGAATGCAGGCGAATCAGTACAGGCTCGGTCGGGTCGACCTCACCGACCACGATGGCGAGATGTTCCTTGCCGCCGTCGCTCGGCCGCCACGCGAGAATACGGGCGTTCTCCGCGCCTTCGAGCGGCACGTGCGCCTGGGCGACCTGCTGGAGGTTGCGCGAGGCGGTGTCCTCGTAGGCGAGGATGTCGGCGGCGTCGACGTAGATCAGGTCCTGATCGCGCGCCCAGTCGCGGCGCTTGTTGTTGGGGTCGCGGCTGAGTGGCCCCAGCACCACGGCGGGCAGCAGCCGTGCCAGCTTGGCGAGTTCGATCGCGGTCTGGGCGATCCTCGGCGCATGGCTCGCGACCGGCCGCGACAGATGGCGGAGCGCGACATGGCGGTTCACGCCACCCTTGTGATCGGGCGGCACGCTTTCGTGCGGTTGCAGAATGATGTCGACCGGAACGCCCTCAGGCAGGTCGAGCGTGATCGGCTTGTTGGTCTCGCCCATGCCGCCGGCGATGTGGGGAGGGATTTCCATGCCGATCGCCTCGGCGCGGCGGCGGGTGGTGACCAGCACGGGTGCATCCTGGGCGAGGCCTTGCAGGCGCTGCAGCGCTCGTGGGCCGCACGATTCGGCGGTGATTGCCAGCCCACCGCAGCCGTCGTCGTCCCTTATCAGGACGATACCGCCCCGGCGCAGTTCGGCCATGGCGCGCTCGACGGCGGCGAGCGCCGATGCTGTACGGGAATGAACCTGACCTGGAACCATGCTTTCCTTTACCACGGCGTGTACTTTTTGCCGACGTGAACCGCTTTTGCCCTTGGTGCGTACCGGATAGAGTAGCTGGGGGCCACGCACAGGTAGCATCGATATGTCAGTAAACAATCGTGGCAAGAAAATTCTCCTGGTCGACGACGATCAGGCTTTGCGTACTGTTCTGGCCGAGCAGCTCGATCTCTACGACGGCTTCACCACTATCCAGGTCGGGACCGCCGCCGAGGGGCTCGAGAAGGCCAAGCTTGCCCACTATGACGCCATCCTGCTCGATATCGGCCTGCCCGACATGGACGGTCGCGAGCTGTGCAAGCTGATGCGCCGCCAGGGCGTGCGATCGCCGGTGATCATGCTCACTGCGGCCGACAGCGATGCCGACACCATTCTGGGCCTCGAATCGGGGGCCAACGACTACGTCACCAAGCCGTTCCGCATCAATGTCCTGCTCGCCCGGCTGCGCGCCCATCTGCGCCAGCATGAGCGCAGCGAGGACGCGGTCATGACCATCGGGCCCTATGAATTCCACCCGGCGGCCAAGTTGCTGATGGAGAAGGGCGGCAAGAAGAAGGTCCGGCTCACCGACAAGGAAGCCTCGATCCTGAAATACCTGTTCAGGGCCGGCGACCGGCCGGTGGCCCGCGACATCCTGTTGAACGAGGTCTGGGGCTACAACGCCGGCGTCACCACCCACACGCTGGAAACCCACATCTATCGCCTGCGTCAGAAGATCGAGAAGGACCCGGCGAATGCCGCCATCCTGATCACCGACCGGGGCGGCTACCGCCTGCAGCCGTAAACGACTTGCTAAAAGATGACCGATCCGTCATCTTTCTACCAATCAAACAGAGCAACGGCTTGGGAGGGCTCCATCATGAGCACACAGCGCATCTACGCTCTGCCCGTCGAACTCACCCAGTGGAAGTTCGATGGCGCGACCGAACTCCAGTTCAATTGGGAATACGACGACGGCTCGGCGCCGCTGCTCGAGCTCTACGAGAAAGGCAAGCAGCAGCAGTGGGACGCCTCCACGCGGCTCGACTGGTCGCTCCAGCTCAATCCCGACAATCCGATGGAGCTCAAGGACGAGGCGATCTCGATCTACGGCACGGACTACTGGAACAAGATGACCGATAAGGAGAAGGCGTGGCTGCGTCTTCATCTTCAGGCCAACTCGATCTCCCAGTTCATGCACGGCGAGCAGGGCGCGCTGATCGCGACCGCCAAGATCGTGGGCACGGTCCCCGACATGAACGCCAAGTTCTATGCCGCCACCCAGGTGATGGACGAGGCCCGCCACGTCGAGGCCTACAAGCGCCTGCTGCACGAGAAGTTCGAGGTCGCCTATCCGATCAACAAGGCGCTGAAGACCCTGCTTGAACAGACCCTGACCGACCGCCGCTGGGATATGACCTACCTCGGCATGCAGGTGCTGATCGAGGGGCTGGCGCTCGCTGCCTTCCAGTCGATCCGCGACAAGGCGGGCAACACGCTGGCCGGCGCCGTCAATGCCTATGTCATGCAGGACGAGGCGCGCCACGTTTCCTTCGGCCGGCTGGCATTGCGCGACTACTACCCGCAGCTCTCCGACGCCGAGCGCGATGAGCGCGAGGAGTTCGTGGTCGAGGCTCTCTATTTCATGCGCGACCGCTTCAACCAGTCGGAAGTGTGGGAACGGCTCGGACTGCCGGCCAAGACCCTCGACGACATCCACTACAATTCCAAGCAGATGAATTCCTTCCGCGGCCGGCTGTTCAGCCGGGTCGTGCCGACCGTGAAGGACATCGGCCTGTGGGGGCCGCGCATGCGCAAGGCCTTCGGCGAGATGGGCGTGATGGAATATGCCGACATCAACGTCGTCGACCAGCTCGCCAACGACGGCAAGGTGGCCGAGGAGTTCGACAAGAAGATGTTCGTCGAGAAGGCGATCGCGGCGGAGTGAGCGGGCGGTCAGACCACGTCGTAGGTGATCTCGACCTCGGGTCCGAAGCAGTGGCCTTGGCAGGTCAGGATCCAGCCGTTGGCGAGATCGTCGGCTGTGTAGATGTCGTTCTTGGCCAGCATGATTTTGCCCTTGATGCACTTGGCCGCGCATGAGGCGCAGAAACCCTCCTCGCACGACGACAGCGGATTGAGGCCGGCTGCGCGTGCCGCCACAAGGATGGTCTGGCCCTTCTGGTAAGGCACCTTGTGGGACTTGCCCTCGATATGGATCGTGATTTCCGCGGGAACGACGTCGCCTTCGGCGGCGGGTTCCATCGGGACGGCATCGTTGCCCGACGCCTCGAAGCGCTCGATGCGCACACGCTCGCGCGGCATGCCGGCGGCCAGCAGCGTGGTCTCGACCAGAGTCATGAAAGGGCCAGGGCCACAGAGATAGGCCTCGGCTTCTTCGAAGCCTTTCAATGCCGCGAGGATTTCCTCCGGTCTGGTCAGGCCCTGGACCGCATCGAGATGGTGGACCACTTCAAGGCGGCCGGGGTGGGCCTTCATCAGTGCCTCGAACTCGGCATCGAAGATGATCGAGGGCTTGTCGCGGTTGGCGTAGAACAGGCGCATGCGCCGCGTTCCGCCTTGGAGCGCGCTCTTGATCAGCGACATCATCGGCGTGATGCCGCTGCCGCCGCCGAACAGCAACAGGGGTGCCGTGCCCTCGCCGAGCACGAAGCGGCCGGCCGGCGGCAGCACCTCCAGCGAGGCGCCCTCCTTGAGGGCGTCGTGGAACCAGTTCGAGCCCTTGCCGCCGGTCACCCGTTTGACCGTAACTTTGGGCAGACCGTCGGACTCCGGTGCGCTGGACAGCGAATAGCAGCGGTTGAAGGTGCCGGCCGGGTGGGGCACGCGGAATGTCAGGAACTGGCCCGCCCGGTAACGGAACTTCTCGGCCAGATCGGCCGGAACCTCGAAGACGTAGGAGCGCGCGTCGGCTGTCTCCTGAACGATTTTGGCGATGCGTAGCTGATGATAGGCCATGGAAATCCGTGCTCACGTACCCTGAAAACTGTGCGGGACTCGTCTAACAGCTTGTGATAGTTTCCGGCTAGAAAAATGAACGGAGCGTCATGTTTGTCGCTCCGGCCCCCGGGATGGGACCGCTTTCAGCGTCAGGAGGCAAGAGACACATGAGCACACAAAAGATTTATGCATTGCCGGTCGAAACGACGGGCTGGAAGTTCGACGGCGCGACGGAAATCGCCTTCAACTGGGAGTACGACGAGGGCTCATCCGACCTGCTGAACCTCTACGAGAAGGGCAAGCAGCAGCAGTGGGACACCTCCACGCGCATCGACTGGAGCCAGGAACTGTTCGAAGGCAACCCGATGGGCATGGCCGACGAAACCATCCCGATCTACGGCTCGCCCTTCTGGGAAAAAATGACCGACAAGGAGAAGGACTGGCTGCGATTCAATCTGCAGTGCCATTCGATCTGCCAGTTCATGCACGGCGAGCAGGGCGCGCTGATCGCGACCGCCAAGATCGTCAACACCGTGCCGGACATGAACGCCAAATTCTATGCCGCCACCCAGGTGATGGACGAGGCCCGCCACGTCGAGAGCTACAAGCGGCTGATCCACGAAAAGTTCAAGTGCGCCTATCCGATCACGCCGTCGCTCCAGCAGTTGCTCGAGCAGACGCTGACCGACCGCCGCTGGGACATGACCTATCTCGGCATGCAGGTCCTGATCGAAGGGCTGGCACTTGCCGCCTTCCAGCGCATCCGCGATACGGCGAAGAACAATCTTGCCGGCGCCGTCAACGCCTACGTCATGCAGGACGAGGCGCGCCACGTCACGTTCGGCCGCATGGCGTTGCGCGAGTATTATCCGCATCTCAGTGACCACGAGCGTGCCGAGCGCGAGGAATTCACCGTCGAGGCGCTCTACTTCATGCGCGACCGCTTCAACCAGGCCGAGGTCTGGATGCGGTCGGGCCTGCCGGTCGATAAGCTCATGGAATATGCCTACAACTCCGGCGCCATGCAGCAGTTCCGCACCCGGCTGTTCACCCGCATCGTGCCGATCCTCAAGGAGATCGGCCTATTCGGGCCGAAGGTGCAAAAGGCGCTGGGCGACATGGGCGTGATGGAATACGCCAAGATCGACGTCGAGAAGCTGCTCGGCAACGACCTCCAGGTCGCCGAGGAATTCGACAAGAAGAAGTTCGTGCAGGACGCCATCGCGGCCGAGTAGCCGCGGCGTTGCAGAAGATCGCAAAGGGGGCGCCTGGCGCCCCCTTTTGTTTGCCTCTTGTTACGTGCAGGCGTCGATCCGCGGCGGCGCATCGAGCACCGTCGCCACCTGCGAGATGTCGACGCAACGACTGCCGATCCAAGCCTTGCCCTGCACCAGGATCGCGAAGCGGGCGAAGGTCTCGGCCTGCTCGGCCGGTGTCGGCCGGTTCTGCGCCAGCAGCCAAGCCAGCGCATAGATGTTGCCGGTGGCGAAGTCGGCGGCCGCTACGTCTATATCCCTGGACCACAGTGCGGCGTTCTTCTGTGCAGCCCCGCTGGGATCGGGCAGGCCCGACAGCCAGGCGTGCGCGTTCGACGCCAATGCATAGGGGCCGCCGTTCTGGGCGCGCAGCGCCTTCACCTGGCCGGCCACGGTGACATAGCCTTGGCCCTCGATGGTGCTGCCGCCGCAACCACGGCGGCACAGCGCGACGAAGGTGAGATACTCGGCGAGGATGATCTCGATGTTGCCGTTGTTGTGTTTGCGCCAGGCGCGCGCCAGGGCCCAGCCCTGCGTCAGCTCCGGCCCCCACGGCTTGGCGGCTTGCGGCGTGTCGCGTTCGAGCTCGCCGATCACCGCCTGGGCGGCGGCCTGCCACTCGGCGGGGATTTGTGCCGCTGCCGGAAATCCACCCAGCAGGACCAGCAGCAGGATCGAGAGGGCTCGTTTCATCGCGGCGCTCCTCAGTATTTGCGGGCCGTCCGGCGATCGCGACTCTCGTACTGGACCAGATTGTCGGCGCGCAGCACGGTGGCGTCGGGCGGCATCAGCCACCGCATCTGGGCCGGCGAGATCAGCCGGTAGTGCCGCGCATCGTCGACGGCGGCACCGACGTCCCAGCAGTTTTCTTCATTGGTGATCCATGCCGCGGGGCCAAAGCGGCGCAGATCGACCGACGCCGAGTAGGTCCGCAGAGTCTTGCGGCCGTTGTTGAAATATTCGTGGAAGTACGACATCGCGAGTTCGCGCAGCGTGCGATAGACGGGATCGCGCCAGCGCAGCCAGGCATGGTTGCTCTTGGAAATTGCGCCCCAGCAGCCGTTGCGGCGGAACAGGGCCACGACATGGTCGGAATCGCCCTTCGCAGTCAGGTCCATGAGCAGCGGCGGATCGCCGTGCAGCCACAGCGCGCAGGCGGCGACGAAGGCGGCTTCGATGCAGTGCGCCTTGCGGTGGCGCAACACGCCGCGGACCGACCGCAAGGTATCGCCGTCGTGCTCGAAGTTGGCATTCAGCCCGGCGACGAACTCCTGCACGCGTTGCGGCGTGCGCAGGCCAGCGAGAACGCGGCCCTCCTCGACCGAGAGGCCGAGTTCGGATGGCGTGGGCTGTTCGCGTCTGCGCATCGACTGCAATTGTGCCGTGATGGCGCGTGACATGCCAGCAAATGCGGCGGGCACGGAAGGTTCGGGGCGGTTGGTGGAGCTGAGGGGGATCGAACCCCTGACCTCCTCATTGCGAACGAGGCGCTCTCCCAGCTGAGCTACAGCCCCCACTCAACCGCCTTAGGGCCCGAAGAAGGCGCGGATACTGGTTGCCGGGCCACCTGTCAAGCAAACGGGCTTGTGCTAGCGTCGCTCCTCATCCGAACGGGAGCAGGCAGTGGCAAACAGCAAGAACGTGATCCAGACCGACGCCGCCCCCAAGGCGCTCGGCCCTTATTCCCAGGCGATTGTCGCCAACGGGATGGTCTTCTGCGCCGGTCAGATCCCGCTCGATCCGGCCACCGGCAACCTCGTCTCCGGCGGCATTGCCGAACAGACCCACCAGGTCCTGCGGAATTTGCGTGCCGTACTGAAAGCGGCGGGCAGCGATCTCGACCGCTCGGTCAAGACGACGGTGTTCCTCAAGAGCATGGACAGTTTCGCGGCCATGAACGAGGTCTACGGCCGGCCGGAATATTTCGGCGCCAATCCGCCGGCGCGCTCGACGGTCGAGGTGGCGCGCCTGCCGCGCGACGTCTTGGTCGAAATCGAAGTCGTGGCGCTCGTCTAGATGATGGGGGACCCCGTGACCTGGATCCTCGGATTCGGCTCGTTCGTACTCTCGGCCATCCTGATTTCGTATCTGCTGTTGTCGCTCGTGCTGATCGTGCCGACCTGGCGGATCCTTACGCGCGCCGGTTTTTCCGGAGCGTTGTCGCTGTTCCATCTCATACCGGTGATCGGCTCGTTCATCGTCATGGGTGTGCTGGCGTTCGGCACCTGGCCCAGCGGCGAAGCCTCGCCGGAGCGGCGCTAGGTCATGGGCGTCTAGATCATGGGCGTGGAGATCGCGGCCCTGATGGGCTTCTTCGGCCTCAGCAGCGTCTTCGCCATCATCGGCGCGGTGCTGGCGGCCTGGATGGCCTGGCGCATTGTCGAAAAGGCGGGCCTGCCGGGCTGGCTGGGCCTGGGCTCGATCCTGCTGACGCTCACCGGCATCGGCTCGATCGTTCCGGTAATCCTGCTGTGGGTCTTCGCCTTCATGCGTTGGCCGCGTGACCAACCGGCGGCAGGCACCACGTCCGGCTTCGCCGCCGCGCCGACGGGCGGACCGGGGCCACCGCCGCCACCCCGCGCGTTGGCCGCACCTTCCCTGCCTTTGTCCGACCTGCGCGGCTGGCGGCTCGAGGGAACGCTGACCGGCGGCGGCATCGTGGCGTTGGCTATCGGCGGCGCGCCCGCCACTTATCTGCTCACCGGGGCATCCGCGACCCAGGCGTCGGACCTCTCGGTGCCCGATCCCTCCGTCGCCACGCCGCATGCCCGCCTGATGACCGCCGGCAGTCGGCTCGGGCTCGAGGATCTGGGCAGCCCGGGCGGAACTTTCATCGACGGTGCCCGCCTCCTGCCGTCGCACGGCCCGCGCGACATCAGCGCGGCGCGGGCCATTCGCATCGGCAGCGTCGAACTTGCCCTGTCGCGAACCTGACGGGGGGCCTGAAGGGCGGCCTAGAAAGGGGGTTGTGATCGGCAATCCCCGCCGAGTAGGGTGCCCGCGGCCGGCATTTTGCCGGCATCTGGAGACGGGGACGCGATGTTGTCGCTAGCGGTGCTGATCGACAAGGTGATCGACATCTATACCTGGATCGTGATTGCGGGCGCGATCATGAGCTGGTTGGTGGCGTTTGGCGTGGTCAACGTCAGCAACAAATTCATCCGGATGGTGGTCGATGTTCTCTATCGGCTGACTGAACCGGTGCTGCGCCCGATTCGTCAGATCCTGCCCAATCTCGGCGGCGTCGATATTTCTCCCGTCATCCTGCTGCTCGGCCTGTTCTTCATCCGCAGCCTGCTGTGGGAGTACGTCTGGCCGTCGTTCGTCTAGCAGCGGCCCGACCCGGCCCGTACCACGTGGCCGATCCGGCGTTCCTGCGCCGCACCGCCACGGGCGTCACGATCGAAGTGCGCGTCCAGCCGCGCGCCCGCCGCACCGCCCTCGAAAAATCCCCCGACGGAGGACTGAAAGCCGCGGTGACGGCGCCGGCCGAGGACGGTAAGGCCAACGCCGCCGTGGTGGCGCTGCTCGCAGCCGAGTGGCATCTGCCCAGGTCGGCCTTCGACGTCATGAAGGGTGCGGCTGCGCGCGACAAGGTGTTGAGCATTTCCGGTGAGCCCACGGCGCTCGCCGGCCGGATCGTCGAATGGGTACGCGCACATGACTGATGCCAAGCTGCCTCATGCGAAACTGATAGATGGAAAAGCCTTTGCCGCCGGCCTGCGCGAGCGCGTGGCCGCGGGCGTGGCCGAACTGGTGGCCACGGGGGCGCCGAAGCCCGGCCTGGCGACGGTGCTGGTGGGCGCCGACGCCGCCAGCCAGGTCTATGTCCGCAGCAAGGGCAAGCTGGCCGCCGAACTCGGCATGGCGAGCTTCGACCATCGGCTGCCGGCCGAGACCACCGAGGCCGAGCTGCTGGCACTGGTGGCGCGGCTGAATGCCGATCCGGCGGTCAATGGCATCCTGGTGCAGCTCCCGCTGCCCGGGCACATCGACACCTCGCATGTGCTGTTGGCGATCGATCCGGCCAAGGATGTCGACGGCTTCCATCCCATCAATGTCGGACGGCTGGGGTCGATCGCATCGGGCGCGCCGCTCGATTTTCCCGTGCCGTGCACGCCGCTCGGTGTTTCGATGCTGCTGCGCGATGCCCTGGGTTCGCTGGCCGGCCTGCATGCCGTCGTGATCGGCCGCTCGAATCTGGTCGGCCGGCCGGTGGCGCAGCTTCTGCTGCGCGCCGATTGCACCGTCACCATCACCCATTCGCGCACCCGCGATCTGCCGGGCCTGTGCCGCCAGGCCGACATCGTCGTCGTGGCGATCGGCAAGCGGGAATTCGTGCGCGGCGACTGGATCAAGCCCGGCGCGGCGGTGATCGACGTCGGCATCAACCGCATCCCGGCGGCCGACGGCAAGACCAGGCTGGTGGGCGACGCGGCCTTTGCCGAGATCTTGCCGGTGGCCGGCCATCTGACGCCGGTGCCGGGCGGCGTCGGTCCGATGACGGTGGCGTGCCTGATGTTCAACACGCTGCAGGCCGCGCGCCGCGCCGCAGGGTTTGCGGTTGTTTCCGCGTAGTTCAGTTCTTCAGCATGCCGGCGACCAGCGCCGTCACGTTGTGGCGCATCATCGCCTCGTAGGTCGCAGCCGGGCCGTCCGGCTTCGACAGCGCGTCGCTGTAAAGACGCGGGCCGACCACGGCGCCTGACTCGCGGGCAATCTGCTCGACCATGCCGGGGTTGGTCATGTTCTCGACGAACAGCGCCTTGATCTTCTGCTCGCGGACCTGGCGGATCAGCGCCGCGACATCCCTGGCCGATGGCTCGCTTTCGGTGTTGTAGCGCCGCGGCGCCAGAAACTGCACGCCATAGGCCTTGGTGAAATAGCGGAACGAGTCGTGGCCGGTGATCGCCTTGCGCTGGCCGGCCGGCACCTTGGCGATCTCCGCCCGGATCCACTGGTCGAGCGCCGCCAGCCGCTGGTCGTATCGCGCCGCCCGCTCGCGATACTGCGCGGCGTTGGCGGGATCGGCTTCGGCCAGGCCTCCGGCAATGTTCGCGACATAGCGGCGGGCGCAGGCGACGTCCTGCCAGCAATGCGGGTCGGGACCGTGGGCATGGCTGTGGCCGTGCGCCGGCCCGGCCGCCAGCGTCGGCACGCCCTTCGACGCCACGATCGGCCGGCCCTTGAAGGGTGCAGCCTTGGCCAGGCGGTCGATCCATCCTTCGAAGCCCAGCCCGTTGCTCACCAGCGCCTGGGCGGCGGCCAGCGTGCGAGCGTCGGTCGGCCTCGGCTGGTAGGTGTGGGCATCGGTGTCGGGGCCGACCAGGGTCGCCAGTTCGACGCGCTCGCCGCCGACCTCGCCCACGAAATCGCCCAGGATCGAAAAGGTCGCCACCGCCTTGATCCGGGGTTGGGCCGAGGCGGGAAGGACGGCGAGCAGCAACAGGGCTGCGACCAGGATTCGGATGAACATTTAGTTATATTATAACATCAAATCGGGAAGTCGAGCCAAAGCGGCGGATGGCCGGT
>CALDNT010000245.1 GCA_937915145.1 uncultured Reyranella sp.
CTGCACGCACATGTCGGCGGCGGCCCACGCGGCCTCCGAGCCAAGCATCTTGGCCATGTTAGCCTCGGCGCCGCACGGCAGGCCAGCCTCGTAGAGGGACGCCGCCTTGCGCACCATCAGGTCGGCGGCCTCGGTCTGGGCATAGGCACGGGCGATGGGATACTGCACACCCTGGTTCTGGCCGATCGGCCGGCCGAACAGCTTGCGCTCCTTGGCGTACTCCGTGGCCTTTTCGATGAACCAGCGCGAGTCGCCGATGCATTCGGCGGCGATCAGAACGCGCTCGGCGTTCATGCCACCCAGGATGTAGCGGAAGCCCTGCCCTTCCTCGCCGATCAGGTTCTCGGCCGGCACCTCCATGTTGTCGAAGAACACTTCGGTGCTGTTGTGGTTCATCATCGTTCGGATCGGCCGGACCGTGAGGCCCTTGCCCAACGCCGTGCGCATATCGACGAGGAACACCGACAACCCCTCGGTGCGCTTCTTGGTCTGTTCTCTGGGTGTCGTGCGCGCCAGAAGGAGCATGAGGTCGGAATGCTCGGCGCGACTGGTCCATACCTTCTGGCCGTTCACGACGTAGGTGCTGTTGTCCTTCTTCACGGCGGTCGTGCGTAGCGCCAGAGTATCGGTGCCACTGGTCGGCTCGGTGACGCCAAACGCTTGGAGCCGCAATTCACCACTTGCGATCCGAGGCAGATAACGTTCTTTCTGTTCCTTGCTGCCATGCCTAAGCAGCGTCCCCATGATGTACATCTGGGCGTGGCAGGCCGCACCGTTGCAGCCGGCGCGCTGGACTTCCTCTAGAACCGCCGCGGCGGCCGAAATGCCAAGCCCTGCCCCGCCGAACTCTTCCGGAATGAGCGTTGCCAGCCAGCCGGCATCGGTCAGTGCCTTCACGAACGCAGTCGGATAACCGCGTTCGCGGTCGAGGTCGCGCCAGTAGGCACCGTCGAATTTCAGGCAGAGCTGACGGATCGCATCGCGGATCTCAGGGTGCGTGGGAGCGTAAGGATTTTCCATGGCGGCGCAAACTAGTCCGCCGTCTGCCCCCATGCAATGCGACGGAGATCGTCAATCAAGGCGCCATGAATATCCGGACCGAACCCGTCGACCGTGGCCTCGCGCCGCGCCGTGACGCCATCGACCGCACCGGCTTCCTCCACGACGGCCCGCGTCACGGCAAGATCGCGTTGTGCCGTCAGGAAGCTGGCAATCGTCGGGCCCCAATCCGCACGCAGCACCGCAAGTGCCGCCAAGATCCCGTAAGCGCCCCAGTTCGAAACTCCGGCGACAACAAGGTGGTCGCAGGAAGTGACACAGCCGATTTCGGCACCACTCGGCACGGTTCGCGCGATCAGGCCTGCCGGCAATTTTCCCATTCCGATCTCATTGCCGCCGTCGCCGACCGCGAGCTTTTTCCAGGGGCCGCCGAGGAAAAGCTCGTCCAGCGGCGCGGTCCATTGCGAGACATCGACACCGCGCATGTTACGCGGCTGGCCATCGGCACTGCGTCCACAGCGCTCGATGGCAATTGCATGACTCAATCCCGCATTCCGCCAAGCGCCAATCAAACGATCGAGACCGGCGCGGTCGCCAACACCCACTTCGTCGACCAACACACCGCCGCCCGCCGCAGCGGCGGCCACGCGCACGGCTTCCGCACACGGCGTATCGACGGCAATCCGGGCCGGCACGCCGCATGCCGCGAGTGCGGCGGCAAGCAGTGCCGTGCCGACGGGGCCGTCGGTTTCGGGTGCCGCAACGCTCCCTCGCGGAACGAAAAAGCCGGTGATAAGGCCGACGCTCGCCGCTCCGGCAAGCGATCGGGCCGCCATCGACAACTCTCCGGCACTCGCCGCGATCAGCTCCACAGTCCTGCGTCCGACGTCCCGGCAAACCAGTGCCTCGATGGCAGCGAGCTGCCGTTCGGCGTCACTTTTCCTTGGCGACATACACTCCCGTCCAATCCGCCGGCGGTATCGCAATCAGTTCGCCAATCCGCGCCCGCATCATTTCATAATAGCTTTGCTGCCAGCCCGCAGCCGCAGCCACCGTCTCGCAGTCCTCAATCAACTCCATCGCATCGACAAAGCCACCGGCGCGATAGCGGTCGAGAAACGCCTCCTGTCGCTCTGCCAACTCCCGGAACGCCGACGATTGAGCCATCGTGGCATCGCCCATCAGGGCGTAGAGACGCGCGGGTTCGGTTTTTCCCTTGACCAGGATCCGGTCAAGCTCAAGCGCCGCGAAGGCCGGCACCTGAGTCCGCGTGTTCTCCCCGATAATGATGCCAACGCCATAGGTTTTGCATTGTCCTTCGAGGCGGGACGCGAGGTTTACCTCGTCTCCAAGGCAAGAGTAGGTGAAACGCTGCGCCGATCCGAAATTTCCCACAGATGCACGGCCGGTATTCAAGCCGACCCCGATGTTGACCTGAATATGTTGTCGGCCGGCTGCGCGGGCTTCCGCCTGCCATTCGACGTTGAGGGCGCGTAGGCCGGCCTGCATGGCAAGCGCCGTGTCGCAGGCCTGCGCGGCGTGGCCATCGACCGCGAGCGGTGCGTTCCAGAACGCCATGATCGCATCGCCCATATACTTGTCTATGGTTCCGCGGTGGCTGAGAATCAGGTCGGTCATCGGCGTCAGAAAGCGGTTCATGAAACGCGTGAGTTCATGCGGATCGAACTGCTCGGAGATCGTGGTGAAGCCACGGACGTCGGTGAACATGACGGTGATCTCACGCTGCTCTCCGCCGAGCTGCAGCAGCTCCGGATTCCGGGCCAGCCGTTCGACCACGTCCGGCGAAAGATACAGGCCGAACGCGCCGCGAATTTCGGCGCGCTCGCGCTCCGTCCGCATAAACGCCGTCGCCGAACCCCCGACGTAGATCGCCGCCAACGTAACAGGTGGATAGATCGGATCGAACAGCAGGTGATAATAGTCATAAGCGAGCCAGGGCACGACCAGGCCGATACCGATGAAAATTGCTGCGACCAGTGCCATCCTTCCCGCCGAAAGGCGCGGTACCAGCCAAGCCAGGAGCAAGCCGATCACTGCGAGATACAAGAACTCCGCGCCGTTGGCGTAGTCCGGCCGCGCCAGAAACTGACCCTCGATCATCTGCTCCGCGAGCTGCGCATGGACTTCCACGCCAGGCACGGCGTTCTGTATTGGAGTATTGCGAAGATCCTTGAGGCCGATCGCGCTGGTTCCGACGAAAACGATGCGTCCTTCAAGCTCATCCGGTGCGACCTCGTCGGCAAGGACAGCACGCGCTGAGATGAAGCGCTGCGCGACGTGGCCCGTATCGAACAGCGCCACCCGTCCCTGGGCATCTGTCGGCACCTGCACGTCACCCGTCTTGATGGCCACCATCCCGGTTCGTTCGCCAAACGACAGTTCGCCACTCGCACCGGACGACTTGATCAAATAGGTACTTGCACCTTGGGCGACGCGTAGCGTCTCGATCGAGAGCGCCGGGAAGACGCCTTCCTGCCCCAGGAGGCGAAACATCATCGGCACACGTCGAATCACCACGCTGTCGTAGTCTGTGTTGACGCTGCCATTGCCCTTGGCGGCCGCCACCAGAAGCGGAAGCGTACTGACCGTACCGACCTGCTGCGGCAGAAACTGACTGGGATCGTCGCCCGCGAAGGCGACACCGAAGAAGCGCTGCGGCGGAGTCTTGCTTCCACTCAAATCGAAGCCGAAACCCGTGACAACCCGCGAACTTGCAATTGCCCCGGCGAAAACCTTGTCATTGTCCGGAAGCGCGGTAGCAAGCCTCTGGGCTGTCTCGGGATCGGTTAGCGCGCCCAGATCGCGAACCATGCCGCTCATCGACGAGCGATCGGGCTCGGCAAACACCACGTCGAAGGCAATGGCCGCGACGCCCTTCTCGGTAAGCTTGTCGACAAGCCGGGCAAGGACGGTGCGCGGCCATGGCCATTGCCCAAAAGCGGCGAGCGATGCCTCGTCGATATCGATGATGCGCACCGGCGTTTCCGGCGAGTACTGGCGCGGCTGGAGGCGCTGAAAGCTGTCGAAACCGAAATCGCGCAACCGGCCAAGCGCTGCGGGGTCGAAGGCTCGCAGGAGCAGCGCACATGCCAGCACAAGCAGCGCCACCGCCAACGGGCCACTTAGCGCGTTATTGCGTCCGAACGCCCAGCTCATGCGCATGCAGCGATGGTCCCTCCTGCGAATGTCACTTTACGGAACGATGTTCTCCAAGCCAAATGGCGCACCTTGACCGCCGAAAGCAATCATTCCGCGCTGCACGGCATCTACTTCAATCTGAGCGCGCTCGTGCTGTTCTGCACCATGGACTCCATGGTGAAGGCGCTGGGTGGCACCTACGGCTCGTTCCAGCTTATGCTTTTTCGCAGCGCCATCGCCATGCTGCCGGTCGCTGTCCTGATCTGGCGGGCTGGCGGACTGAATATCGTGCGCTCCAATCGGCCGTGGCTGCAGGCGGCGCGCGTGGTCGTCGGCTTCGGCAGTCTGCTGGGCTTCTTTTACGTCTTCCCGCGCATGCCACTGGTCGACGCCTACGCAATCTCGTTTGCCGCCCCGCTGTTCATGGTCGCGCTCTCGGTACCGCTGCTCGGTGAGCCGGTCGGCTGGCGTCGCTGGAGCGCCGTCGGCGTCGGTTTCGCCGGTGTTCTGATCATGCTCGACCCTTGGGGCATGGAGTTCCACGCCATCTCGCTGATCCTTCTGGCGGCGACCTTCTGCTATGCGCTCTCGACCATCCTGGTGCGGCTGGCAAGCCGCCACGATCACGATGTCGTAAGTTTGTTCTGGTTCTCGCTGAGCGCCAGCGTTGTGTCGTTCTTCGGTGCCATCCCGGAATGGATCTGGCCGACGCCGATCGACTGGCTCTGGCTGGTCCTGCTTGGCCTGCTGGGCGGCGTGGCGCAGGTCCTGATCACACGCGCCTGGCGGCTTGCCCCCGCCGCGGTGCTGGCGCCGTTCGATTACACTTCCATCGTGCTCGCCGTCCTGTTCGGCTATCTCTGGTTCAAGGAGCAGCCCTCGCCGACGGTCTGGTACGGCCTGCCGCTGGTCATCGGCTCCGGCCTCTACGTCCTGCACCGCGAACGCATACGGGCGCGCGCGAGGACATCGGAGCCCTCGTCGTGACTCTACGGGGTGGCGGCCAACGGTGGGCACGCCTTCCCCACATAAAGTTTGCGGGAATTCATCGCGGTCCGTTCACTCTGAAGCCCGAAAACCGCCGCTTTGCGGGTTTTGAGTGATTTCCATGGGCGGCACGAATTTCTTTCGCGCAATGCCGAGCATTGACGAACCGGCTTTCGAACCACATCTTGTAGGCATGACCGACACCACCTTCGCCGTGACCGAGAGCGCCGCCAAGCGGATTGCTTTTCTCGCCTCCAAGGAGGCCAAGCCCGTGATGATGCGGGTGGCTGTACTGGGCGGCGGCTGTTCGGGCTTCCAGTACAATTTCTCGTTCGAGGACGCCCGCAGCGACGACGACCTTGTGATCGAGCGCGACGGCGCTTCTGTATTGGTCGACAGTACCTCGCTGGAATTGCTCAAGGGCAGCCAGCTCGACTATGTCGAGGAAATGGTCGGTGCCTCGTTTCAGGTGAACAACCCGAACGCCACCTCGTCTTGCGGCTGCGGCAACTCCTTCAGCGTGTGATCCGGCCGCGATGAAAATCGCGACTTGGAACGTCAATTCCGTCCGCAAGCGGACCGGAAATCTGGTCGCGTGGCTCCAGCGCGCCAAGCCCGATGTCGTCGTGCTGCAGGAGCTGAAGGCGCAGCAGGAGCAATTCCCCAAGGCCGAGATCGAGGCCGCGGGCTACCAGGCCGAGATCGTCGGCCAGAAGGGCTTCAACGGCGTCGCCCTGCTCTCGCTTCATCCCGTCGAAATCACGGCCAGAGCGCTGCCGGATGCCGTGGTCGACGAGCCGGCCCGCTACATCGAGGGCCGCATCTCCACCCCAAGGGGCCCGCTCACGGTCGGCGGCCTCTATCTGCCCAACGGCAATCCGATCGGTACCGAGAAATTCGCCTACAAGCTCGCCTGGATGGAGCGCCTCACCCAGCGCGCCCGGGCGCTTCTTGCGAGTGAAGAAATGTTCGTATTGGGCGGTGACTACAACGTCTGCCCGACCGAGCTGGACATCTACGATCCCAAGGCCTTCGCGGGCGATGCCCTCTGCCAGCCCGAGTCGCGTGCGGCGCTGCGCAAGCTTCTCAACCTAGGCCTGACCGACGCAGTCCGCGCTCTTCACCTCGACGACGCACGCTATACCTATTGGGACTATCAGGCGGGCGCCTGGCCGAAAGACCATGGCCTGCGGATCGATCACCTGTTGCTCTCGCCGCAGGCCGCCGATCGCCTCGCCGCCGTCGGCATCGACAAGGCCGAGCGCGGCAAGGCCGAGCCCTCCGATCATGTACCGGTGTGGTGCGAACTCGACGTCGCAGACTAGATCCTATTCCGCGCCCGAACCGATCACGCCGCCGTCGGCGATGATGCACTGTCCGCACACGAATGCCCCCGCCTTGGAGGCAAGGAATACCGCCACGCCACCGATGTCGTCTGGCTGCCCGATGCGCTTCAGTGCCGCCTTGCTCTCGTTGGCCTTGCGGATCTCCGGATTGTCCCACAGCGCCTTGGCGAAATCGGTCTGGATCAACCCCGGTGCGATGGCATTGATGCGGATGTTGTGCTTGCCCCACTCCATGGCGAGCGATTTCACCAACGAGAGATCGGCAGCCTTCGACATGTTGTAGGCCGCGATATGGGCCGAGCCGATCAGTGCGCCAATCGACGACACGATGATGAAAGCGCCATCCTTGCGCTCCGCCATCTCCGGGCCGACCATGTTCATCAACCAGAGATTCGACATGACGTTGTTCTGCATGATCTTCTGGAACACTTCGTCCTTCAGGCCCGAGAGCGGCCCGAAGTAGGGATTGGAGGCCGCATTGCAGACCATGATGTCGATCTTGCCGTAGGCCTTGCGCGCCTCGGCGATCAGGTTCTCGAGCTGGGCCTTCTCGGAGATGCTGGCAGCGACGGCGACGGCCTCACCACCCTTCGCCTTGATCCCCTTCACGACCTCCTCGCAAGCCGGCAGCTTGCGGCTGGAGACGACGACCTTGGCGCCGTGGGCGGCCATCTGCTCGCAGATCGAGCGGCCGATGCCGCGGCTGCCGCCGGTGACCACGGCCACCTTGCCCTTGAGGTCGAACATCATCGGTCGTCTCCTGATTTCATTTAGCGAGGTATGCGATCAGCTCAACATGAGCCGACCAGAGAAACTGGTCGATAGGCATGAGTTTCTCCAGCCGGTATCCACCATCCTGCAGGACGCGGACGTCGCGGGCAAAGCTTCCCGGATCACATGACGCATAGACCACCCGCTTCACCTTCGATCGGGCAAGTTCGGCACACTGCGCTGCAGCGCCGGCCCGCGGCGGATCGAGCACCACCGTACCAAAGGCGTCGAGCTCGGACGCCATCAGGGCATTGCGAAACAGGTCGCGCCGCACGGCCGTCAGTCTTCCGCCGCCCAGCCGTCGACCGGCTGCCTCGACCGCCGCCACCGATAGCTTGTCGCTTTCGTAAAGCGTCGTGCGCCATGGCCGCCCGATCGTCAGCGTGCCCAGGCCAGAAAACAGGTCGGCCACGCGCTTGGTGTCGCCGACCCACGATGCTACGGCCTCGCGCATCGCCTGTTCGGCCCGCCGTGTTGCCTGCAGGAAAGCGCCGGGAGGTGGCTCGACGGAGACCTCTCCGAAAGTCAGGCTCGGCTGACGGCGCGTAACCACAAGCTCGGCCGTGGCGCGATCGCCCCAGCTCAGACGCGCCAGATCCGCCGCCTCGGCAAACGCCACAAGCTTCTGATTGGCCTCCAGCGACAGGGGGATCCTCTTGTGCGGCCGCACCAGGACATCGAGGCCGGTGTCGGTGTCGTTGGCGATCGCATCGGCCGATCCGCCTTCAGGCAGAATGCCGGCCAGCACCACGCGCAAATGAGGCAACAAGCCCGCCAGCCGCGGCGTGACGACGAAACAGGCATCGACATCGACCACCTGTTGACTTGCGCGCTCATGAAAGCCCGCGACCGCCCTCCGGCCCTGCCGGCGCACGACAAAGTCCGCGCGGCGCCGCTCGCCCGGCAGTCCGGCGAGCGCCGGCTCGAAAGCCGGTGCCGTGACGCCGCGCTGCTCCAGCGCCCGGGAGATCAGATCGTTCTTCCAGCCGGCATAGATGTCCCGCCGCCAATGCTGCAGAGAGCAGCCGCCACAAATCCCAAAGTGCTTGCAGGGAGCCGGCTCGCGATGACGCGACGGGGCCAGCACTTCTACCAGATTGGCCACAATGCCTTCGCCGCGCTTGTCGCGCGGCTCGACCTCGACGATTTCGCCCGGCAGAGCGAAGGGCACGAAGTAGCGTTGCCCGTCCTCTTCCGCGACGCCATCGCCGCGAGCCCCGATCTCAAGGATATTGAGCGTGACGGTCACGCCTGGTTCAGCCGAGCCAGCTCTTGGCCGGCCGCATCTCCCCAACCAGCAGGCCGACGACGTTCCTGATGGGCGGGTGGACGATCTCGTCGCGCTGGCCGGCCGGCAGCACGCCGAGATGATCCAGCAATGCCGCCATCGCGACCTCGGCCGCGCGACCGGCGCCGTCCCACATCTTGATCGCGACGCCGAGACCCAAGGTTGGCAGCATGGCGCAGAACACGCCTTCGGCACCCGTCTTGACCTGCGCCACCCCCGACAGGGCGCCATTGATCCGGGTGCAGAACCGGCCGCTGCCTGCGACCATGAAGGGCTCGGCATTCATGGCGTTCCGGATACGGGTCGCTGCCTCGGCGTGCTTATTCGACAGCCGCGACGGCTCGGCCATGCTCGCCATCGCCCGTGCCAAGGCCTTGAGCGGCGTGGCAAGCGTGGGAATGCCGCAGCCGTCGGTGCCATACGGGAAGGCGTGAGCGTCGGTGCCGCAAAGGTCGCTCATGATCTCGCGCAGGCGGCACTGTACCGGATGATCGTACTTGATGTAGCCCTTGGTCGGTTCGCCATACTGGACAGCCGTGGTCAGAAAACCGCTGTGCTTGCCCGAACAATTGTTGAAGGCGGCCGTCGGCGCTGCGTTCGCGCGTATCAGCGCTTCGATGGTCTGCGGCAGGCGCGGCGCGTGTGTGCCGCACTCCAGATCGCTTTCGCCCAGGCCGACCTTCGCCAGCCACGTCCGCACCGTCTCGACATGACGAGGTTCGCCGTTGTGCGAGGCGCAGGCGAGCGCGATGTGATCGTTGCCGAGTCCGAACCGCTCGACCGCGCCGCTCTCCACGAAGGCCATGGCCTGGATCGGCTTGTTGGCCGAGCGCGGCAGCACCGGCGTGTCTATATCGCCCCACGAGGCCACGATCGCACCGTCTGCCTTCACGACGGCCGCAATGCCCTCATGCCGGCTCTCGACGATGGGGCCGCGGGTAACTTCCACGGCGACCGCACTCCCGGTCACGGGTCCCGCTCCAGCTTGACGACCGTGACGTTGTCCTGATGGTCCTTGGCAGCGGCCAGCACCTGTTCGACCAGGCCGCTTGCCGGCCGCGACGCCGCAGCCACGATCTCCTCGGCCGTGAGGGTCTGCACGCCATCGCTGCATAGCAACAACCGGGCATCGACGCCGAGCCGGCGGCTGCCCTTGTCGATCAGGGTCAGGGGATCGCCCATGACGGCCTCGCGCAGAGTGTGGCGCCCGGGATGCTGCTCGGCCTCTTCCGCCGTCAGCATGCCGCGCGCGACAAGGGCATCGATCTGCGGCGCCATCGAATGGTCTGCATTCAACCGCTCGAGCTTGCCGGCACTCAAGAGAAAGAACGGTGAGTCGCCGACACTGATCCAGCGGACTTCGTCGCCGCGAACTTGTGCCGCCACGATCGTGGCGCCCATGCCGGCAAGTTCGGGCTTGCGTTCGGCACCAATCCGCACGGCTTCGTTGGCATCCTGCAATCCATCGGCAAGGCCACCGCCCTGCTCCACCGCGTGGACGAACGCATCGACGGCCAGCTTGCTTGCCACCGCGCCGCCGGCATGGCCGCCCATGCCATCGGCGACAATGGCCAGCAACGAGCCGTCGCCCAGCGTCACCAGTGCCCAGCTGTCTTCCTGGTAGGGCCGCGCGCCCTGGTGCTGGCTGCCCTTTCCTCGCCACCGCCCCGTCATGCCTAATGCCAGACCGCCGGCAGCTTGCTGAGGCCGCGCAGTGTAAAGCTTCGCCGCCATGCCGGTGCGTCCTTCTCCGGCAGCCGCAGATTGGGCAGGCGTTCGACCAGGGCGGTGAACACGAGCTCGGCTTCGAGGCGCGCGAGTTGGGCGCCGAGACAATGATGGATGCCGCCGCCGAACGACAGCGGCCGGATGTTCTGCCGACCGACATCAAGCGCATCGGGGTCGGCGTACTGCCCCGGGTCGCGGTTGGCCGCGCCCAGCAGCATCACGATGCTCTCGGCGGCCGGCAGCGTCACGCCGCCGACTTCAACCTCGGCGTTGGTCACGCGTCCGGTGATCTGCACCGAAGAGTCGTAACGGAGCAGCTCCTCGATGGCATTGGGGATCAGCGACGGATCGCCCTTCAGCCGTTCCCATTGTTCGGGATGGCGGTGCAATGCCAGCAGACCGTTGCCGATCAGGTTCGTGGTGGTCTCGTGGCCGGCGCCGAACAGCAGGCCGATGTTGGCCTCGAGCTCGGCGGCGGTGAGCTTGTCGCCCGCCTCCTCGGCCTTCACAAGCTCGGTCGTGAGATCGTCCTTGGGCTCGCGGCGGCGCAGCTCGCAGAGCTGGTTGAAGTAGATACCCGCCATCTTGGTGTTCATGTTGGCCTGGTCGAGTTCGGCGCGGGTCATCGGCACTGGCTCGAGGATGCGGCCGTTGACGTTGCTGCCGGCCAGGAACGGCGCGCGGTGCTCCTCCGGTATGCCCAGCATGTCACAGATCACGATCACCGGCAGGCGGTGCGCAAGGTCGCGTATCACGTCCATCTCGCCGCTGCCGGCGACGCGGTCGAGTTGCTCATCGACCAGCGCCCGGATGCGCGGCCGCATGTCGGCGACGCGGCGGGCGGTGAAGGCCTTCGTTACGAGGCCGCGCAGCCGCGTGTGGTCGGGCGGATCCTGCACCAGCATGGTGTGCGCGAGGCTGGCGATCGCCGGCTCTTCCATCCGGTCGCTGCCGTACCGCCGCACCATGTTGCCCACGAAGTCCTTGCCGAAACGGCGGTCGCGCAGCGCGAAGGCCATGTCGTCGTAGCGCGTCATCAGCCAGAAACCCTGCGGCGTCTTGAACACCGGCGCGGTCTCGCGCAGCGCGCGGTAGAACGGATAGGGATCGGCGATGAAGGCAGGATCGAGCGGATTGAAGGCAGGTGGCGCGCGATCCGATGCCGGCGTGGTCATGTCGTTCATGCAGCTTTGTCTAGCATGAACTCCCTTGCGGCGCGACCGTGCGTGACCCTAGCATCGTCTGCCTGTTCATCTCCTTTCCACGCCCGTGCGCCCTGCAGAAAGACCCATGGCATGCTTGGAGTTCCCGCCGCCTACGACTGGATCGCCCATCACGCCGCCCGGCGGCCGGCAATGCTTGCGATCCACGATCTGCAGACGACACGGAAGTTCACCTACGCCCAGCTCGACGCGCGGACCGACCGCTTGGCCGCGGCGCTGGCGGCGATGGGCATTGCCCACGGCGACCGTGTCGCGCTTCTGGCCGCCAACTGCGCCGAGTTCTTCGAGGTCCAGTTCGCCTGCGGACGGCTGGGCGCCATCATGCTGCCGCTCAACTGGCGGCTCACGGTGCCGGAGCTCGAATACATCCTGGGCGACTCGACACCCAAGCTGCTGATCCATGACAAGGCCTTTGCCGATCAGGCCGCGGCCCTCTCGAAGCATCGGCTCGAGATCGATCACGACCGGCCCGACGGCGCCTATGAGCAGGCCCTGGCGGCCGCTCCGGCAGCGCCGCGACCGGTAGACCTCACCCACGATGACACTGCCATGGTGATGTACACCTCCGGCACCACCGGCCACCCCAAGGGCGCGATCATCACCCACGGCATGGTGTTCTGGAACTGCGTCAACCTCGGCATCCCTGCCCTGATCACGCCCGAGACGGTGCAGCTGGTCGTGCTGCCGCTGTTCCACACCGGCGGCCTCAACTGCTACGCCAACCCGGTGCTGCATGCCGGCGGCACCATCCTGATCATGCGCACCTTCGATCCCGGGCTGGCCCTCGACTACCTCTCCGACCCGGCGCTCGGCATCACCCACTTCTTCGCCGTGCCGGCGCCCTACCAGTTCATGATGCAGCATCCCAAGTTCGATGGCGCCGACCTCTCCCGCCTCAGGGTTGCCGGCGTCGGCGGCGCGCCCTGCGCGCTGTCCATTCTCGAAACCTGGACCGGACGCGGCGTGCCGCTGGTCCAGGGCTGGGGCATGACCGAAACCAGCCCGGCCGGCACCATGCTCGATGCCGCCGACGCCATCCGCAAGCTGGGCTCGGCCGGCAAGGCCCTGATGCACACCGCCATCCGCATCGTCGACGACGAGGGGGCCGACGTGACACCAGGCGGCATCGGCGAGCTTCTCATAAAGGGCTCCAACATCACCCCGGGTTACTGGAACAAGCCCGAAGCCACGAAGAGTTCCTTCACCGACGGCTGGCTGCACACCGGCGACGCCGCGCGCCAGGACGAGGAAGGCTTCGTCTACATCGTCGACCGCTGGAAGGACATGTACATCTCCGGCGGCGAGAACGTGTATCCGGCCGAGGTCGAGAACGTCCTGTTCCAGCTGCCGCAGGTGGCCGACGCCGCCATCATCGGCGTGCCCAGCGAACGCTGGGGCGAAGTCGGCATAGCCATCATCGTGCGCAAGCCCGACCAGGCGCTGGCGGAAGGCGACATCATCCGCCACTGCCTCACGCGCCTGGCCAAGTTCAAGGTGCCGCAGTCGGTGGCCTTCGTCGACGCCCTGCCGCGCAACGCCACCGGCAAGGTGCTGAAGCGCGAGTTGCGGCTGCAGTTCGTTTCCCGGCCCGCTCCCTAGACCAGGGGCACGTAGTCGTACTCGCCGACACCCTGCAGGATCAGGAAGGTGAGCGAGCCTTCACCGACGTTGGTCACCAGATGCGGCCGGCCCGCGACGGCCACGAAACTGTCGCCGACACCGAGCCGCACCTCCTGCTTGGGATCCTGCAGGAACAGCCGCATCTGCCCCTCCAGCACGTAGAAGGTGTCGGCGATGTTGGTATGGAAGTGCCACGGTACGGTCTGGGTCGGCGACAGTTGCAGTTCGCTGATCCGGAAGCCGGGACGTTCGGCATGACGCGCCCGCCGCTCGACCTCGTAGAGATGGCTGGCGTCCTTCACCGGCTGCGCTTGTTGCCTGGCCTGCATGTCGTGCCCTCCCGCCTCCACGACCCGTGGAGGTCAAATGTCCCACTGAACCGGCCTCAAGGCCCTGGAATCGCTCGGCTTTCGATGGCCTGCAGGATACGCCCGATGCGCGGCAGAAGCGTGCATTTTCGAAAGCGCCATTCTCTCCCGATACATCAGGTACAGGTTAGGAATATAGGATTCCTGTATAGGAATATCAAGGTGGCCGCCCCGGAATCCGCCCGGGTCAGCGCACCAGCAGAACGGGAGTGCGGACGGTGCGGATCATCGTCGTGGTTGTGCTGCCGACGATCAGCGCCCGAAGCGGCGAGTGCCCGTAGGCGCCCATCACCAGGAGCGAATCGGGCAGCGCCTTCACATAGTCGCCGATCATCTTGTCGGCGTGGCCCGACGCAAAGAGCGAGACCGGCGCCGCGGCTCGCCCCTCCTGCAGGCGCGCGACTGCCGCTGCCATGCGGGCACGATGGGTAGCATCGTCGTGCCCCGCAGTGACCAGATGAACCGCCATGCCGGCAAACAACGGCGAGCCGGCAACAAAGGCCACGGCCTTGATGGCGGCGGGGCTGCCGTCGAAGGCAATGACGACGTTGCGCAAGGCACCGATCTGCCGCGAGGCGATCAGCACCGGCTTGACGCTGGCACGCACGACCCGCTCGATCTTCGAGCCGATATGATCCGTGGCGAATTCGCCCGACGCACCGCGCTTGCCCAGCACGACGAGATCGGCGTCGGCCTCGCGCTCGATGATGGTCTCGACAATGCCGCCATGGCGATGGAGTTGCCGGACATCGGTCACGCCGGCGTCGCGCAGGCGCTTCTCCGCACTATCCAGCAGGACACGGCCCTGCTCGACGGCAAGCCGTCCTTGTGCCTCATCGATCCGCGTCAGTTCCTCGAGCAGCTCGCTTTTGACGCCGAGCCCGATGGCGCCACTCAGGTCGTGCCGCGCCGCCACCGCATCCTTGCGCTGGACGACGTGCAGGATTTCGACGCCGGCCGGCAGCCGGCCCGCCGCCCAGGCGGCCAGATCGCAGACGCTGGTCGCGTAGGATGAGGCATCGATGCAGGCGAGTATCCGTGTCATGTGCGCTCCCCTAGTGGGCAGGCTTGTCGCCCGCTCCCGGTTTGTCGTGAGTGCCAAAGCGATCGACCATCGTGGCGCTGGCTTGGTTCAGGCCCACGATCTCCACGGCAGTGCCTTCCCGCCTGAACTTCAAGATCGCCTTGTCGAGCCCGCCGACCGCCGAGATATCCCAGAAGTGCGACGCCGACACGTCGATGACGACACGGTCGACGACCTCCTTGAAGTCGAAGGCCTCGGCGAACCTCTCGGTCGAGGCGAAGAAGACCTGGCCGGTGACCTTGTAGGTGCGCGTACGCCCGTCGGACGAAAGCTCGGACTCCACCATGAACAGCTTCATTACCTTGCTGGCGAAGAACAGGCCACTCAGCAGGACGCCGGCGAAGACGCCTTCCGCCAGATCGTGGGTCCACACCACGACGACGACGGTCACCACCATGACCACGGAGGACTGCCACGGATGGCTGCGCAGGTTCTTTATCGACTTCCAGCTGAAGGTGCCGATCGACACCATGATCATCACCGCGACCAGCGAGGGCATGGGAATCCGGCTGACCAGCGGGCCCAGTGCGACGATCAGGAACAGCAGGAAACAGCCGGCAACCATGGTCGACAGCCGCGTGCTGCCGCCCGACTTCACGTTGATGACCGACTGTCCGATCATGGCGCAGCCGCCCATGCCGCCGAAGAAGGCGGTGACGAAGTTGGCGATCCCCTGCCCCTTGCACTCGCGCCGCTTGTTGCTGGGCGTGTCGGTGAGATCGTCGACGATCTGGGCTGTCATCATCGATTCGAGCAAACCGACGGCCGCCATCGTCAGCGAAAACGGGAAGATGATACGCAGGGTCTCGAAGGTGAACGGCACCGACGGTATCGCGAAGTAGGGCAGCGTCGACGGCAGCTGCCCCATGTCGCCCACCGTGTTCACTTTCAGGCCGCCGTAGATCGAGGCGACGGTCAGGACGACGATGGCGATCAGTGGCGACGGTACCGCCTTGGTGAGACGCGGCACGAGATAGATGATGGCCAGTCCGCCGGCCACCATCGCATAGGTGAGCCAGGTCACGTTCATCAGTTGCGGAAGCTGGGCGGCGAAGATCAGGATCGCCAGGGCGTTGACGAAGCCAGTGATGACCGAGCGCGAAACGTACTGCATCAGAAGATCGAGGCGCAGGAATCCGGCGGCGATCTGCATCAGCCCCATCAGTACGGTGGCGGCGAAGAGATACTGGACGCCATGGTCGCGGACGAGCGGCACGACCAGCACCGCAATCGCCGCCGTTGCCGCCGAGATCATGCCGGGTCGGCCACCGACCAACGCGGCAATGACGGCAATCGAGAAGGAGGCATAGAGGCCGACCTTGGGGTCGACACCGGCGATGATCGAAAAGCCGATGGCTTCAGGGATCAGGGCAAGGGCGACGACGATCCCGGCAAGGATGTCGCCGCGCGGATTGGAAAGCCATTCGCTGCGCAGCGAGGCGATTGAGGGCATGTCGCGAGAACCTGAACGGTGAGCGGGCGGTCCCGCGCCGTGCCAGGAATACCGGGACCGGATGCAGGGACTTGGGATCGCTTTGCGTTATCCGGGGGATAGGCGCCCGGCGGAGCCACCCGGCAGGCCGGGTCCATCGAAGGCAAATTAATAGCCGACAACCTGCATATGCTGCAAGTGCGAAGTGGATTATTTTTCTAACATTCAAATAGTTAAGGCCAAAATATCAACAACCTCTCGCATGTGCGTTATGCACAAGGCCGCTGGTATTCGCCCTCCTGACCGTGCGACAAGCCTCGCGATCCTTTGGCGAAAGGCTGCTTCGATATGCTGACGATTTATGGCGTCTACCGCTCACGTGCCTCACGAAACATCTGGCTGGCCCACGAACTCGGCCTGCCGTTCAAGCATGTCCCGGTGATTCAGCATTATCGCGATCCCAAGCCTGCCGGGATGCTGCACACCCGCTCGCCCGAGTTCCTCAAGGTGAACCCCAACGGTCACGTACCGTCGATCGACGACGATGGCCTGATTCTGCACGAGTCGCTGGCCATCAATCTCTATCTCGCCAGGAAGCATGGCGGCCCGCTGGGCCCCGCCACGGTGGCCGAAGACGGCGAGATCGGCATGTGGGCGCTGTGGGCGGCGACCGAGGTCGAGCCGCACGCCATCAGCGCGCTCTATCATCGTCTCGGCAATCCGAACGGCGCGACGGATCCCCGGATCGCCGATGCCGCGGTCGAGGCACTGAAGGCACCGTTCGCGGTGCTCGAACAGGCGGTGGCTGGCAACGGCTGGCTGGTCGACCGCCGCTTCACGGTGGCCGACCTCAACACTGCCGAGATCGTGCGCTATGCCCAGGCCGCCGCACCGGAGCTGTTCGAGGCCGCGCCGAAGGTGAAGGCCTGGCTCGCCACCTGCCACGCCCGCCCCGCTTTCAAGAAAATGTGGGCCGAGCGTGACAAGGAGCCGGCTTAGGCCGTCGCAGCCGGAGCAACGGGGGTAGCCGGGGCA
>CALDNT010000246.1 GCA_937915145.1 uncultured Reyranella sp.
CTCGGCAGCACTTCTTGGATCGCTCATGTAAGTCTCCTGAAACGCAAAAGGCCGCCCGTAAGGGCGGCCATGGATGGGCAGGGTGGCGGGTTTAGGACCCGGTCAGACCAGAAAACGCCCGGCCCCTCGGGTTGCGAGGGGCCGGGCGCGGCTAGCTCCAGTCTACAGGAAATACCCTATCATATCCTGCTAATCCTGTCCAAATCGTTCTGAAATATTTTGTGCTGGCAGTGCTGGCACTTCATGCCCCCTAGAATGTCTCAAGGAGCGCGTCCGTCCTGGTGATCGACGCGTATTCGCCGTGGAGCAGCGCCAAGGTGAGTTGATGCACGTCCTCGGCCGGCCACAGCCGGCCGGTCAGGTCGCGCTTGTCGCACGACCAGCAGGCGTCGGCTGGCAGTCGGATCTCGTAACCGAGGTTGGCGCCGACCCGCACCGTCGCCTCGACCGAGTTGGCGAGCAGCCAACCGCAGACCACAAGCGGCGGTCTGCCCATCGCGTCGAAGCGTGCCGCGAGGTCGGTGTCGATGAAGGCGCTGGTCACCCGCTTGGCGATCACCATTTCGCCCGCCAAAGGCGCCGTCAGCGGACTGAAGTCGTTGCCGTCCTGCCCCGGCCGGAATGGCGAGTCGGGGGAGGTCGAGTCGTGCCGCACATGAATGATCGGCCAGCCTCGCGGACGCCACGTCGCCAGCAGCCTGGCGATATTCTTTTCCGCGCCAGGATTGTTGCGCGGCCCCCACTTCGGGCGCTCCTTTGCCTCCTGCTGGTCGATCAGGATCAGGGCGTCAGGCATTTGCCGTCGAATCCGTCGCCGGGCAGCCCGAGGAAGCGGGCGATGGTGGGCGCAATGTCGGTGATGCAGCTCGGATGCTGCACCGTGCCCGTCGACCGTCCACCATCGTTCACCATCAGGAAGGGCCGAGTCTCGTCCGGTCCCCAGCCGCCATGCTGGCCGCTGCCGATTGCAGCCGTTTTGCCGGCCTCGGCCGCGACCCATCGCCAGCCAGCGACGCCGTGGGCGTTCACGTCGGCCCGGCGTGCCATGTTGACCGCCGCGACCACCCCGCCGCGCGCGGCGAAGCCCTGCTCGGCAAGGCGCTCACTCCCGAGCACGTCGCCCGCCCATTCGGCATGGCTCATCTCGTCGAGAACACCCAGCAGCGGCGCACGTCCGCGGTCGGTCGCATAGAACAGCGCCGCCGTGCCCTGCCCGGCCACCGCGACATCGCCAGCTTCCAGCAGGCTCTCCAGCCCGCGCGCCGCCAGCCAGTCCTCGATAGAGACGCTCTCGCCGATCGTCTCCTGGCCATGATCGGAGCCTACCAGCAGCAGGATCTCCTCGCCCTCGCCGCGCAACCGCTCGACGGTACGGAACACTTCGGCGACGCAGCGCCCGGCGGCGGCGAGCGCGTCGTGGTGGACCGGTGAGCCCAGCGGCACGCCGTGCATCGTATGATCAGGATCGGCCAGCCAAAGGAAGGCGACGGCCGGCCGGCGATCCGCCAGCACTTCCCTGCAGAAACGTTGCGTCATCGCCCAGTCGCCCGCGGCATCATGGCTGACGGCGAGCGCGTCAGCGCCCTCGATGCGCGTGCCCTCAGGCGCGAAGGAACCGGCACGATGGTAGATGCGGCCGAAATGCTCCGGGTCGAGGAAATAGGCGGCGCCCGGCGAGACGTTGGAAAAGCCGATGAAGCCGCCCGCCTGGGCGACACGCTCGGCCAGCGACGGCACCAGCAACGTGGCGCCGGTGGCGCGTCGCATGTGCGTGCGGAAATCCGGGTCGCCGACATCGCGCACGATGATTCTGCCCTGCTCGATCAGGCCCATGCGATTGCCGTGCAGGCCGTGGCGAGCCGGCAGGCAGCCGGTCGCCACCGAGGCCGCCGACACGCGTGTGACCGATGGAAACACGGCGCTGTGTGCATCGCACCACAGGCTGCGTTGCCGGAGGTCGTCCAGGACCGGCGTGATTTCCGGCCGCACCCAATTGCGCCCCAGACCGTCACAGCACACGAACACCGCCCGTCGGGCCTCAGCCATGCATCCGTTCCCCTTGCATCCGCCAGACGATGGTAGTGGACTTCCACCCAAAGCACAGGAGGAAACGATGCAGTTCGGATATTTCACGATGCCGTCACATCCGCCCGAGCGCTCCCTCAAGGACGGGCACGAATGGGATCTCCAGGTGATCCGCTGGCTCGACGAACTGGGCTTCACAGAAGCCTGGATCGGCGAGCACCATACCGCGCCGTGGGAGCCGCACCCCTCGCCCGACCTGCTGGTCGCGCAGGCGCTGATGCAGACCAAGAACATCCGCCTCGGGCCCGGCGGCTTCCTGTTGCCCTACCATCACCCCGCCGAGCTCGCCAACCGCGTCGCCATGCTCGACCACATCTCGGGCGGACGGCTCAATTTCGGCATCGCCGCCTCGGGCCTGCCGAGCGACTGGGCGATGTTCAACGTCGACGGCATGTCGGGCGTCAATCGCGACATGACCCGCGAGGCGCTGGAGATCATCCTGAAGCTCTGGAGCTCACCCGAGCCGTTCGATTACAAGGGCAAGTTCTGGCATGTCACCAAACCCGACACGATGTTCGGGTTCCTGAAGCCGCACATCAAGCCGCTGCAGACCCCGCATCCGCCGATCGGCGTCGCCGGCCTGTCCAAGGGCTCCGACACGCTGAAGCTTGCCGGCGAGAAGGGCTACATCCCGATGAGCCTCAACCTCAATCCCGCCTACGTCAGCAGCCATTGGGAATCGGTCGAGATCGGCGCTGCCAAGTCGGGCCGCACACCCGACCGCAACGACTGGCGCCTGGTACGCGAGATTTTCGTGGCCGACACCGACGAAGAGGCGATGAAGCTGTCGGTCGGCTCCAGCATGGGCCGCATGATGCGGGAATACTTCCTGCCGCTGCTCGCCCAGTTCGGCTTCTTCGAGTACCTGAAGCACGACCAGAGCGTGGCCGATTCCGACGTGACGCCGGAATACTGCGCCAAGCACAACTGGATCGTCGGCTCGCCCAAGACGGTCGTGGAGAAGATCGAGAAGATCTACCACGAGGTCGGCGGCTTCGGGCAGTTGCTGGTGTTCGGCTTCGACTATGTCGAGAACCCGAAGGCCTGGCGCCACTCGCTCGAGCTGTTGTCGAAGGAAGTGATGCCCAAGGTAAAGCACCTCAAGCCCAAGGCAGTGCGGATGGCGGCGGAGTAAGCCGTCGGTATGCTCCTGATGAACGCGGCCGAGGCCGGACGCCGATGAGGCGTTCGGCCTCAGCTATGCCTGGCGCCTCGACAGGACCGCCGCCGCGGCAAAGCCCAGCGCGGCGACCAGCATGATACCGGCCAGGCCCCACAACACCGGCGTGTAGCCGCCGAAAGCGCCCCAGGCGAGCGAAGCGGCGATGGGGCCGACCGCGCGCATGATGTTGGTCGGCATGGTGAGCGCGCCGGAGACCACGCCATAGCCTTCGGGGCCGATGAATTCCGGCACCGACATGCCGCGCAGGATGGTGACGAGGCCGTTGGCCACGCCGTAGATGACGGCAAACAGGATCAGGCCATAGACGTCGCTCACACCCATCGCCAGCATCGCCATGGCCACCGGGAAAGCGAAATAGACCAGCGCGCCCAACTGGATGGTGGTGATGTGGCGTTGCCCCGCCATCAACAACACCCGGCCGACGACCTGCATCGGACCGATCAGGGCAATGATCGCCATGACCACGCCGATCGGCACGCCGCGATCGTCGAGCAGCGGGATCAGATGAAAGCTCATGGCCGAGAACGCGAGGCCGTAGCCGGCGAAGGCTACGACAAGCCCCCAGAAGGCCGGCACACGCACGGCAGTGGCCAGTGGGCCCTTCCTGATGGTGCCCTCGGGCCGCGGCGTCGGGGCGGCAATGGCAATGGCCTCTTCCCCGGGCCCCGGCACGAACAGCCAATGCATGAGGGCAACGCCCAGGTTGATCGCCGCCATCACCTCGAGCGTCGGCCGCCAGCCGATACGCTCGATCAGCAGCTGCGCGAACGGAATGCCGAAGGTGCTGGCCAGCCCGCCGAGGAAGGTCATCAGCAGGATCGCCTGCTTGTAGCGCGGCCCGTAGACCCGGGTGATGACCGCGAAGGCGGGCTCGTAAAGGATCACTGCCTGGCAGACACCGAGGCCGATCCACAGGGCATAGAACAGCGGCAGCGTGTCGACGCGCGACCACACCATCAGCAGCGCGGCGGCCCCCAGCGAGCCACCAGTCATCAACTTGCGACCGTGGCCGCGATCGATCCAGGCGCCGACCGGGATCGAACACAGACCGGCGACCAGCAGGCCGGCCGACAGGGCGCCGAACATCGCACTGCGCGACCAGCCGAGGTCCTCGGTCATCGGCACGACGAACAGCGGAAACGTGTAGTAGACGAGGCCCCAGGAAATCAGTTGGCCGAGTGACAGCATCCACAGAATGGTCGCCGGGCGCTTCCGCCACGGTCCGCTTGCCCGCACCGCCGCCATTTCGATCCTGTCCTCGTCATGCCCATACCCTTCATCGACCCTACCGCCCGGCCGATGGCGAAGATAGAAGGTTGATCTCGATCACGCGGGGTGCGGGTTTTCCATGGGACAAGACCGAATGCGGATCGGCATCGACCTCGGCGGCACCAAGATCGAAGGCATTGTTCTCGCCGCCGGCGGTCTCGAACGTGCCCGCCTGCGGATCCCGACACCGCAGGGCTCCTACGAGGCGGCCGTCGCGGCGATCGTCGAAGTGATCGGCGAACTTGAGCGGCGCGCCGGTGCGGCCTGCTCAGTGGGCCTCGCCACGCCGGGGGCGATTTCTCCGGCGACCGGTCTGATGAAGAACGCCAACTCGACGCAACTGAACGGCCGCCCTCTGCATCTCGACATCGAACGCGCGCTCGGTCGCCCGGTGCGAATGGCCAACGACGCCAACTGCCTGGCCGTGTCGGAGGCCTCCGATGGCGCCGCGGCAGGCTTCAAGGTGGTGTTCGGCGTTATTCTGGGCACCGGCGTCGGCGGCGGCGTCGTGGTCGGCGGCCGGCCACTCACTGGCGCGCAGGCCATCGCCGGCGAATGGGGCCACAATCCGTTGCCCGCGCCCGGCGACGACGAACGGCCAGGCATGCGCTGCTATTGCGGTCGCCTGGGTTGCATCGAGACCTGGCTGAGCGGACCGGCGCTGCAGCGCCAGTTCGCGGAACGGACCGGCCGCACGCTACGGGCCACCGAGATCGCCGACGCAGCGGCGGCCGGCGACACCGAGGCGGCGGCCCAGATCAACCTGTACTGCAACCGCCTCGCGCGCGCGCTTGCCGGGATCATCAACATCCTCGACCCCGACGCCATCGTCCTGGGAGGCGGCCTGTCGCGCATGGCCGGGCTCTACGCCCGCGTACCCGAACTGTGGAAGACCTCGGTATTCTCCGAGAGCGACAGCATCGTCACCCGGCTACTGCCGCCGAAATTTGGCGACTCGAGCGGCGTGCGCGGCGCCGCCTGGCTGTGGCCGGAATTGCCCGCCTAGGCACCGGCGAGAGCGAGCACGCTCACCGCCGTCAGGATCATCCAGCCAAAGTGCCGGCCGCGCGTCGCCCAGGCATTGCCGATGGCGCCGCCGCCATAGGTCGCAACGGCAGCACCTGCGATCCACAGCCGGGCAGATTGCGAATCCATGTACGGTACCGCGAGGAGCAGAACGCCGAACCCGACCCAGGCAACGGCACCACACTGCCACACCAGGCGCAGCAGCAGCCTGATCCAGGCCGGCTCGATCCGGGCCCGCGCAAAAATCCTCGTCTCGCCCAGAACGCCGTGGACGACAGCCGCGAGGATCGCCAAGCCGCCGGCCGCCTGGATTGCCAGATCGCGCATTGTCGCACTCCATACAGATCTGTATGGTTCTGTAGGGTCGTGGCTCCGCCGCGTCAATACACAACTGTATGGACAGATGAACGACGATCGATTGACCGCCCAGGACTGGGTCAACGCCGGCCTGAAGGCCCTGGCCACGTCGGGCTTCACCGCGCTCAAGGCCGATCTCCTGTCGAAGGCGCTCGGCGTTTCGCGCGGCAGCTTCTACTGGCACTTCGCCGACGTCGGCGCGTTCCACACCGCCGTCCTGCAGCGCTGGCGCGCGATCGCCTACGACCAGGTCGTCCGCGAAGTCGAGGGTGCGGCCGAGAACCGCCTGGCTGCCCTGCTCCAACGCGCCTTCGGTGCCGATGCCCGCCTGGAAATGGCAGTGCGGAGCTGGGCGACAGCGGAGCCCCAGGCAAGCGCCATGATCGAAGCCGTCGACGCGAAGCGGCTGAGGTACATCCGCGACCTTCTGGTCGAGGCGGGTCTCGCGTCGGACGTGGCATCGGCAAGATCGCGGATTCTCTACTGGACCTATCTGGGGCACGGCCTGTCGGCGCGCCCGCCCGCTCCGGCAGAACGACGGCGAATACTGGACGAACTCGCTGGCCTTGCGACGGCGCCCGACCGACGGACATATACGCCCTAGTTGCAGGTCGGCTTGGGCAATTCCTCGAGGCGGGTAATGCGGTATTCGATGCCACTCTCACGCTGTTCGTGGGTACCGAAGAGTTCGATGCCGTTGTCGAGGGTGACGCTGCTCATCTCGAACGCAGGCTCGCCCTGGCCCGTGCCCGCGGCGTCGAAGAAGCCGGCGCGGTAGTAAATTCGCGTACGGC
>CALDNT010000247.1 GCA_937915145.1 uncultured Reyranella sp.
GCGGGGTGAATTCCAGGGGAGAAAGTCACACGCGGCGGTAATGGCGGAGGGGGTGGGATTCGAACCCACGGTACGCTTGCACGCACAACAGTTTTCGAGACTGTCCCGATCGACCACTCTGGCACCCCTCCGGGCGCCGGGTTATAGGCGCCGGAGAAATTCGAGGCAACTGCCTCGATGGGCGAAGGAGCGCAATGAAACTGCCTGACAAGGGCCTGTCCTGGCCTGAAATCGAGGCCCGCCTGAACGACGCCAAGAAAGACGACGTCTCGTGGCGCGACGGCCGCATGGCGGTCTACTACTACTATCTCGACGACGAACTCTCGGAGGTGCAGAAGCGGGCCTATGCCGCTTTCTGGACCGAGAACAGCCTCGGCAAGCGAGCCTTCCCCTCCCTCGCGAAGCTCGAGATCGACGTTGTCGATTTCGGGCTCGGGCTCATGAACGCGCCCGTGGATGCGGCCGGCACCTTCACCTCGGGCGGCTCGGAGAGCATTTTCCTGGCGGTCCAGACGGCCCGTGACTGGGCACGCGCCACCAAGGGCATCACCCGGCCGAACTTCGTCGTGCCGCGCACCGCCCATCCCGCCTTCAGTCGCGCCGGCCATGCGTTGGGCATCGACGTGCGCCGTGTGCCGACGACGCGCAACGACTTCAAGGCCGACGTCGGCGCCATCGCCTCGAAGATCGACGACAACACGATCGGCCTCGTGGGCTCCGCACCCTGCTATCCGTTCGGCGTGTTCGATCCCATCCGCGAGTTGGGCGCACTGGCCGAGGCGCGCGGCCTGTGGCTCCATGTCGATGCCTGCGTCGGCGGCTTTCTCTCGCCCTACGTGAAGCGCCTCGGTCATCCGGTTCCCGATTGGGATTTCTCGGTACCCGGCGTCACCAGCATCTCGGCCGACCTGCACAAGCACGGCATGGCGGCCAAGGGCGCCTCGCTCATGATGCTGCGGTCGAAGGAGCTGAAGGAAAAATACCAGACCTTCGACTTCCGCGAATGGGAACGCGGCCCTTACGTCGCTTGGACGATGCAGGGCACGCGCCCGGGCGGCGCGGTCGCCGCCGCCTGGGCAACCCTGCAGCATCTCGGTGACGAGGGCTATATGCGCTGCGCGCGCATGATCATGGACAACAAGAAGGCCTTGGTCGGAGGCATTGGCCGCATCCCCGGCCTGGCCGTTCTGGAGCCCAGCGAACTCTCGATTTTCGTCACCCGCTCGGCCGATCCGGCGCTCGACATCGGTGCCGTGTCCGACGCCATGGGCACCCGCGGCTGGCTGATCGGCCGCCAGGTCGAACCGCCCGGCATCCACATGCACCTGAATCCAAGCCACGAGCGCATGGTGGATGACTATTTGGCCGACCTCGCCTGGTCGGTCGGCGAGGCACGGCAATCGGGCGCCAGGTCCCGCGAGGCCGGCCCGACCTACTGAGCCGGCAAAATCTCCGGTTCGGCCCGTAAATCCGGGCTTTTCCGGCGTTGACTTGGGGGGCTTCCTGCGTATATTCCGCGCTCCTCCGGCGGGTCACTCAGGCCCGCCGCGCTCTTTCGTGCTTTCCCGCATTTGGGCCCGGATCCGGCCGCTCCCCCTAGGGGTGGTGGATTGGGTCACCCGGTCCGGGAAGCTTCAGTCAGGTGTCATCATGATCGCCGTTATCCGCACAGGTGGAAAACAATACACGGTCGCCGCCGACGACCAGCTCACGGTCGAGAAGATCGAGGGCGAAGCGGGCGCCAAGATCGAATTCACCGACGTATTGATGGTTGGCGACAAGGTCGGCGCACCGACCGTTGCCGGCGCCAAGGTCGTAGGCTCGATCGTCAAGCAGGCGCGGGGGCCGCACCTGATCGTCTTCAAGAAGCGCCGCCGCCAGAATTCGCGGCGCAAGAACGGTCATCGTCAGGACCTGACGGTGATCAAGATCGACCAAATCGTCGCCTAGTAGAGCGACCGGAGCAGAACGATGGCACATAAGAAAGCAGGCGGCTCTTCGCGCAACGGTCGCGATTCCGACGGCAAGCGCCTGGGCGTGAAGCGCTTCGGCGGCCAGAAGGTCCTGTCGGGCAATATCCTGGTCCGTCAGCGCGGCACCAAGATGAATGCCGGCGAAAACGTCGGGGTCGGCCGCGACCACACCCTGTTCGCCACCGCGCCGGGCGTCGTCACGTTCCGCAAGCGGGCCGGCGGCAAAGTCGAAGTGAGCGTGTTCCCGGCACCGGCGCAGAACCCGGCCAAGATGGCCGCCGAATAGCCGTTCCCAGCCAATCGGAATTCGAAGGGGGAGCGGTCATCCGTTCCCCCTTTTCGTTTCTGGAATCCACACCATGAAGTTCCTCGACCAGGCCAAGATCTACGTCCGCTCCGGCAACGGGGGTGCGGGATCGGGGAGCTTTCGCCGTGAGAAGTTCATCGAATATGGCGGCCCTGATGGTGGCGACGGCGGGCGTGGCGGCGATGTCGTTCTCGAATGCGTCGATGGTCTCAACACGCTGATCGACTACCGCTACGCCCAGCACTTCAAGGCCGAGACCGGCCACCACGGCATGGGCGCCCAGCGCACCGGCGGCAAGGGCAAGGATATTGTCCTGCGCCTGCCGCGCGGAACCCAGGTATTCGCCGAGGACAACGAGACCCTGCTGGTCGACCTCACCGAAGTCGGACAGCGCGTCCTTCTGGCCAAGGGCGGCGACGGCGGCTACGGCAACCTGCACTACAAGAGTTCCACCAACCGCGCGCCGCGCCGCGCCGACAAGGGCTGGCCGGGCGAAGAGCGCTGGGTATGGCTCCGGCTCAAGCTGATCGCCGACATCGGCCTGATCGGATTGCCCAACGCCGGCAAATCGACGTTCCTTTCCTCCAATTCCAACGCGCGCCCCAAGATCGCCGACTATCCCTTCACCACCCTCCATCCCGGCCTCGGCGTGGTGAAAATCGGCGACCGCGAACTCGTCATGGCCGATATCCCCGGCCTGATCGAGGGCGCACACGAGGGCGCCGGCCTCGGCACGCGCTTCCTGGGTCACGTCGAACGCTGCCGCGCGCTGCTCCATCTCGTGGACGGCACCCAGGATGATGTCGCCGGCGCCTATCGCACCGTGCGCACTGAACTACGCGCCTATGGCGGCAACCTCGCACGCAAGAAGGAACTGGTGGCGCTCAACAAGACCGACGCCATGACCGCCGAGGACATCGAGGCCAAGCGCGCCAGGCTCGCCAAGGTGAGCCGCAAGACCGTGCATGTGATTTCCGCCGTTGCCGGGCACGGCGTGCAGCCCCTGCTCCACGAGCTGATGAAGCTGGTCGAAAAGCAGCGCGATACCCACGAGGAAGCGGCGTGACCGCGCTGGCCAGCTCAAAGCGGCTGGTCGTGAAGATCGGCTCCTCGATCCTGGTCGACGAAGCCAAGGGTGAAATCCGGCGTGACTGGCTCGAAGCTCTTGCCGATGACGTGGCCCGCCTCCACAAGGCCGGCTGCGAGATGGTGGTGGTTTCCTCCGGCGCGATCCGGCTTGGCCGCACGCACCTGAAACTGGCATCCGGTCCCCTAAGGCTCGAAGAAAGCCAGGCCGCCGCCGCGACCGGCCAGATCCAGCTCGCCCACGCCTACCAGGCAGCACTTGCCCGGCACGGCATCACGGTGGCGCAGGTCCTGCTGACGCTCGATGATTCCGAGGAGCGCCGCCGCTATCTCAATGCCCGCCAAACCATGGGCACCCTGCTCGGCTTCAAGGCCGTGCCGGTGATCAACGAGAACGATACGGTGGCAACCGACGAAATCCGCTTCGGCGACAACGACCGCCTCGGCGCCCGTGTGGCCCAGATGATTTCAGCCGACACGCTGGTTCTGCTGTCGGACATTGATGGGCTCTACACCGGCAATCCCCGCACCGATCCCACCGCGAGGTTCATTGCCGAGATTCGCGAAATCACGCCCGAGATCGAGGCGATGGGCGGAAGTGCTGCCTCCGAAATGTCCAATGGCGGCATGGTCACCAAGTTGATGGCCGGTCGCATTGCCATGGCGGCAGGCTGCCGAATGGCGATCGCCGACGGTCGCGCGGTCGGCGCACTGGGTGCGCTGATCGACGGTGCAGCACGCTGCAGCTGGTTCCTGCCCGAAGCGTCTCCATTGTCGGCGCGCAAGAGATGGATCAAGGGTTCCCTGAAGATGGCCGGTACGCTGACCGTCGACGACGGCGCGGTTCGTGCGCTATCGGCCGGCAAGAGCCTGCTGCCGGCCGGCATCACGGCAATAGAGGGCGACTTCAAGCGCGGCGATGTGGTCGACGTAAAGGACCGCACCGGCCGGGTGCTGGCGCGTGGCCTGGTGGCCTATGCCGCCGAGGACGCCCGCCGCATCGCCGGACGCAAGAGCGTGGAGATCGAGCGACTTCTGGGATTCCGCGGCCGCGACGAGATGGTCCACCGCGACGACCTCGTGGTCGAGTAGCGGGCGCTGGGGCTATACTGGAGCGGCCGATGAAGGTTCAAACGCAGCCTGCCGAAGATACCGCCGCGATCATGGCCAGGATTGGCCATCGCGCAAAGGCCGCAGCCGTTGCGCTGCGCAACGCCACGACCGCGACCAAGAACCAGTCTCTCGCCGAAGCCGCGCGCCTGATCCGAAGCGAGCGGACGGCAATTCTCGCCGCCAACAGCCGCGATATCGCCGCGGCGCGGGCGGCGGGCATGAGCGCTGCGCTGCAGGACCGCCTGTTGCTGGACGACGCGCGCATCGACGGCATGGCCAGGGGGCTGGACGACATTGCGGCGCTGCCCGATCCGGTGGGTGCCCGAATCGAGGAGTGGACCCGGCCGAACGGGCTGGTCATCAGCCGCGTGCGCGTGCCGATCGGCATCATCGGCGTGATCTACGAGGCCCGCCCCAACGTCACGGCCGACGCCGGCGCACTTTGCGTCAAGTCCGGCAATGTCGTGGTGCTGCGCGGCGGTTCCGACAGTTTTCATTCGTCGCGCGCCATCGTCGAATTGCTGCGCCGGGCGCTCGCCACGGCCGGCCTGCCCGAGGATTGCGTGCAGCTCGTGCCGACCACCGACCGTGCCGCGGTCGGCGAGATGCTGCGCGCGACCGGCTGGCTCGACCTCATCGTACCGCGCGGCGGCCGCTCGCTGATCGACCGCGTGACCGAAGAGAGCCGGGTGCCGGTACTGCGCCACTACGATGGCATCTGCCACGTCTATGTCGATCGCGATGCCGACGTCGTCATGGCGCGCGATCTGGTCGCCAACGCCAAGATGCGCCGCGTCAGCGTCTGCGGCGCTGCGGAAACCCTGCTGATCGACCGCGCGGCGCTCGACACCCATCTGATGCCGGTGCTGGCCAGACTGCACGAACTCGGCTGCGAAGTGCGTGGCGATGCCGACGTGCGCCAGCGCGATCCCGAGGCACTTCCCGCCACCGACAAGGATTGGCGAACCGAATATCTGGCGCCGATCATTTCCGTGGCGACGGTCGACGGCGTCGAGGGCGCGATCGGCCACATCGCCCGCTGGGGCAGCCAACACACCGAGACGATCGTCACCGCCAACGAAACGACCGCCGGACGGTTCCTCGATGGCGTCGACAGTGCCATCGTCATGCACAACGCCAGCACGCAGTTTGCCGATGGCGCGGAATTCGGCCTGGGGGCGGAGATCGGGATTTCGACCAATCGCATGCATGCCCGCGGGCCGGTCGGGTTGGTCGAGCTCACCACCTACAAGAACATCGTGCGCGGACAGGGTACCCTGCGCCCGTGATGGCGGCATACCATCCGATGCCGGGCGTGCCCCGCGATACGACCCGCCGGATCGGCCTGCTGGGCGGTTCGTTCAACCCGGCCCACGACGGTCACCGCCATCTCAGCCGCGAGGCGCTGAGGCGGCTCGGTCTCGACGAGGTGTGGTGGCTGGTCTCGCCGCAGAACCCCCTGAAAAGCAACGACGGAATGGAGCCGCTGGCGAGCCGGGTGGCACGAGCCCGTCAGGTCGCCGGCAGCCGGCGCATCCGCGTCGGTGCACCCGAACTGCTGCTCGGCACGCGCTATACCCTGGACACGGTCCGGGCGCTGCGCCGGCATTTCCCGCATGCCAAATTCGTCTGGCTGATGGGCGCCGACATCCTGCCGCAACTCGTCCACTGGCTGGGCTGGCGCGATCTGTTCGCGGCGATCCCGATCGCCGCCTTCGCCCGCCCGGGCTGGAGTTACCCCGCCCTGCTCTCGCCGGCCCCTCGCGCCTTTGCCCGCCATCGGCTGCCGGCCGAGCAGGCCCGCAGCCTCGCCTCTTGCGCACCTCCGGCCTGGTGCTTTATCCCCAGCCGACTGGACAGCCATTCGGCCACGGCGATCCGCGCCGGCAATCCACGCCGGACCCAGACGAAAGGAAACACCATCTCCGACCAGATCCGCCAGCTTCCCGATCGGAGCAAGGCCTCCAATGCCCTGCTGGCACTTGCCCGCCACTCGCTGGAAGAAGACAAGGCCGAGGACGTCGTCGTCATCGACCTCAAGGGCAAATCCGCTTTCGCCGACTACATGGTGATCGCCTCCGGCCGCTCGACCCGCCAGGTCGTGGCCATCGCCGAGCATCTCGCGGACCGAATGAAGCAGGCCGGCCACGGCTACATCCCCGTCGAAGGCAAGCAGACCGGCGACTGGGTGCTAGTCGACGGCGGCGACGTCGTGGTCCACATCTTCCGACCCGAGCCACGGACCTTCTATGGACTCGAGAAAATGTGGGCGCTGGAAGAAGAGGCCGCCGAGCCCAAGCCGGTAAAAGTGAAAGCCGCCAGGCCTGCCCGCCCGCGGCGGCCCAAGAAACTGGCGTGAAACTGACGATCGCCGCCATCGGCCGCGCCGCCCGCGGACCGGAGCGCGATCTCTACGAGCATTATGCCGCCCGAATTCGCTGGCCGCTGGTACTGCGGGAACTCGAGGAAAAGCGCAAACTGCCGCCAGCCTCGCTCATTCTTCGCGAAGGTGAGCTTCTTCTGGAAGCGGTCCCCGCCAAAGCAGTGCTGGTGGCGCTTGACCGCCGCGGCAAGGTGCTGGACAGCGAAGCCTTCGCCGGCCGCCTGACACGCTGGCGCGACGAGGCGATGTCGGACGTCGCTTTCCTGATCGGCGGCGCCGATGGACACACTGAATCGCTGCTGAAGCGGGCTTCCCTGGTGCTTTCCTTCGGCGCCATGACCTGGCCGCACCTGCTGGCCCGCGCAATGCTGGCCGAGCAGATCTACCGCGCCCAGCAGCTCCTCGCCGGACATCCCTATCATCGGGCCTGAAAAGGCACTCAATTTGCCTCTGTTCTGACGAAAAAGCAGAGCTACATTGCTACCCATGCGCACTCGTTCCCGATGGCCGGCCGCCGCCTTCACCGTCCTCGCCCTGGCTGCGGTTTCCGCCGCGGCCCTGGCTCAGATCGCACCGCCCGGGAAGCCGGCGACGAAGCCTGTGCGCAACATCCCTTATGTGTCGATCGCCGGCGACGACGGCAAGCAGCGCCATTACGAGACCAATGCCATTCCGCTGCTGTTCAACCGCGCCTGCTTTGGCTGGCGGATGTATCTTGGTGGCCCCAATCGCGTCGTGTCGCTGAAGGAGGTGCTGACGACCTCCCAGCCGGCCGAGCAGGTGATCGCCGGCCCCGAGACCGAAGTCAGTGCCGACAAGACCCGAGCGACGACCCGAATGCTGGAAACCGTGCAGGACGGTGTGCTGCAGCGCTCGTGGTGCATCATTCCTGGAGACCCGCCGGGAACCTATACCTACGACATCAGTATCGACGGCGAACCCCGCGGCGAGTTCGTTTTCTGCGCCATCGAGGTCCCGGACCAGAATCCCAACACCGATCCGCGCGAACTCAACTGCCCCAACAAGTTCAACGCGGTCGAACTCGAGCGACTGCGCACCGGCATGCCTTCCTGATGTCCGCTTCCGCGCCCCCCCGGCCAGCCGTCCTGTGCATCCTCGATGGTTGGGGCCACCGCCCCGACCGCCCGTACAACGCCATCCTCAGCGCGCACAAACCGAACTACAACCATCTGGTCGAGACCTGCCCGCAGGCGTTGATCGACGCATCGGAGACCTTCGTCGGATTGCCGAAGGGCCAAATGGGGAATTCCGAGGTTGGCCACATGAATCTCGGCGCCGGTCGCGTCGCGGTGCCCGACCTGCCGCGCATCGACAGTGCCATCGAGGACGGATCTCTCGCCACGAACCGGAAGCTCACCGACTTCATCGCCAGGCTGAAGGGTACGGGCGGCACCTGCCATCTGATGGGCCTCGCCTCGCCGGGCGGCGTGCATGCGCATCAGGACCACCTGATCGTGCTCGCCAACCTGATTGCCGGCGCCGGCGTGCCGGTGGCGATCCACGCCTTCCTCGACGGTCGCGACATGCCGCCGCGCAGCGCGCTCGACTGCATTGCGCACGTTGAAGCAGGCCTCAAGTCCGGCCTCCCGATCCGCTTCGCGATGGTCTCCGGGCGCTTCTATGCCATGGATCGCGACAAGCGCTGGGATCGCGTTGCGCTTGCCTATGACGCCATGATCGATGGCCGGGGCGAGGCCGCGGGGACGCCCAGAGAGGCGGTCGACAAGGGCTACGCCGCCGGCCTCGACGACGAGTTCGTGAAACCGACGGCCATCGCGGACTACAAGGGCATGAAGGACGGCGACGGCGTCCTGATGTTCAACTACCGTTCCGATCGCGCCCGCGAGATCCTGACGGCACTGCTCGATCCTCTTTTTGACGGCTTTAAACGCCCTCGGCAGGTGAAGTTCGCAGCCGCCCTCGGCATGGTCGAGTATTCGGCCGCCCTCAATCCGTTCCTGAAGGCCTTGTTCCCGCCCGAAGCGATCAGCATGGGGCTCGGCGAAACGATTTCGAAAGCCGGTCTCAAGCAATTGCGGATCGCCGAGACGGAGAAGTACGCGCATGTCACGTTCTTCTTCAACGGCGGCGAGGAGCGCGCATTCGACGGCGAGGAGCGCATTCTCGTGCCCTCGCCCAAGGTCCAGACCTACGACCTGAAGCCCGAGATGAGCGCGCCCGAGGTAACCGACAGGCTGGTAGAGGCCATCGGCTCGGGCAGTTTCGACCTGATCGTTGTGAATTATGCCAACACCGACATGGTCGGCCACACCGGCGACCTAGCAGCAGCCATGAAGGCGGTGGAGGCAGTCGACACCTGCCTCGGCAGGCTCATGGCGGCGGTCAAGACGGCGGGCGGCGTCCTGTTGGTCACGGCCGACCATGGCAATGCTGAGCAGATGTTCGACGAAACGTCCCACCAAAAGCACACCCAGCACACGTTGAATCGCGTGCCCGCACTGCTGTTCAACGCACCGGCCGGCGTCCGCTCGCTGGCCGACGGCAAACTGGCCGATGTCGCGCCCACGATGTTGGCTCTGATGGGCGTGCCGCAGCCACGGGAAATGACCGGAAAATCGCTGATTTCCGAGGCCCGGCGGCCAGCCGTTCTCGCCGCCCCGCGCGCAGCAGCCGCAGCCTCCGCCTGATTTGTGAAGCCCCGTGAACCGGTGGCGCCTTGATCCTGCCAAAGACCGACCTGTATCCTCGCCCCCGCGCTCGAAACCTCGAATTGCCTGGCCAGCAGGGCCCGGCAGCCTTCCGTGAAAGCACCCAAATGACCCGTTTGCGCATCGCCTCCACCGCCGCGATCCTGGCCTTCCTGGCCGTTCCCGTCGCCCTGCCGGCCTGGTCGCAAGACAAGGCCTCCCCCAAGGCGGCGAGCAGCGACAAGAGCGAACTCTATCAGCAGCTCAACCTGTTCGGCGACGTGCTGGAGCGGGTCCGCCGCGACTACGTCGAGCCGGCCGACGAGAAGACGCTGATCGAAAATGCCATCAACGGCATGCTGTCGGCCCTCGATCCACATTCAAGCTACATGACCCCCAAGGCCTACAAGGACATGCAGGTCCAGACCAAGGGCGAGTTCGGTGGCCTTGGTATCGAGGTCACGATGGAGAATGGCGTCATCAAGGTCGTGTCGCCGATCGACGACACACCCGCCTCCAAGGCCGGCATTCTGCCGGGCGATCTGATCTTCGCGCTCGACGGCCAGCCGGTACAGGGACTGACGCTCCAGGAGGCCGTCGAAAAGATGCGCGGCAAGGTCGGCGCGCCGATCAAGATTTCCATTCGCCGCGCCGGCAAGGATCCGTTCGACGTTTCGCTGACGCGCGAAACCATCAAGGTAAAGCCGGTACGCTTCCGCCTCGAAGGCGGTGACATCGGCTACATCCGCGTCACCTCCTTCACCGAGCAGAGCACCAAGGGCGTGCTCGAGGCCGTCGAGAAGCTCAAGAAAGAAGCAGGAAGCAAGCTCAAGGGCTATGTCCTCGATCTGCGCAACAATCCCGGCGGCCTGCTCGATCAGGCGATCGCCATGTCCGACGCCTTCATCGAAAAAGGCGAGATCGTTTCCGTCAAGGCGCGCAAGAACGAGGATGTTCAGCGCTGGAACGCCAAGCCGGGCGATATCACGGGCGGCCTGCCGATCGTCGTGCTGGTGAACGGTGGTTCGGCATCGGCATCCGAGATCGTGGCCGGCGCCCTGCAGGACCATAAGCGCGCGATCATTCTCGGCACCCGGACCTTCGGCAAAGGATCGGTGCAGACGATCATGCAGGTCACGGGTGGTGGCGCGATCCGGCTCACGACAGCACTTTATTTCACGCCGTCGGGTCGCTCGATTCAGAAGGAGGGCATCAAGCCCGACATCGAGGTCGAGCCCGCCAAAATCGAGACGATCCAGCAGCGCTCGGGCTTCCGCGAGGAGAACCTGCGCGGCTCCATCACCAATCCGAACGACAAGCCGGGAAGCGCGAAACCCGAAGCCAAGAAGGACGACAAGCCTGCCGACAAGAAAGACGACAAGCCTGCCGCCAGCCAAACCACGACGCCGTCGGCGGGAGACCCTGACGAACCGCCGAAGGAAGCGGTGAGCGACTACCAACTGTTGCGCGCGGCTGACCTGATCCGCGGCATTTCGCTCTATAGCAACCGCGGCAACTAGGCAGCCGGCGGCGGGATGACGCCGTGGCAACCATCGGCCGACAAGGAAAAACGCAACGGGCGCCTAGAGGCCTGATTGCCGCCTACATGCTCGTCGTCGCGCTGATCGTCGCGTCGGCCTTGCTGGTGTTCGGTACCGGCAGCGAAACCCCAAGCGCAGCCGCATCCACCGTGGCCGCGATGCCCGATCCGCCGGCCGCACCACGGTACAAGGCCGCCTCGCTGAAAGTGCCGTCCAAGCTGCCGCCGGTGGACTTTCGTAACCTGCCGGCAGCCGAAGCAGCTGGTATGATCGAAGTGACCGCCGAGGGGCTTCGTTTGCCACGCATCTCACCCAGCGGCTGGATGCCATGGATCGCCAATTCCCGGCGCTTCGACCCGGCGGGACCGCCCGCCCGCATCGGGTTGATGATGATCAATGTCGGCGCCGACGAGCCACTCATGCAGCGCGCCATTGAAGACCTGCCGGGTGAGGTGAGCCTGGCCTTCCTGCCAAGCACGCCCGAGCTGCCGCGCCGGCTGCGGCAGGCGCGTGACCGCGGCCACGAAACCTATCTCATGCTTCCGGTCGAAGACCCGAGCGGCCTCGCCGAACGCGGCATCCGGCCAATCGAAACCTCGGCCGACGCTCCCGAGAATCTGCGTCGGCTGCGCACGGCGTTGGCCCGCGGCGAAGGCTACGTCGGAGTCGTCGTCCGCTCTCCGGGGCCGGTCTCGCAATCTGACCCCACGGCGCGGCCGCTGGTCCGGGAAGTCGCCGACCGCGGCCTCGCGGTGGTCGAGATCAATCCGGGACCCGATACCTCGGTCCTCCACCATCTGGCGATCGAGATGGGCGCGGGCTATGCGCGCAGCGCCGATATCCTTGACTACGAACTTGCCAGCGAAGGCGTCACCGGAAATCTCGGACGGCTGGCGGCGTGGGTCGCGGAAACCGCACCCGGCCAGGCGCCGCGGCATGCGTTGGGGGTCGTGCAGCCGGATGATGGGGCGATCGACGCCATCGTGGCGTGGCACAAGCAGGCCGCGGCGCGACCGGACATTTCCCTGGTTCCCGTGATTGGCCACTTCGAGTGCCGCGACGCCTGCATGGCGCGGGTTCGCGCCCAGCCGGCGCAGCTCCTGCCGTGACGAACCGGCCTCCTTCCGCCTACCGCACCAACGTCGGTCTGATGCTGATCGCCGCCGACCGCCGGGTATTCGTCGGCCAGCGGGCCAGGCAGCCGGATGCCTGGCAGATGCCCCAGGGCGGCATCGATCGCGGCGAAACGCCTCTGGAGGCGGCTGGCCGGGAACTTTGGGAGGAAGTCGGCACGGCCAAGGCGTTACTGTTGCGCGAGAGCCGCGAATGGATTGCCTACGATGTGCCGGAAGAACAGCGGCCATCCCACTGGAGAGGGCGGTGGCGCGGTCAGGCGCAGAAATGGTTTGCGCTCGCCTTCACCGGGAACGATTCTGACATCGACGTCGATGCACACGACCGGGAGTTCACTGCGTGGCGATGGGTGCCGGCGCGCGAGCTTCTGTCCCTGATCGTACCGTTCAAGCGGCCGGTCTATGACGCCGTTCTGAAGGAATTCGCCGACCTGGTGGAGTAAAGAGCTATGCGCCCGATGCGGCGAGACGGGCAGCATTACGACGGATGAACCAGAGTCCGGCGCGGGTCAGTAGACTGTTCAGCCAACCCTGAGGCTGAAGCCCGATGGCCTTCAGCACCATGGCGATGGCCCGCTGCACATGGGTCTGACGATAGAGCGGATAGGCACGCCGGGCGTAGGCTTGCATATAGCGCTTTCGATCGTAGATCGAATCCGCAGACTCGTTTGCAGCAAAGTAGGCGTAGGCCAGCTCATCGTCTTCGCTCTCCGCCAATCGGCCCCAGCCGATACGCAGCCGGCCCCACAGACCGAGGCGGTCGCGCTGCAGGCACCGGCGCAGATGAGTGTAGAAGAGCTTGTAGTGGCGAAATTCGTCGGCGGCGATCCGGCCGCAAACCTGCTTCAACACGGGCTCCTCGGTCGCGTCCTTGAGCGCGCTATAGTAGGAGCTGGTGCCGGTCTCGACGATGCAGCGGGCCATCATCTCGCCAGCCTGGCTGCCGCGCACCGAACTGGTGGCATCGAGCGGAAGCTTGTAGCCGTCACGAAAGCGCGCGAACGCGCTGTCGAAATCCCACGCCAGGTCGGCAAGCTGCGCCCATCGGCCGAGTGCCATGCCGTGCTGGACTTCTTCGGCCACCCAAATCCGGATCGCCTCCAGGAACGGTGGATCGTCTGCGAAGACCCTTTCGAGGTAGATGCCGTAGTCGCCGCCGTTGCGCTCTACCAGGGCCGCAGCCTTGATGTTACGCAGAATCTCCGGATCGACCTTCGATGCATCGAAGCGATCCCAGGCGATCGACTCGAGTGTCCAGTTACCCATGATCGAGAACCCCTGGCAGCCTGTCGCGTAAGCGTAATAGAGCCGCCCACGGCGCGGCCTTCAAGGGCCGGTCAGCGCACATCTGGAAAGAAAATTGCGTGGACCGCAGGCCGTCAGCGGCTGGCGTAATAGGCCTGTGCCCGCCGTAAGTCCTTGGCAACGGACAGATTTTTCCCCGCGATGGCCTTTTCGGCGTCGCCCGAGGCGTCCATCAGCTCACGTTCGGCCGCGCGCTCGCGCTCGGCAAGCTGCTCCGGCGTCACCGTCTCGAACGGCAAGGCCTCATCGGCCAATACCGTACAGCGCTCCGGCGTCACCTCGGCAAAGCCGCCGACCACCAGGAACCGCTGCTCGGCCTTGCCACCCTGGAACACCTCAAGCACGCCCGGACGGACCGTAGAGATCAACGGGGCGTGGTTGGGCAGGACGCCGAAGTCACCCTCGGTGCCTGGGACCACGACCATGTCGGCTTCCGTCGCGAGCAGCTCGCGTTCGGGCATGACCAGCCGGAATGAGACCTTGGCCATCGGCTCAGGCCGCCTCGGCCGCGAGCTTCTTGGCCTTGGCGACGGCCTCGTCGATCGTGCCGACCATATAGAAGGCCGACTCCGGCAGGTCGTCATACTCGCCTGCCACGATAGCCTTGAATGCCTTGATTGTGTCCTCAAGCTTCACGAACACGCCCGGCGTGCCGGTAAAGACTTCGGCGACGTGGAACGGCTGGCTGAGGAACCGCTGGATCTTGCGGGCGCGAGTCACGACCAGCTTGTCCTCTTCCGAGAGCTCATCCATGCCCAGGATGGCGATGATGTCCTGCAGCGACTTGTACTGCTGCAGCACGCGCTGCACCGAGCGCGCCACGTCGTAGTGTTCCTCACCGACGATGCGTGGGTCGAGCATGCGCGACGTCGAGTCGAGCGGATCGACCGCCGGGAAGATCGCCTGCTCGGCGATCGAGCGGCTGAGCACCGTGGTCGCATCCAAGTGGGCGAACGAGGTGGCCGGCGCCGGATCGGTCAAATCGTCGGCGGGCACGTAAATCGCCTGCACCGACGTGATCGAGCCCTTCTTGGTCGAGGTGATGCGCTCCTGCAGAGCGCCCATGTCGGTCGACAGCGTCGGCTGATAGCCCACCGCCGACGGGATACGGCCGAGCAGTGCCGACACTTCGGAGCCGGCCTGGGTGAAGCGGAAGATATTGTCGACGAAGAACAGCACGTCCTGGCCTTCGACGTCGCGGAAGTACTCGGCGACGGTGAGGCCCGACAGGCCAACGCGGGCACGGGCACCCGGCGGCTCGTTCATCTGGCCATAGACCAGCGCCACCTTCGAGCCCGGACCGTCGAGCTTGATGACGCCGCCCTCGATCATCTCGTGATAGAGGTCGTTGCCCTCACGGGTGCGTTCGCCGACGCCGGCGAACACCGAGACGCCACCGTGCGCCTTCGCGACATTGTTGATCAGCTCCATGATCGTCACGGTCTTGCCGACGCCGGCACCGCCGAACAGGCCGATCTTACCGCCCTTGGCGTAGGGCGCGAGCAGGTCGATGACCTTGATGCCGGTAATCAGGATCTGCGCTTCCGTCGACTGCTCGACGAAATCGGGAGCACTGCGATGGATCGGCAGGGTCTGCTTGTTGCCGACCGGGCCGCGCTCGTCGACCGGCTCGCCGATGACGTTCAGGATACGACCGAGCGTCTCGGGGCCGACCGGCATCTGGATCGGGGAGCCGGTGTCGACCGCCTTCTCGCCGCGCACCAAGCCGTCGGTGGTGTCCATGGCGATGGTGCGAACCTCGGACTCACCCAGGTGCTGGGCGACCTCGAGCACGATCAGACGGCCATCGGCGTTGACGTGCAGCGCATTCAGAATGTGCGGCAGATCGGCGTCGAAGCGCACGTCGACGACCGCGCCCGTGATCTGGGTGATCGTGCCGATGTTGTTGGTGGCCATGAGACGGATCCCTTTCCTTCGATTGCTGTCAGCGCGCGGCCTAGACGGCCTCGGCGCCCGAGATGATCTCGATGAGTTCCTTGGTGATGGAGGCCTGACGCGAGCGGTTCATCTGCAGCGTCAGTTTCTTGATCACGTCGCCGGCGTTGCGTGCGGCACTGTCCATTGCCGTCATCTGCGAGCCGTAGAAGCTTGCTGCATTCTCCAGCAGCACACGAAAAATCTGGACGGTGAGATTGCGCGGCAGCAGGTCGGCCAGAATCTCGGCCTCGTCGGGCTCGAACTCGTAGACCGCGCCGCCCATCGTGGCGGGTGCCGCCGTCTCACCGGCCTCGGGAGTCGGTGGCGGAATGAGCTGCTGGCGCGTCACAGTCTGGGTCATCGCCGACTTGAAGCGGTTGAAGACCACCGAAGCGACGTCGAAATCACCTGCCGCGAACATCTCCATGATCCGCGCCGTCACCTTCTGGGCGTCGGCAAACGACAACCGGGGACGGCCGAGGTCGGTAATCGTCTCGACGATGAGGCCGCTATAGTCGCGGCGCAGCTGCTCGCGGCCCTTGCGGCCGACGCACATGATCTTGACCGTCTTGCCCTCGGCCAACAGCGCGCGGATATTGCGCCGTGCCTCGCGTACGATCGAGCTGTTGAAGGCACCGCACAGGCCGCGATCGCCAGTGGCGACGATCAACAGATGGACCTTGTCGGCGCCAGTGCCGGCCAGCAGACGCGGACCGGTGCCACCCTTGAAGCTCTGTCCCAGCGACGCCAGGATCTTGTCCATGGCTTCGGCATAGGGCCGCGCAGCGGTGGCCTGCTCCTGGGCACGCCGCAGCTTGGCCGCGGCGACCATCTTCATGGCCTTGGTGATCTTCTGCGTCGATTGAACGCTGCGGATCCTGAGGCGGTAGGTTTTGAGACTGGGCATCGAAAACCTGCGAAGGCTTAGGCGAACTTCTTGACGAAGTCGGCGAGGAACGCCTTCAGCTTGTCGTCGGTCTCCTTGGTGATCTCGCGCTTGTCGCGGATCGAGGCAAGGATCGAACCTTCGGCACGCAAGGTATCGAGCACCTGACGCTCGAATTCGCCGACCCGCGCCACCGGCAGCGTGTCGAGGAAGCCGCGAGTGCCGCAATAGAGCGATACGACCTGCTCTTCGATCACCATCGGCACGTACTGGCCCTGCTTCAGCAGCTCGGTGAGGCGCTGACCGCGCGCCAGCAGGCGCTGGGTCGAGGCGTCGAGGTCGGAGGCGAACTGGGCGAAGGCCGCCATTTCGCGATACTGCGCCAGTTCGAGCTTGATGGTGCCGGCGACCTGCTTCATCGCCTTGATCTGCGCGGCCGAGCCGACGCGGCTGACCGACAGGCCGACGTTAATGGCAGGACGGATGCCCTGATAGAACAGCTCGGTCTCGAGGAAGATCTGGCCGTCGGTGATCGAGATCACGTTGGTCGGGATGTATGCCGAAACGTCGCCGGCCTGCGTCTCGATGATCGGCAGTGCCGTCAGCGACCCTGAGCCGTTTTTTTCGTTCAGCTTGGCGGCACGCTCGAGCAGGCGCGAGTGAAGATAGAACACGTCGCCGGGGTAGGCTTCGCGGCCCGGCGGGCGGCGCAGCAGCAGCGACATCTGGCGGTACGACACAGCCTGCTTGGAAAGATCGTCATACACGATCACGGCATGCATGCCGTTGTCGCGGAAGTATTCGCCCATGGCACAGCCGGTGTAAGGCGCCAGGAACTGCATCGGCGCCGGATCGGACGCGGTGGCGGCAACAACGATGGAGTATTCCAGCGCGCCGTTGTCTTCGAGCGTCTTCACGATCTGCGCGACAGTCGAGCGCTTCTGGCCGATGGCGACGTAGACGCAATAGAGCTTGCGACTCTCGTCGGTGCCCTTGTTGATCGATTTCTGGTTGAGGAAGGTATCGATGGCGACGGCGGTCTTGCCGGTCTGGCGATCACCGATGATCAGCTCGCGCTGGCCGCGGCCAACCGGAACCAGCGAATCGATCGCCTTGAGACCGGTCTGCATCGGCTCGTTCACCGACTTGCGCGGAATGATGCCGGGTGCCTTGACCTCGACCAGCTTGCGTTCGGTCGTTGCCAACGGGCCCTTGCCGTCGATCGGGTTGCCGAGACCGTCGACCACGCGACCGAGCAGCCCCTTGCCGACCGGAACGTCGACGATGGTGCCGGTGCGCTTGACGAGGTCGCCTTCGCGGATCGTGCGGTCTTCGCCGAAGATCACGACGCCGACGTTGTCGCTCTCGAGGTTGAGCGCCATGCCCTTGATGCCGCCGGGGAACTCGACCATCTCGCCGGCCTTGACGCTGTCGAGGCCGTAGACGCGGGCGATGCCGTCACCGACCGAGAGGACCTGGCCGACCTCGGCCACTTCGGCCTCGGTGCCGAAGTTGGCGATCTGCTGCTTCAGAATGGCCGAGATTTCGGCGGCGCGGATATCCATTTAGGCAACTCCCTTCATGGCAAGCTGCAAACGCTGCAGCTTGCTGCGGATGGATGAATCGAACAGGCGCGAACCGACCTTCACGACCAGACCGCCGAGAATGTCGGGCTCGACGCGCGCGTCGATGGAAACCTTGGCGCTGCCCAGCACGCCGCGAAGCGTGTCGGTGAGCTGCTGAAGCTGGGCCGGCGTAAGCGGCACGGCCGAGGTGACGGCCACGGTGGTCTCGCCGCGGCGGCTCGCCAGTTCGGCCAGGAAGGCTGTCGCCATCGCCACCAGCTCGCGGGCACGGCCGTTGGCCGCCACGGTGCCGATGAAGTTGCGGGTGAGGCCGGCGATGCCGGCGGCGTCGAGTACGGCCAACAGCGCTTTGCCCTGAAGCGGACGGCCGATCACCGGGCTGGCGATGACACGGGCAAGGTCGGCGCTTTCGCCGACCATCTTGCGGAACGTGCCGAGATCCTGAGCGACCTGGTCGAGCGACTTGGCATTGTCCGCCAGCTCAAAAAGGGCGCTGGCGTAGCGGCCGGCAACGCCGGTCGTGGCAGAGGTAGCGGTTGACACGTTCAGAGCCTCTCCAGGTACCGTTGCGTCCGGCCGGCAAGTTATTGTTCCGACGGGACTTTTCCCAGGAGAACGTGCTGCGCTGCCGATCGCCCCACCCCGGAAAAGCGCGCGTTGCTACCATGCGGTTTTCCCACGCGCAAGATTGCCAAAGGCCTGTATTACCGCGGTTTTTTGGCGCGTCGTGTCACAGGCCCGTCGTGTCACAGGAAGGAATAGGGGTCGACATCGACCTGCAGTCGCACGGATCCGGGCAGTCCGATCCGCTCCAGCCAGCCATGCAACAGCGGCTGCAAGGCGGTCTCCCGCGGCGCCTTCATCAGGAAGCGGCGGCGATGGCGGCCGCGCAACAGTGCCAGCGGCGCCGTCGAGGGCCCCAGCACGGTCACGCCGGGCTGCTGCGGTGCCCGGCGCGCCAGGGCCGAGCACACGCCATCGACCGCCGCGGGGTCGGGTCCCGACACGATCAACGAGGCGAGGCGCCCATAAGGCGGCATGCCTGCCGCCGCGCGATCGGCAAGCTCCGCCGCCACGAAGCGGTCGCGGTCTCCTGAGACCAGCGCCTGCATCACCGGATGCTCGGGCATATGAGTCTGCACCAGCGCCCGGCCCGGCCGGTCCTCGCGCCCGGCGCGGCCCGCCACCTGGTAAAGGAGCTGGAAAGTGCGTTCGGCAGCGCGCAGGTCGCCGCCGTTCAGGCCCAGGTCCGCATCGACCACGGCAACCAGGGTGAGATTGGGGAAGTGATGGCCCTTGGCCGCCATTTGCGTGCCGATCAGGATATCGATCTCGCCCGCGATCATGCGGTCGACCGCGGCCGACGCCTCGTCCCGACTCATCAGCGAGTCCGACGTGAATTGTTCGAGGCGCGCCTCGGGGAAAAGCTCCAGCGCTTCTTCGGCCAGCCGCTCGACACCTGGACCGCAGGCAACGAACTGGTCGACTGCGCCGCAATACTTGCAGGCGTGGGCCGGCGGCTCCGAATAGCCGCAGTGATGGCACACCAGGGTGCGGCGGAACCGGTGCTCGACCAGCCAGGCCGAACATTGCGGGCATTCGAGCCCATGGCCACAGGCGCGGCAGAGCGTGAGCGGCGCATAGCCCCGGCGATTGAGGAAGAGCAGCACCTGCTCGCCGGCCGCCAGGGTCTGTTTCATGGCCTCGACCACCGGCGGCGACAGCCAGCGTCCGCGCGCCGGCGGCTCGCGCCGTAGATCGACCGGCGTCAACCGGGCCAGTTGCTGGCCGCCGTGGCGCCCCGGCAGATGCAAGGCGCCGTAGCGTCCCGACGCAACATTGACGACACTTTCGAGCGAGGGGGTCGCCGAGGCCAGCACGACCGGTGCAGCGACCAGCCGGGCGCGCACCACCGCCATGTCGCGGGCGTTGTAGGTGACGCCCTCGTCCTGCTTGAACGACCCGTCGTGCTCTTCGTCGACCACGATCAGGCCAAGCCTCGCGAACGGCAGGAACAAGGCCGAACGGGCGCCGACCACGACCCCCACCCTGCCCTCCGAGATGGCCCGCCAGGTCTCGCGGCGTTCGAGGCCGGTCAGGCCGGAATGCCACGGTGCCGGCGGCGCACCGAACCGGTCCTCGAAGCGCTTCAGCCACTGCGCCGTAAGCGCGATCTCCGGCAGCAGCACCAGCACCTGCCGGCCGGCGGCCAGCGCCGCGGCGACCGCCTCGAAATAGACCTCGGTCTTGCCCGCGCCCGGCACGCCGTCAAGCAGGGTGGCGGAGAAGATGTCCGCCTTCACCTTCGCGACCAACGCCTCGGCCGCGCTGGCCTGTTCGGGCGAGAGGCTCGGGCCGGGCCGCTCGCCGTCGGGCCGTGGGAAGGCCCGGCGCAGGGTGCGCTCGACCGGTTCGAGCAGGCCAATCGCCGCCATGGTCTTGACGACCGAGGTGCCGACGCCGGCAAGATGGGCGAGTTCGGCCGCCGCCATCGCCGGTCCGTCCCTGAGGGCCTCCAGTACCCGCCGCCGGGCAGAAGTGAGTTTCAGCGCCGCGTCGCCGGAGGTGCCGGCAGGCCGGTAGATGATCTCGGTCCTGGGGGCCTCCAGCGCCGAGGGCACGCTCATGGCCATGCGCAGCACCGCGCCCGGCGGCGACAGGGTATAGGCCGCCACCCAGTCGACGAACCGGCGCAAGGCATCGGCCATCGGCAGCGCCGGAAGGATTTCGACGATATCGCGCAGTTTTTCCCGCGCCACTTCGCCCGCACCCTCGCCCCAGACGACGCCGACAGTCTCGCGCTTGCCCAGCGGCACCACGACAAAGTGGCCCGCCGTCACATTCATTTCCTGCGGCACCCGATAGTCGTAAACGTCGGCCAGAGGCAGCGGCAGCAGCACTTTCACCGTTCGGAGCGCGGTGTTTTCCACCGGTCCGGGGCGTGCGGAAACAGCCTCGTCGGCTTGTGGCTCCGAGGGGGAATCGCTAGAAATTGTGGTGGCGTGCGCGTCCGAACCACTGGCCATTGAGGTAGTTTATATGAAGTTCTTCGTCGATACCGCCGATGTCGCCGAGATCAAGGATCTGGCGGCCTCCGGACTGCTCGACGGCGTGACGACCAATCCGTCCCTGATCATGAAGGCGGGGCGGCCGATGCTGGACGTCATCAAGGAAATCTGCGCCGTGGTCCCCGGTCCGGTCAGCGCCGAAGTGACCGCCGTCGAGCACAAGAAGATGCTTGAGGAGGGCCGCAAGCTCGCCAAGCTGGCCAGAAACGTCACCGTGAAGGTGCCGCTCACGCCCGACGGGCTGAAGACCTGCAAGGTGCTCACCTCCGAAGGCACGATGGTGAACGTCACCCTGTGCTTCTCGGCCGCCCAGGCGCTGCTGGCGGCCAAGGCCGGCGCCTCGTTCGTCTCGCCCTTCGTCGGCCGCCTCGACGACATCGGCCAGGACGGCATGTATCTCATCGACGAGATCATGACGATCTATCGCCAATATCCGCACTTCAAGACCGAGGTTCTGGTGGCCTCGGTGCGCCACACCCAGCACGTCGTCCAGGCCGCCAAGCTCGGCGCCCATGTCGCCACCGTGCCGCCCAACATCCTGCGCCAGCTCTTCAAGCACGTGCTGACCGACAATGGTCTCAAGGCGTTCCTCGACGATTGGGCCAAGACAGGCCAATCGATCCTCTGACCGGAAAGGGCGGCCCATGGCGAACGACGGCACGGTCCCAGCGCCCGACGGCTCGGGGCGGCAGGTGAAGGTCATCACCGCCGACGACGTCGTGGCCTATCTCAAGGCCCACCCCAGCTTCTTCGCCGATCGCGCGGAACTGGCCGAGGAACTCGCCCTGACACCGCGCGTCCAGGGGCCGGGTGTCATCGACATGCAGCAGGCGATCCTCAGGCGCCTGCGCAGCGAGATCGACAAGCTGAAGGACGAGCGCACCGAGATCATCGCCAATTCGAAGCAGAATCAGATCGTCCAGAACCGCATCCAGGCGGCGGTGATCAGCATCATCCAGGCGACCACCTTCGAAAAGATGATCCACGTCGTGACGCACGAGTTGCCGGAGCTGCTCGACGTCGATTTCATCACGCTTGCCATCGAGGCCAACGCCGATGCCCCCAAGCGGGTGCCGGTGCGCGGCGTCTACGTGCTGGCGCCGGGCGCCATCGACGCCGCCATCGGACCCGACAAGCACGCCCGCCTGCGCTCGCACATTGCCGGCGAAGACGCCTTCTTCGGCGAGGTCTCGCGCTTCGTGAAATCCGACGTGCTGCTGCGGCTCAAGGTGTCGGCCGACTCGCCCGACGGCGTGATGTGCTTCGGCGCCCGCGAGCCCGAAGCCTTCGGCCCCGACATGGCGACCGAGCTGCTGTTCTTCCTGTCCAAGGTGCTGGAGAACACCATCCGCGCCTGGCTCGACCTGCCGGAGTGACCCCGGCGTGAGCCTGGCCGATGCCCAGCAGGCGTGGCGCGACTGGCTCAAAAGCGAACGCCGGCTCGCCGCCCACACGCTGGTCGCCTACGAACACGATGTCGCGGGCTTCCTCGGCTTCATGACGACCTACCTCGGCGCCCCACCCACCCTGGAGGCGCTGGCCAGGCTGAAGCCGGCCGAATTCCGCGCCTGGCTGGCCGAACGCGCGCACCAGGGCCTGGCGCGCAGTTCGACGGCGCGGGCCTTTTCCTCGGTGCGCTCCTTCTTCGGCTTCCTCGACAGGCGCGGCCTTGCCCATAACGCCAGCATCGGCAGCATCCAGACGCCCAAGCTGCCGCGCTCGGTGCCCAAGGCGCTCTCCGAACGCGACATGGGCGAACTGCTCGAGGCTGACCCGGCCGAAAAGGAACGCGACGCCTGGATCGACCTGCGCGACCAGGCGGTGCTGCTGCTGCTCTATGGCGCCGGCCTGCGCATCGGCGAGGCGCTCAGCCTCACCAAGGCGACGGTCGAGGGCCTGCTCGCGGCCGGCCAGGACACGCTCTCGATCACCGGCAAGGGCAACAAGACCCGGCTGGTGCCGCTGCTGCCGCAGGCCCTCGAAGCCATAGTCGCCTATCGCGACGCCTGCCCCTGGCTGAAGGCCGCCAAACCCAACCACGCCTTCTTCATGGGCGCCCGCGGCGGCGCACTGGATCCCGCCATCGTGCAGAAGCGGGTGCGCGACCTCCGCCATCACCTCGGGCTCGCCGACAGCGTGACGCCGCATGCGCTGCGTCATTCCTTCGCCACCCACCTGCTGGGCGCCGGCGGCGACCTGCGCACCATCCAGGAACTTTTAGGCCACGCCTCGCTCTCGACCACCCAGCGCTATACCGACGTCGACGCCGCCCGCCTCACCGCGGTCTACCGCGACGCCCATCCAAGGGCGAAGGTGCGCTAGGCGCCGGCTCGCGCCGATGTCACACCCAAAGGTGTCACACCAAGTTGAGACAAATGTTGTGACACAGGCTGAGCGCCCACCTGTGACATCGAGCAGAATCTGACCCTGCAGCCCCACCTCGGGCGGCCGCAGACGACCGTCACAATTCAGTCCTCGGATGCGTTGCCCGCACCTCGGTCCACCCCACCTGCCGGACGGATCGTCGGC